>CALMAQ010000257.1 GCA_937859745.1 uncultured Verrucomicrobiota bacterium | reverse complement strand
GGGCACCGCCGCCCTGCGCGTTGGCGTCGGCCGGGCGGCGGCGCTCGCCAGCGGGACCGCCGCCACCGGCGCGCATCATGCCGCCGAAGCGCGTCGTCAGCACGTCGCGCTGCTTGTCCTGCACCTTGGTGAGCAGCGGCTCGATGATGCCCCATTCATCGTCGTTGGCCTTGAGCGCGGTTTTCAGCCGCTCGTTCATGCGTTGGCGGAATTGCTCCATGCCGCCGGGGCCGCCGGGGGCCGAGACGGAAGGCGAGCCCGCGGGCGGGGGCGCGTCATCTTGGGCGGAAGCGCGGAAAGAAGGCAGGAGCAGACCGGCCGCCAAGGCAGCGGCGCAGAAGGTGGGCTTGAACAGGTGCATATGAATGGGAGTAGTGTCGGAGAGTGTCGCCAACGCCCCGCGGTCGCGGGGACCACGACAAGACCTTACGGGACCATTGTTAAGAAGAGGTTTATCCGGGCGGAGAAAATTGTTAAGACCTCGTTAAGAAATGAAAGTGCTTGTCATCGACGACGACCGGGAACTCGGGGAGTTGATCCGCGAATACCTCGCGCCGTTGGGCTACGAGGTGGCGCTGGTCCACGACGGCCCGGGCGGGGCGGCGCGCGCGCTGGCGGAGCGCTTCGACGCGGTGATCCTCGACGTGATGCTCCCGGGCGCGGACGGCTTCGAGGTGCTGCACCGCATCCGGCGCGTGTCGGACGTGCCCGTGCTGATGCTGACCGCGCGCGGGGAGGAAACCGACCGCATCGTGGGCTTGGAGATGGGCGCGGACGACTATCTGCCCAAAACATTTTCCTCGCGCGAGCTGCTGGCGCGGCTGCGAGCGGTGACGCGTCGGATGGCGGCGAAGAACCCGGCGTCGGATGAGGGAACGGCCGTCCCCGCCAAGCCCCCGGCAACGGCGGCAGGCACCCCGTCGCGCCCGCCGGAGGAGGAGGTCGTCGTGGGGCCGCTGCGGATCAGCCCGGAAGCGCGCTCGGTGACGCTCGACGGCGAAGCGCTCAAGCTCACGGCGCTGGAGTTTGGCCTGCTGGAAAGCCTCGCGCGCGCCCGGGGCCGGGTGCGGACGCGCGAGCACCTAATCGAAACGCTGGGCGAACGGATGTACGATGGCCTGGACCGTTCGATTGACGTGCACATCTGGTCCTTGCGCCGCAAGTTGGGCGACGACCCGAAGAACCCGCGCTTCATTCGCACGGTGCGGGCGGTGGGGTATATGTTGATCAACCCGGATGCGGAATGACCATCAACCCGACAGAACGATGAACTCTTCTAAAACCCTGTTCCTGGCCTGCCTCCTGGCTGTCCTCACCCTCGCCTGGCCTCCCGTGGGACGCGCCCAGAGCCAGAGCGAGATGAACCAGCAGTCCCTGAAGGAATTCGAAGCGGCGGACGCGAAGCTCAACGACGTTTACAAGCAACTGGTCGCCCGGCTGGACGAACAGGCCCGGACCAAGCTCAAGACGGCGCAACGCGCGTGGATCGCCTTCCGCGATGCCCAGGCGGAATTGCAGACGGACGTGACGGCGCGCGGCGGCTCGATGGCCCCGCTGATGCAGAACACCGCCAGCAAGGAGCTGACCCAAGCCCGCATCAAGGAACTGGAAACCTTGATGAAGGAAATCACCGAACACTAGCCGCGGCCCGTCCCTTCTCATGCACGCTCCCACGATTGACCCCGCCGCTCTCGCCGCCCGCCGCGCGCGGGTCGCCACAGCCTTGGAACTCACGGACGAAATCCTGCTCGTCGGCGCGGGCGAGCCGGTGCCGCTGCCGGAGGGGACGGATCAACAGTATCCCTACCGCGCGCACACGGAATACTATTATCTTTCCGGCCTGGAGTGTCCCGGCGGTGTCGTGGCGTATGACCCAAAGCAGGGCGGCGACAAAGGCTGGACCAGCTTCGTGCCTGACGTGACCGAAGCCGAGCGCGTCTGGGAGGCGCGCGAGCAGATGCCCGGCGAATCCGTGTCGCGGCTGGAACCGTGGCTGACCCGGCGGCGCGGCAGGACGGTGGTCAACCTCGGCGCGGCGTTGCGCGGGGTGCGCTACGACGAGGCGCGCACGGGGGTGGTCCGCGAGCGGTTCGCCGCCGCGCGCCGCCCCAAGGACGCGGCGGAAGTGGAGCTCCTACGCCGCGCGGCGAGTGCCACGGCGGCGGGTTATGCCGCGTTGCGCGAGCACCTGCGCCCCGGCGTGACCGAGCGCACGCTCCAGGTCGAACTGGAAGCCGCCTTCTACCGCGCCGGGGCGGACGGCACGGGCTACGGCACCATCGTCGCCAGCGCGGGCAACGCGGCGACGCTGCACTTCCATCCGTCCAAGCGCGTCATCAGGAAGGGGGACTTCGTGCTCATCGACGCGGGCGCGCACGTCGAGCGCTACGTTATTGACGTGAGCCGCACGGAGATCGCCGGGGGCAAGGGCAGCCGGTTCCAGCGCGACCTGTACCAGCTCGTGCTCGCGGCGGAGGAAGACGCCATCAAACGCTGTCTGCCCGGCGCGGAGTGGAAGGAAATCCATCTCCTGGCCGCCGTGCAGTTGGTCGCGGGGCTGGTGGACATGGGCGTGATGCGAGGGAACGCGGAATCGCTGGTCGAGCAGGAGGCGCACACGCTGTTTTTCCCGCACGGGCTGGGGCACCTGGTGGGCTTGGGGGTGCGCGACGCCAGCGGCAGACAACCCGGGCGTAGGCAGGACCCGCGTGCGTCGCTCAAGAACCTGCGGATGGACCTGCCGCTGCTGCCGGGCTACGTCACGACGGTCGAGCCCGGGCTGTACTTCATCCCGGCGATCCTCAACGATCCCGCCCGGCGCAAGAAGTACCGGGACGCCGTGAACTGGCCGTTGGCGGAGCAGCACCTCGGCGTGGGCGGGGTGCGGATCGAAGACAACGTGCTCATCACCGAAGACGGCTACGAAGTGCTGACGAGCGTGGTGCCGAAGTAAGTCAAAGACGGAGGGCGGAAGGCAGAAGGATGCGGGATGCAAGTGGCAAGTCGGAGCACGCGGGCTTATAAAGCTCTGTCATCCTGAGGGGGGGGGGGGGGGGGGGGGGGGGGGGGGGGGGGGGGGGGGGGGGCGGAGAGATGTTCCGCGCTGGCTGCCGCCGGCCGGAAGGTCCTTCGGCTGCGCTCGCGGACCCGCTCCGCTCAGGATGACAGAGGTTTGATGGTACACGCTCTCTGCATCCCGCATCCCTCTTTGCCCTTCCGCTTTCCGCCTTCCGCCTTCCGCCTTCCCATGCGTTTTTCGCTCCCCATCAAGATTCTGCTGTGGTTCTTCCTGAACCTCGCCATCCTGGTGACGGTGTTCGTGCTGCTCTTCAGCGCGGAGTACCAGTTCAACCTCGACTGGCTCTTCGCCAGCGCGGCGCGGCAGCGCGTGGACGCCATGCGCGCCCTGGTCGTCGATGACCTCAACACCCATCCACCCGACGAATGGGAGGACGTTTTGGACCGCTTCAGCATGGCCTACCACGTCCGCTTCACGCTCTTCGACGACCAGGGACGCCACCTGCTCGGACCCATCGTGAACCTCCCGGCGGAGGTCCGCCAGGAATTGCAGCCCTTGCCACGCGCCGCGCCGTCCCCGCCGCACGCGCCGGCCGCCGCCGAGCCGAAAATCTTCCTGCGGACCCTCACGCCGACCCGCTATTGGCTGGCCGTAGCGGCGCACGTGGACAACCCGCAGACGGGTGGACCTATGCGCCTGCACATCGTGGCGGAAGCGCCGAGCGCGGGCATGGGCGGGCTCATCATCGACCCGACACCCTGGGTGCGGCTGGCGGCGGGCGCGGTGGTGTTCTCGGTGTTGTTCTGGCTGCCGCTGCTGCGCGGGTTGACGCACTCGCTGCGCCAGATCACCCACGCCACGCGCCAAATCGCCGAGGGCCGCTTCGACGCGCGGGTCCACACCCGCCGACGGGACGAACTCGGGCTGCTTGCCGAGGCCATCAACCAGATGGCCGTGCGGCTGGACGGGCTGCTCAAGGGTCAGAAGCGGTTTCTGGGCGACGTGGCGCACGAACTCTGTTCGCCGCTGGCGCGCTTGCAGCTCACGCTGGGCATCATCGAGCAGCACGCGGGCGACGGCGAGCGCCAGCAGCGTTACACGCGCACGGCGATGGAGAAGTCCGAGCAGATCGCGCGGCTGGTGGATCAGCTCCTGGCGTTCTCGCGCGCGTCGCTCGGAGAATCAGGCGTGCGCTTGCAGGCGGTGGACGTGCGCGAGGCGGCGGCGGCGGCCGTGCGGCAGGAAACGGCCGAGACGCCGGAGCAAAAGGGCGTGCCGGAGATAAGGTTGGAAATCCCCGCCGGGCTGAGCGTGCGCGCTGACCCGGAACTGCTCGTCCGCGCGCTGGGCAACCTGCTGCGGAACGCGCTGCGCCACGGCGCGGGGGGCCGCGGCGGGATCGCGGTGCGGGCGGCGTCCGCCGGGGAGCACGCGCCGAACGTAGAGATCGTCGTGTCCGACCACGGACCCGGGGTGCCGCCGGAGGAGTTGCCGAGGATTTTTGACGCCTTCTACCGGGTGGACGCCGCGCGCGCGCGGGAGACGGGCGGCGTCGGCTTGGGGTTGAGCATCGTGCGGATGGGCGTGGAGGCGTGCGGCGGGACCGTGACCGCGCGCAACCGCGCGACCGGGGGCACAGGGCTGGAACTCGTGTTGCGGATGCAGGCGGGGGGGATGACGGACGCAGAATGAGAGCACGCATGTCATCAAAGCTCCGTCATCCGTCATCCTCACCACGCATACCGCACCGTCACGGGCCGGTGGTCGCTGGCGTCGCGGCCCGTGTCGTCCACGCTGGCACCGAGCACCCGCCCGCCGCCCGCCGCCCGGTAGAACTGGTGGTCGAAACACACCGCCGGGTAACGGCCCTTCGCGGGCAGCGTGAACCGCCGCTCCAGCGGCACGCCGCTCCACGCCCACAGGAAACCGCCCTCGCCGAGCAGAGCGCGCAGCGTCGTTTCCTGCTCGAAACGCGCGTCGTCGAGCGACGTGTTCAAGTCGCCGCCGACCACCAGCAGCCGCACGCGGCCCATCCGCCCGTAGGCTGCTTGCATCGCCTGGGCGTGCGCCAGCAGTTGCCGGGAGGATTCCTCGCGCATGGCGACGTTGACCGCCGCGCCGCCCGGTTCGTCGTCCACGTTGCTCTTGAGGTGCAATCCGTACACGAGCAGCAATTTCCCCGGCGCGGGCTGGTACGCGGCGAACGCGAAGCCCCGCCTCGGCACGAGCCCGTCCGCGCCCGGCCGCCACGGCTCCCACCAGCCGCCCACCAGCGGCAGGCGGCTGCACAGCGCGGTCTGCTGGCCGGTCGGCGCGCCCGTGGGCCGCACGAACTCCGTACACACGTCCACGCGGAACCCCTTGAGGCGGTCCGCCACGAGCCGCGCGGCGGCCCAGTCGTTGACCTCCTCCAGCCCGAGCACGTCGGGGTCGAGCCGCTCCACTATCGGTACCACCGCCGCGACGTGTTTCTGCCGCGCCGCCTCGCCCGCGCCGGGACGGTGGCCGGGGAACCATTCGAGGTTCCAGAACGTGAGCGTCAGCGGGCGCGAGACCAGCGGGCCGTCGGCGGCCGGGGGGGAGTGCTCCCCATGGCGTGCGTGGACGAGCACCGCCACCAGGCCCGCCACGCAAAGGAGGGCACCAAGGATTCTCCCGCGCATGGCCGGGAACGTAGCGCAGTCGTGCGGATGGGACAGCGACAAACCGATGAGCCCGATCCGCCACCGCCCACCGCGAAGGTGCCCCGGGGAATAAACCCTGCTTTTTCCGGTTCACCCGCCCAGGTGCCGCCATGATCGAACGCTTCGTCAGACCCGCCCGCCGGCGCAACCTGGCCCAATGCGCGGTGATCTTCCCGCTGTTCACGGGGCTGGCCATCGTGGTGCCGCTGTTCCTGTACGCCGCGTGGTGCGCGTGGCTGCCGCCGAATGCCTCGGGCTGGCTGCGCGGCGTGCCGTTCTGGCTGTGGATGGTCTGGGTCGTGGCCCAATGGCTGACCCTGGTCCGGCTGGTCCGCGCGGAGCCGGAGCGCACGACCAAGGTGGGCGTGTTCCATTCCATCCAGGTCGTCTGCCTCGTGTTCTTCGCCTTGCACCTGCTGGCCACGACGGGAGGATTGAACCAGCAGTTCCTGACGATCTGGGGCATCTGCGTGGAGGTCGCCATGGTGGTTTTCTTCGTGAACTATTTCCTGCTCGCGCTCTGGACGCGGACGCGCATGCCGTGGCACGCCGCCACGGCGTTTGCTTCCGTTGTCGGCACGCTGGGCCTGAAAATCTGGCTGGCGGGTGGCGGCGTCCGTTGAACGGTCGAATCTTCCTTCCGCTTCGCGCCGTTCTCCGGCATTCTGTCGGTGCCCTGCGCCTTCCGGTGAATTCCCTGGACCCCACCACGCCCGACTTCCTCTTCGGCCTCCTGCTGGGCGGGCTGTTCTTCGGTGGCATCGGTGGCGTCGCCTGGCTGCTGGGACGGCAGGGGCGCGACCTCGCCCTTGCCCGGGCGCGCCTGGAGGCCGAGGCCGCCCACGCCGACATCCTGCGCGAGGAAGCCGCCCGCCGCACCGCCGCCGAGACCCGCGTCGCCCGCCTGCCCGCACTGGAAGAAACCCTCTACGACCTGCGCTTCGAGAACGGCGACCTCAAGGCCCGCGCCGCCGAACTCGACGCCACCCTCGCCGCCGAGCGCGACGCCCACGCCGGGCAGCTCCGCCTGCTCGAAGACGCCCGCGCCACGCTCTCCGACGCTTTCCAGGCCCTGAGCGCCGAAGCTCTGCGCTCCAACAACCAGAGCTTCCTCGACCTCGCCCAGACCGCCCTGGGCCGCTTCCAGGAGGCCGCGCGTGGCGACCTCGACAAGCGCCAGGAAGCCATCGACGCCCTGGTGCGGCCCGTGCGCGAATCGCTCGACAAGGTGGACGAGCGCATCGTCGAACTCGAACGCGCCCGCACCGGAGCCTACGAGGGGCTGACCGCGCAGGTGCGTTCCTTGCTGGAAGTCCAGCACCTCTTGCGCGGCGAGACGGCTAACCTCGTCAACGCCCTACGCCGCCCGAACGTGCGCGGGCGCTGGGGCGAGATCCAGCTCCGGCGCGTGGTGGAACTCGCCGGGATGCTCAACTACTGCGATTTCCAAGAGCAACAGACCGGCACCGCCAACGACGACGGCGCGCGGCTGCGGCCCGACCTGCTCGTGCGCCTGCCCGCGGGCAAGACGGTCGTGGTGGATTCCAAGGCCCCCATCGACGCCTACTTCGACGCCACGCGCGAGGGCATGGGCGAGGAGAAAGCCGCCGCCCACCTGCGCCGCCACGCCGCGAGCATCCGCGGTCACGTCGAGACGCTGGCGCGCAAGGCGTACTGGGAACAGTTCCAGTCCGCGCCGGAGTTCGTGATCCTCTTCCTGCCGGGCGAGAACTTCTTTTCCGCCGCGCTGGAGCACGATCCGGCGTTGATCGAGTTCGGGGTGGACCGCAAGATCATCATCGCCACGCCGACGACGCTGATCGCACTGCTGCGCGCCGTGTTCCACGGATGGCGGCAGGAGGCGCTGACCCGCGAGGCGACGCTCATCAGCGAACTGGGCCGCGACCTGTACCGGCGGCTGGGCACGCTGGGCGAGCATTTCTCCAAACTCGGCGCGGGCCTGGACGCCGCGACGAAGGCCTACAACCAGGCCGTCGGCAGCTTGGAGGGCCGGGTCCTGGTCACGGCGCGCCGGTTCCGCGACCTGGAGGCCATGGCGGGCGAGGCCGAACTGCCCGCGGCGACCCAGGTGGAGCAGGCAGCGCGGCTTTTGCAGGCGGAAGAACTGCGTTCACCGGCAGCGGAGCAAGGTTAGATGGCGAGAGGTCGAGGCAAGCGGCGAGCAAAGTATCCCGGCTGTCGCGCGCCATGACCAATCGCCACCACACGGCACGCTCTCCGCGTAGGATGTAAGCGACGTAGAAAGGAAAACCGGGGAGGTTCAGTCCCCAGTTCTGTGCAAAGGCTGCCTGATCCAACCCCCAACTCTATGCCGCCCGAAAATGGATAAAGTTGAGCTTAGAGCCGGGCGCGTCGTTTCTTGGAGAAGCCGAATTCGATGTTGAACGAAATTTTGTATTTTGTTGTTTACATTTGTTCGCGTCTTCCTAAAGGTACTGCGATTCGGCTCCCCCCAGAGTCATGCTTGGTCTCCCACGGGTCCTACGGCCGAACACCGCCCCGAACCACGCACACGACACTTCACTCCCGGCGTCCCTCTTGACACGGTGGATCAGTCAGGAAAGGTGAATCGTTGCGGATACCATCCCCTCCCCCCCTATGAACAACTCACTTTGTCCCTTCAGCTTGCTTGCAAGCGTTCTCCTTGGAGTGACGACCCTTTGCTCGCCCGCCCTGGCCCAGAAATGGGATCTTGCCACCGCCGCCGCTCCCTACAAAGGCACGCAGATCAAAGCCGTCTTCCTAGACCGGCCCGGCTACGTGGCCGCTCAGAAGTTGATCCCCGAGTTTGAAAAGACGACCGGCATCAAGGTCACCTGGGAGACGATGCCCTATGAGAACTGCCGCGAAAAGCAAGTGCTCGACTTCACCGGGCAGACCGGACAGTACGACGTATCGCTAGTCGATGGAGTTTGGATCGGTGAATATGCTTCCAACAACTGGCTGGTACCCATCGAGAAGTTCACGTCCAACCCGAAGCTCGCTGATCCATCCCTGAACATGAAGGGGTTCTTTCCCGTGGTCCTCGATTCTCTAGGCACGTGGAACGGTAAGGTGTGTGGCCTGCCCTTCGATTGTTACTCTGGTGTCCTCTACTACAACAAGGAAATGCTCGCCAAGGCTGGCTTCAGCGAGCCACCGAAGACCTGGAAGGACATCCTAGAAAAGTATGGGCCCGCATTGTCCAAAGATGGCAAGTACGCATTCGCCCTACAATCCCGTCGCGGCGAAACGCAGTCCTGCGATTCTTTCATGCGGGTCATTTGGCTTTTTGGTGGCTCGCTGCTTGACCCGAGCACCTTCAAACTCAACCTGCTGTCTGCTGGTTCGCAGGCTGGGATCAAGTTTCGTCAAGATCTCATGAAGTACATGCCGCCCGATGTGGTGGAGTGGGACCACGACGAAGCTGTGCAGGCTTTTGCCCAAGGCAGGGTCGCAATGATCACAGAATGGTCTGCGTTCTATTCTACGTTAGCGAACAAAGCTACTTCTACTGTTGTCGACCAGCTCGGCGTTGCAGTCGAACCGGCTGGAGGGGATGGCAAGCCCCATCCTGCTTTGGGTGGATTCTCTTTGGCGGTCAACGCCCAGAGCGACGAAAAGAAGCAGGCGGCCGCTTGGCTCTTCATCCAATGGATCACCTCGGAGGCCAAGGCCAAAGATTACATCAATGCCGGGGGTGTGCCGGCGCGCATCGCAGCCTATCAAGACGATGCGTTGAAAAAGAAGTATACTTTCTTCGGTCCTGCGGTGGAATCCTGGGAGAAGTACGGCAATCCGGTCTTCCGCCCACGGTTCCCGGAGTGGCCGGCGGTCTCTGAGGTGATTGCACAGGCTGGTTGTGAGATCATGCTTGGGAAGTTTACTCCCGAGCAGGGCGCAAAAACCATTAATCAACAGGTCGAGCCCCTGCTCAAGGACTACGTCAACGGCAAGAAGCCCAAGTTGCAGTAAAAAAGCGTCGCTCGATCTCAATCCAATGGCATTTGTGATGAAGTAGTTTCCTGCGAGCTTACTCTCTATGTAGGTAAGCGAGCTCCTGAGGCCCCGGTTTCCTTCTCTAGCTGCTTTTCTCCCATGCGGCGTTCTTCCTCCGACACAGCCGAACCTTTTCCTTGGCAGGGAGTGTTGATGGCTGCCCCTGCGGTGATTGCGCTCCTGTTGATCGGGACGTTCCCGCTCCTCTACGCGCTAACCCTCAGCCTACAGAAATATCGTTTAACTCAGACGGCAGGAAACGGAACGTTCGTCGGGCTGGGTAATTTTCTCGAAGTTCTGCACGATGAGGACTTCTGGAGCGCGTTGGAACGCTCCGGGCTGTTGCTGGCGGTGTCCTTGACGCTCCAAGTAGTTTTCGGGATGTTGATTGCATTGTTCTTGGATGGGAACCCATGGCGTCGGCTACGGAACGTGGTCCAAGTCGCCTTGGTGGTGCCAATCGCGATGACCCCGGCGGTTGTCGGTCTTCTCGGTCGCCTCGTTTACAATCGTGATTTCGGCTTGCTCAACTACCTGATCGGGCTGATCGGCTTCGCGCCCCGTTCGTGGCTGGGCGAACCGTCGCTGGCCATGGCGGCGGTTATCGCCACTGACGTGTGGCAGTGGACCCCCTTCGCGGCGCTGGTGATGATTTCCAGCTTGGCGACCGTCCCGCCCGAGACGTTGGAGGCGGCTGAACTAGACGGGTCTGGTTGGTGGTCCATGGTGCGCCACGTTAAGCTTCCTTACTTGCTGCCCGGCATCACCGCGGTCTTGATCATTCGGACGGCTGATATTCTCAAGTTGTTTGATATGCCATACATCCTGACTCGGGGTGGGCCAGGAGCGGCCACGGAGTTCACCAGCATTTACGTGCAGCGGGTAGGTTTCCGCATTTTCAACATGGGATTGGCTTCGGCACAAGCCATCCTTTTGCTTCTCCTCTGCATCGGGCTTTCCCGTCTTTATCTGCGCTTTGTCTACCGTGAGGCTGAGGCCCAAGGTTAGTGACAGATCGTTTCTTCAACGCCATGCCCGTCAAGTCGGCTTCCCATCTCGGTCAGGCTTCACCGGTCCTCTCGGATCAGGAGGTGAAACCTTCCAGCAATCCTCCAACTCTCGCGGTGCACGCTCCAGTTCCGCCATCAAAGTCAACTGAGTGGAACCCGCCCCGAAGGCATGAGTTCGTGACTTTGGCTTTTCAACTCCTCGGGTTGATTTTTCTCCTGATCGTCTTGCTGGGACCATTTTACTGGATGGTCGCAACTTCTCTCAAAGAGACCAAGCTGACCTTCGCTGTGCCCCCAGTGTTTGCGTTCCAGCCGACGCTGGAGCATTACCACAGCGTCATCAACGACGGCAACGTGCCACGGGGTCTGCTCAACAGTCTGATTGTGACCGTGAGCAGCACCCTGATCGCCTTGGTCCTCGGCACGCCCGTCGCTTACATCCTGGCGAGATTCCGGTTCCGCGGGCGTGACGATTTGCTGTTCTGGTTCATCTCGAATCGCTTCATCTCACCCATTGCCGTCGCCTTGCCGTTCTTCCTCGTCGCGAAGAACCTCAAGCTATTAGACACGCATTTGGCGCTAATCCTAATCTATCTCACGTTCAACGTGCCCTTGGTCGTCTGGCTTTGTTTGGACCAGTTCCGGAGCATTCCCAGCGGCCTGGATGAAGCCGCCACGCTCGACGGTTGCAGCCTCTGGCAAACCTTCCTGCATGTCGACCTGCCTCTAGCAATGCCCGGCGTGGTGGTTTCTGCCATCCTCTGCTTCATCTTCAGTTGGAACGAGCTTCTTTTCGCTCTCATTCTGGGCCGGCAGTATGCAAAAACTGCACCGGTCGAAGCCGCCAACTTCATGACTGGCTTCGGGGTACGCTGGGGTGAAATGATGGCCACCGGAACCCTCATTGTGCTGCCAGTTGTTATTTTTGCGGCGCTAGTGTCCCGCCGTTTGGCTTCCGGCCTCACGATGGGCGCCGTCAAGTAAATCTTCCTGATGACATCCACCTTTCCTAACCAGCGATAGAATTTGACTGATGCCGAGTGAAGGATGCTGGCCACCCGATGATCCGCCGCTGGGCGGTCTAAAATCCTGTTCTCAGACGGCCTCGAATAAATTTCGCGCGCGAAAATACTATCGAACCAACCAACAACCCAACCGCCTATCATGAGCACCACCACCGAAATTCCTACGCGCAGCACCGCTTCAGTCCCCGCCGTT
>CALMAQ010000256.1 GCA_937859745.1 uncultured Verrucomicrobiota bacterium | reverse complement strand
GCGGGACGCCCAGCCCTACCTCGTTGACGATGCGCCTGCGGCGCGGCGGGCATCCTGCATTCAAACCAAGGCAGCAACCCAAAACCTGCTTGCAACCGGCCCACAAAGGTGCATTGTAGAAGAAGAAAGACATGCGCCTCATGGCACGGGTTTGGAGCGGCGACGGTGGTCAAACACCGACGTTTCTCGCGGAAAAGCAACTCTTCGCTTTTGTCCGTCCCCTTTCGTTTTTCATCACCCCGGCGCTTCCTGCGCTCGCCGCCTGACCTATGGACTTCTACCTGTTTTGTCTGGGAGTGGGCTTTTGCGGGATGCTCGTCATGGCGTTGGCCGGATTCGGGCACCACGGGCACGGCCACGGCCGGGTGAGCGGCGTGAAACTCGCCAAGACCCCCGTGCATCCTCATGGACCCGGCCATCACCACGGGCGCGGCGGACATTCCATCCGTGACGGCCTGGGCCTGATGCTCCTGGGGCTGCTCTCGCCCCGCGCGTTCCTGAGCTTCCTGCTCGGCCTCGGCGCGACGGGCCTGATCCTGCGTCCCGTGACGAACTGGCCGCCCGCCCTGCTCCTGCTCTTGGCCGCCATCGGCGGGTGGGCGTTCGAGCAGATGATCGTCCAGCCTTTGTGGCGCTTCCTCTTCGGCTTCGCTTCCAACCCGGCGCTGACCCTGGACACCGCCGTCCAGCGCGAGAGCACCGCCGCCACGGACTTCGACGCCGACGGCCGGGGCCTCGTGGCGCTCGAACTGGACGGCCAGGTGCGCCAGGTGCTCGGCCGCCTGTGCCCGGAGGAGCGCGCCCAGGCCGCGGGCCGCGTCCGCACGGGCGAACGCCTGCTCATCCAGGCCGTCGATGACCAGCGCAACACCTGCACGGTGTCGCGCATGCGGTCCTGCTGACAACCGGCCCCTTCCAGGCCAGCGTGCGCTCCCCCAGCGCGCTGGTCCAGCACCATTTCCCCATGTTTGGGTGATACCCTCTTCAAGTACACGCAGCAAACCAGACAACCCAAAAAACAACACAACAGAAAGGGCGGAGAGACCATCCTCCGTTCGGTATGAACACCATCGTCATCCTCGCCATCGCAGCCCTGCTTTTCGTGCTGCTCATCCTCGTGCCGATCTTCGTGCAGATGTTCCTGCGCAACGTCGAGGCGGGCACGATCCGCATCGTCACCTGGTGGGGCGGCACGTCGCGCATCTACCGCGGCCCGGGCAAGTCCATCGAAGCGCCGCTCGTCACCAACGGTACGAGCATTTCCAGCAAGGCGATCAACGTGGACTTGGACATCACCGACCAGACCGCCGACCTCGGCCCCGACGGCACGCCGCAGCCCATCAAGGTGCGCGTGCTCGCGGGTGCCATCGTCAGCGTGGGCGACACGGACACCCTGATTCGCACCGCCGCGAATCGTTATTTCGCCAAGCCCGAGGAGGAGCAGCTTTCCATCCTCATCGACCTGCTCTCCAGCTCCGGCCGCCGTGCCGTCAATCTCCTGACGCACGACCAGCTCTTTTCCGCCAAGAGCGCGCCAAAGCCCGCCGCCATCGCCGCGACACCGGCCGCCGCCAAGGAAGGCGGCAGCGCGGCCGACGAGGACGACGACCCGCTGGCCATCATCATCCGCAAGGCGTGCTCGCGCGAGTTGACGGACCTGGGGCTCATCTTCAACTCGCTCAACATCAAAGTGGTTCAGAGCGAGGTGGCCGAGGCGCGCCGCCGCCAGTCCGCCGCCGAAGCGACCGCGAACGCGGAGATCGTCGCCGCGCAGCAGGCGTATCGCGCCACGCAGGCGCGGATCACCGTGGAGCGTTCCGTTTCCGACAGCCAGCGTGAACTCGAACAGACGCGCGCGGTCAACGCGGCGCTGGTGGCCGAGTCGGAGATCAAGAAGCAGCAGGCGCAGGAAATCGCCGAAACCAAGCGGCGCGAGGCCGTGGCCGAGGCCAAGGCAAACGCGGACATCGTGGGCACCCAGCAATCCCGCCGCGCCAAAGAAGCGCAACTGGAAGCCGAGCGCGCCATCTCCGACCGCCAGCGTGAACTGGAGGAAACGATCCGCTCCAACGCCGCGCTGGTGGCCACGGCGGAAGCCCGGCGGCAGGACGCCCTGGCCGTGCAGCGCGAGGCCGAACTGCGCGCCACGCAGGTGGCGCAGGCGAGCGCCGACGCGGAGCGCGTCCGCATCGAAGCCCAGGCCGCCGCGGCGGCGGAAGCCATCCGCATCACGGCGGTGGCAGAGGCCAACGCGGAAGGTATCCGCAAGGTGACGGAGGCGATCTCGGCGGGTGGGGAGAATTACCTGCGTTATCGCCAGGTGGAGATGCTGCCGCAGATTGCCCCGGCGATTGCCCAGGCTCTGGCGCAGGCCAAGCTGGTGACGATCTCCATGGGCGGCGAGGAGGGCGGGGCCGCCAACGCGACCTCGGAGAGTATCACCGGGGTGATCCGCACGGTGCTGGCCGCGCAGTTGGTGACGCGCCACGGCGGCGTGCTGGACGGTGCCAACGGCAACAGCAGCGGCAAGTAACGGCCTGAGATAACCTGCGGCGGCCCCGGAAATCCGCCGCAGGCGGTCGTGTCCAAGGTAGGGATCGCTCTCCGAGCGACTCCCAAATTATTCGGACAAGACGTGCCATCCGTCAAACGTGTCCATCCGGCAGCAAAGGTAGACAATTTGGGAGTCGCTCGGAGAGCGATCCCTACCTTGGACACGACCGCCGCTGCGCGGCTGACCGGAAGCAGACAGGTTGCTTTCCGCCCATGCGCGGCCAAGTTCCCGGGATGAACCAGATTCACGTCGGCATCGTCGGCACGGGCCACATCGGCAAGCTCCATGCGCGCGTCTACTCCGAACTCGCTGAATCCGGCGCGCAACTGGCCGCCGTCTTCGACACCGACGCCAACGCGGCGCGTGAGGTCGCCTCGCTTTACGGCGCGCGGGTGGCCGGGTCCATCGAGGAGTTCGCCAACCTCGTCGATGCCGCCACCGTCGCCACCCCCACGTCGACGCACTTCCCGCTGGCCAAGCTGCTGCTGGAGCGCGGCAAGCATCTCCTCGTCGAGAAACCCATCACCGAGAACACCGCCGACGCACGCACGCTCTCCGAGTTGGCGCAGGAGAAAGGCTGCGTGCTGCAGGTGGGGCATATCGAACGGTTCAACCCAGCGTTCGGTGCGCTGGAAAAACTACTCACGAAACCCAAGTTCATCGAATCGCACCGGCTCTCGCCCTACCCGATGCGGTCCACGGAAATCGGCGTCGTGCTGGACCTCATGATCCATGATCTGGAGATTATCCTGCACCTCGTGCGCTCGCCGCTGGTGAGCATCGACGCCGTGGGCGTACCCGTGCTCAGCCGGGGCGAGGACATCGCCAACGCGCGGCTGCGGTTCGAGGACGGCTGCGTGGCCAACGTCACGGCCAGCCGCATCAGCCCGGAGAAGATGCGCAAGATCCGCGTGTTCCAAGAGGACGCTTACCTGTCGCTGGACTACCAGAACCAGAGCGGCGAAATTTATCGCCGCGGGCCGGGCGGCATCGCGCGCGAGGCCGTGGAGATCGAGAAAGACGAGCCGATGAAGCGCGAACTCACGTCGTTCATCGAGTGCGCGCGGCGTGGGTTGCAGCCCAAGGTCGGCGGCCAGCAGGCGGCAGCGGCGCTGGAGGTGGCGATTGAAATCACGCGGTTGATCGCGGACAAGTAGGCTCCGCCAATGTCTTTCCTCGACAGAATCAAGGGACAGGCCGTCTCCGCGGCGGGCAAGCAGTTCCTGGATTCCTACCTTAAAAAATACGGCACGATGCTCAACTTTTCCGTCCAGCCCGAAACGAAAACGATCTACACGGAAATCCTGCTCAAGGGCGAGGAATCGCCCATCAAGGTGACGCTCACCGGCTACGAGATCGGCGGCACGGCGGCCAAACCTGAACTGCGCGTCGCCAAGGTCGCGGCGTCGCGCGAATGGCTGGAGGTGGCCCTGCGTGAGTTCGTCGAAGGCAAACCCATCGACCTGCCGCCCAAGGCCGCACCGCTGCTCAAGCTGCTGCTCTGACCCGCGCATGAACAACGTTCCCTTCACGCGGCAGGACTGGGAGCGGATGCGCGCCCTGCTCTGCCGCCTGCAGGACGACATCCGCGACGCGCTCATCGCCGCACGTGCCACGGCCGACGCCGAAGAGTTCGCCAACGTCGCAGCGGTCACGGCCGCCGACACGATCTACGGCATCGACAAGGTCAGCGAGGGCACCGTGCTCGGCTGGCTGGCTGTGTCGTGGCCGCCGGAATGGCCGCTCGAACTGGTCATGGAAGGCGTGGGCGAGGACGGCGTGCCGGTGACGTTCCCGCGTGGCACACCGCTTTTCCAGACACGGGTCAAGCTGATCGTCGATCCCATCGACGGCACGCGCTGCCTGATGTACGACAAGCGCCCGGCTTGGACGCTGGCGGCCGTCGCGCCGCAGGCCGGCCCGGCGACGGGTTTGTCGCACCTCATGGCGGCGGCGATGACCGAGCTGCCCACGAGCAAGCAGTGGCGCGCGGACCAGTTGAGCGTCGTGCGCGGTGCGGGTCCGGGGGGCGTGGTGGCGCAGAGCGTCAACGTGCTCACGGGCGAGCGGTTGCCGCTCCATGTGCGTCCCTCGCAGGCGACGAACTTCCGGCACGGGTTCGCGTCGCTGGTGAAGTTTTTTCCCGAGGGCAAGGCGCTGACGGCGCAGATCGAGGAGGCGATGTGGGACCAGCTCCACGGGCGCGGGCTGTCGGCCGCGCCGCACATTTTCGACGACCAGTACCTGTCCACCGGCGGGCAGATTTACGAGCTGCTGGCGGGCCACGACCGTCTCATCGGCGACCTGCGCCCGCTGGTGCTGCCCTCGCTGGGGTACAAGCACGCGGTGACGTGCCATCCCTACGACATCTGCACGGCGCTCGTGCTGACCGAGGCGGGCGGCGTGATCGAGACGCCGGACGGCCGTCCGCTCGACGCGCCGCTCGACACGCTCTCGCCCGTGGCGTGGATGGGTTACGCCAACGAGACCCTGGCGGGACTCGCGCGGCCCGTGCTGCGGCAGGCGTGCGGTCACTACGTCGGAGCGACGTGGCGCAACGGAAGGTAGTTCGTAACCAAGGTCCTGCTGGGCGTCCCGCGCGGCCTGACCGGAAATTTAGAGCAAATCCTCCGCCGTCACGCTCGTTTTCTCGCGGCTGCCGAGCAGGCGGGCTTGGTCCACGATGGCCTTCTTGCCCGTGTTGAAGCGATACCCGAAACAGTTCGGGCAGGTCGCCACCCGCCGGGCCACGACCGAGTCGCAGCCCTCGCAAATCTTGTAACGCCGCGGGTTCTCGACGATCTCGGCCGCAAGCTGCGCGCGCTCGGTCAGCGTGGTGGCGGGGAGGGATTCTTCGTGGGGCACGAAATCTACTATGGGCCGATTGCCCCTTGCATTTCAAGCCGCCCCTCGGATTTTTCCAGGGTGCGTGCCGCCCCTGAATCCCAGGAACTCGAATGCCCGGACGGTTCCGGGGACTGGACGTTGGCCTGCTGGGAAGCGTACGACGCCGCAAGCAAGGTCGATCTGCACGCCTGCGCGCTGACTCTGGCCGACGGGCGGATGTTCTTCATCGACCCCATCCCGCTGGCACGCACGGCCCTGGAGGAACTGCTCGCCGCGCCGGGGGTGCGCCCGGCGGGGGTCGTGGTCACGAACGGCAACCACGCCCGTGCCGCCGGCGAGTTCCGCCGCCGCTTCGACGTACCATTGTGCGCAAGCACCGACGCGGTTGCCGCCGCCGGGCTGGCGGCAGGCGTGACGATTCCCAACGCGGGTGGGCCGATCTTCGGCGGCGCGCTGGAGGCCATCGCACTGCCGGGTGCGGCGGCGGGCGAGACCGCGCTCTACCGGGCGGACGGCGGCGGCCTCCTGATCGTGGGCGATGCCGTCATCAACCTGCCGTCGCACCCGCTCATGCTGCTGCCAGACAAATATTGCGCCAGCCCCAAGACCCTGCGCCGCTCGCTGGCGGCGCTGCTTACGCGGCCTTTTAGCGTCATGGCGTTCGCGCACGGACCGCCGATCACCGTGAATCCGCACGCCCGGCTGGCGGCGTTGCTCCAAGAAGAATGAACGCCACCACGACCGCCGCGCCGCACCCCGTCAGCCGTGTGCTGACGTTCATCCGCTTCTCGCACACGGTTTTCGCGCTGCCTTTCGCGCTGGGCTCGATGCTGGTGGCGGCGCACGGGCGGCCGGGCTGGCGGACTTTCGGGCTGATCCTGCTCTGCATGGTGTTCGCGCGGACGGCGGCGATGGCGTTCAACCGGCTGGCGGATTGGGAGATCGACAAGCGCAACCCGCGCACGGCCGGGCGGCACCGGCTCGTGTCGTACCCGGTGGGGGTCGTGCTGCTGGTGGGCAGCGCCGTGGCGTTCGTGGCGACAACGTACTTCATCAACGGGCTCTGCTTCGCGCTGTCGCCCGTGGCGCTGCTGATCGTGTTTTTCTATTCGCTGACGAAGCGGTTCACGGATTACACGCAGCTTTTCTTGGGGCTGGCGCTGTCCGTGTCGCCCGTGGGCGCGTGGCTGGCGGTGCAGGGGCGGTTCGCGTGGCCGCCGTTGATCCTCGCCGGGGCGGTGCTGCTCTGGGTGGCGGGGTTCGACCTGATCTATGCCACCATGGACCACGACTTCGACCGCGCCGCCGGACTGCGCTCGCTGGTGGTGCGCCACGGCATCCCGGGCAGCCTGCGGATCGCCCGGGGGCTGCACGCGCTGGCACTGTTCGGGCTGGCGGCGTTCGGCGTCGCGTCGGGGTTGGGGCCGGTGTACGGCGTGGGATTGCTGCTGATGCTGGGGGCGTTCGTGTACGAGCACCGCAGCGTGGCCGGTCCCGCGCCACTGGACGTGGGTGTGGTCAACAATGCCTTCTTCAACGCCAATGCCTTCGTCGGACTGGTGTTCGTGGCGATTGTCTGGGTGGACCGCCTCCACCGTTGAACAAAGACGCATCAATCAATCATGATGCGTTCATTTGTTACTTGTAGAACGCGCCTGGATGGCGTTTATTAAGGGTATCATGCCAGCCGACGCTCCTCTCCACCCGCTCGAACTGCTGCTGCGCGAACGCATCGTCATCCTCGACGGCGCGATGGGCACCACGATCCAGCAGTATAAGCTCGACGAGGCCGCTTACCGGGGTGAGCGGTTTAAAAGCCATCCTTCGGACCTAAAGGGAAACAACGATCTGCTCTGCCTCACCCGGCCCCAGGTTATTGAGGAGGTCCATACCGCCTACCTCCAGGCGGGTGCGGACCTGATCGAAACGAACACCTTCAACGCCACGACGCTTTCTCAGGCCGACTACGGGCTGGAACACCTCGCCTACGAGTTGAACACCGCCGCCGCCGCCATTGCGCGCCGCTGCGCCGACAAGGTCGCGGCGCAGGACGGCCGCCGCCGGTTCGTGGCCGGAGCCATCGGGCCGTTGAGCAAGACACTCTCCATCTCGCGCGACGTGAACGATCCCGGCGCGCGCGACGTGACCTTCGACCAGGTCCGCACGGCCTACGCCGAACAGGTGCAGGGACTCCTTGACGGTGGCGTCGATGTCATTCTCGTGGAAACGATCTTCGACACGCTCAACGCCAAGACGGCGCTCTTCGCCATCCAGGAGCACTTCGACAACCACCCGGGCAGCCGCGTGCCCATCATGGTCTCGGGCACGATCACCGACCTGAGCGGCCGGACGCTCACGGGGCAGACCGTGGAAGCGTTCTACACGAGCGTTTCCCACGCGCCGCTGCTGAGCATCGGGCTCAACTGCGCGCTGGGACCCAAGGAAATGCGCCCGCACATCGAGGAGCTTTCGCGGATCGCGCCGATCTACGTCTCGTGCTATCCGAACGCCGGGCTGCCCGAGCCGCTCTCGCCGACGGGCTTCCCTGAGACGCCCGAGACCCTCGCGCCGCAGTTGCGCGAGTGGGCCGCGCAGGGCTGGCTGAACATCATCGGCGGCTGCTGCGGCACCACGCCCGCGCACATCAAGGCCATCGCCGAAGCCGTGAAGGATTGCGCGCCGCGCCGGTTGCCGGTCATCGAACGGCGGCTGCGGCTCAGCGGGCTGGAGATGCTGGCGGCGTGAGGCGGCCGCCCTCAGAAACCCCAAGGCAGCGAAGGGCCTTTCCTGAATTTGTGCGTGCTCTCGTCCACAATCCAGATTTGCCCGGTCTGGGTGTCGAGCAGGGCTGCCACCTGGCTGCCGTTGCCCCAAGGCACGTAGCGGCCGTTGGCGGTGGCCGTCGCGCCGCGTCCGCCGAAGAAGGTGCCGATCAGGAACGCCACGACCGACACCGCGATGATTTTGGTGCGCTCCCCGAGCCTCGCCCAGAGGGCTGTCACCATGGAAAGATTCATGGCGGGCACGGTAGGCGCGGGGGGCGGGATTGCAAGGGTAGGAAGGGTGGTCTGCTCCGCGCCATCACAAAGCGCGCAGCCAAAAATGCTGTCATCCTGAGCGCAGCGAGTCCGCGAGCGCAGCCGAAGGACCTTCCGCCGC
>CALMAQ010000255.1 GCA_937859745.1 uncultured Verrucomicrobiota bacterium | reverse complement strand
GGGCAGCAGCGGCGGAGCGGCGCAGGGCCGGGCCCGAGCAGCGCTGGTGGTCGCGCAGGTGGCGCTGGCCGTGGTGCTGTTGACGGGCGCGGGCCTGACGCTGGAAAGCTTCTGGCGGATGCACCACGAGCCGCTCGGCTTCCGGTCCGGCGGGCTGTTGACAATGTCGGTTTCCCTGCCCGCCGCCCGCTACCCATCCCCGGGTGAGAGATCACTCTTTTACACCCGCTTGCTCGAAGCGGTCAGTGGCCTGCCCGGCGTGGAGTCGGCGGGGCTGGCGAGCAACATGCCCTTTAGCGGCAGCGACTGGGAAAGCTCCTACCATGTCACCGGCACCCCGGCGGACGAACCTGGCAAGAGCCCCGAAGCCTCGGTGAGCAGCGTCTCGCCCCATTACTTCCGGACAATGGGCATGGCGATCCTGCGCGGCCGGGATTTCGGCGCGGAGGACCGGGTGGACCGGCCATCGGCGGTCATTATCGACGAGGAATTTGCCCGCCGCGTCTTCCCGGGCCGGGACCCCATCGGGCAGCACCTGGACGACGAGCAGGTCGAAGACCCGAAGACCGCACCGCCAGCGACGGTCGTGGGCGTGGTGCGGCACGTGCGCAACGAGGCCCCCGGGGAAAACCCGTCGGTCGCCGCCCTGGTACAGATGTATTACTGCGCGACCCAGAAAGGGACCGACGATGGCTCGATCATCGTGCGCCCGGCCTCGGGCGATCCGCGGCGGCTGGCGGAGCCGGTGCGGCGCGCGGTGCAATCCATCGACCCCGAATTGCCCGTGGCGGACGTGAACACGCTGGAGGGGACGATTGACGCGAGCCTGTCGGCGCAACGGCTGACGATGGTGCTGCTGGCGGCGTTCGCGGGGCTGGCGCTGGTGCTGGCGAGCATCGGGCTCTACGGAGTGATGTCGCTGGGCGTGACGCAGCGCACGCGCGAGCTGGGCATCCGGCTGGCGCTGGGTGCGCAACGCTCGGCGGTGCTGGCGCTGGTCATGCGCCAGGGCACCGTGCTGGTCGGCATCGGCCTGGGTGCCGGGCTGCTGGTGGCGCTGGCGCTCGGGCGCGGGCTGGCGAGCATTCTCTACGGGGTGACGGGCAGCGACCCGTTCACCCTCGGGGTGGTGTCGCTGGTGCTCGCAGGCACGGCGCTGCTGGCGTGCTGGGTGCCCGCGCGGCGGGCGATGCGGGTCGATCCGATGGTGGCGTTGCGCGACGAATGAAGGAACACTTTGATGGGTTTTATGCATCCCTGTGTGCATTTTGACGACAAAAGATTACAAAGGGTGAAAATTTCGCTTGGCGGCACAACTGCCCCATGCAAGTGTTGAGACCATGACACTCGGAGAAAAACTAAAAGCGATTCGCCGCGATTGCGGCCTTTCACAGGAAGCCATCGGTGCCCAGGGGTTCGTCTCGACCCCAGGCTGGATCAAGCTGGAAAACAGCCAGCGTTCACCCAGCGAGAAATTGATCGAGAGCCTCGTGGGCTGGCTGGTGGAGGACAAATATGTCCGTTCCTCGGCTGCCAAGGGGCTCAAGGAAGAGTTGCTGACCCTCAAGTATCTCGGCAGCCAGTCCAACTTCGTGAAGGAGCTGGCCAAGACCCACGCCCGCGGCATGACGCGCGGCGATGTGCTGCTCGCCCCGAGCAACCCGAGCGACAAGCCCAAGCGGGGGCGTCCGAAATTGGCCGCTTCCCGGTAAGCTCCGCCCATCCATCCTCGCCGGTTTTCACCGCGCCGCTCCCGTGGACTTTTCCACGCGGGCGGCGTTTGCTTTTTCACGGAAAAGTGGAAGAGTCACGAATGTCCGCCGGGCTGCACGTCGTCTGGTTCAAACGCGACCTCCGGCTGGAGGACCACCGGCCACTTTTCGAGGCGGCGCGCACGGGCGGGGCCGTGGTGGCGCTCTACGTTTACGAGCCCGAGATCGCCGCGGCCGAGGACGCCGACCCCTCGCACCTGGTGTTCATCAACCAGTCGCTGGCGGAACTCGACGCGAGGCTGCGCGCCATCGGCGGGCGGATGACGTACCGCGCCGGGCGGCTGCCCGACGTTTTCGATGAGCTGCACGCGCGGCACGGCGGCCTGGCGGGCCTGTGGAGCCACGAGGAAACCGGCAATGCGCTGACCTACGCGCGCGACCGCCGCGTGGCGGCCTGGTGCCGCGAGAAGGGCGTGCGCTGGACGGAGATCCCGCAGCACGGCGTCTCGCGCCCGCGCCGCGACCGCGACGGCTGGGCCGAACGCTGGACCGCGCGCATGGACGAACCGCCCACGCCCGCGCCACGCGAACTTTGCGTCGTGCCCGCGGTGGAGGCCGGGCGGCCCCGGACCCCGGCGGACCTCGGGCTGCCGCCGAGCACCAAGACGCTGGCGCAAACCGGGGGCGAGAGCAATGCCCGGCGGCTGCTCGGCTCGTTCCTGACCCGGCGCGGGATGGACTACCGCCGCGCGATGTCGGCCCCGCGCGCCGCCTGGACGCAGTGCAGCCGTCTGAGCCCCTACCTGACGTTCGGCTGCCTGTCGATGCGGCAGGCATACCAGGCGACGCGCGCGCGGCAACATGAACTGCTGGAGTACGACCGGGCCGGGGTGTGGTACGACCGGCGCTGGGCGCGCTCGCTCGCGTCGTTCCAATCGCGCCTGCGCTGGCACTGCCACTTCATCCAGAAGCTGGAGGACGAACCGGCGCTGGAAACGCGCAACTTCTCGCGCGCCTACGACGGCCTGCGCGAGGGCCGGTTCTCGGAGGAGCGGTTCGCGGCCTGGCGCGAGGGTAGGACGGGTTATCCGCTGGTGGACGCCTGCATGCGCGCGCTGCACGTCAGCGGGTGGATCAACTTCCGCATGCGCGCGATGCTGGCGTCGTTCGCGGCCTACCACCTGTGGCTGCACTGGCGGCCGACGGCGGTGTTCCTCGCGCGGCACTTCCTGGACTACGAGCCGGGCATCCATTACCCGCAGTTCCAGATGCAGAGCGACGTGACGGGGATCAACTCGATCCGCATCTACTCGCCGGGCAAGCAGGCACTCGATCAGGATCCGGAAGGCTCGTTCATCCGGCGCTTCGTGCCGGAACTGGCGCGCGTGCCGCTGGCGTTCCTGGCCGAGCCGCACCTGATGCCCGCGCTGATGCAGCAGGAGGCCGGCTGCCGCATCGGGCGCGACTACCCCGCGCCCGTGGTGGAGCACGCCAAGGCGTACCGGCACGCGCGCGAGACGGTGGGCGCGCTCCGCCAGACGGAGTTCGCCCGGCGCGAGGCCCAGCGGGTGTACGCGCGCCACGGCAGCCGGGACCGACCACTCTCCGAGCGCCCCGGCGTGGCGCGGCGGCGGCGGTCCGCCCGGCGCAAGCTCACCGCGCAGGCGCAGGCGGACGCGGGGCAGGGCCGCCTGTTCTAGTCGCCGTCGCTGCCGATGGCGTTGGTGGGGCAGATTTCCAACGCGCGCTGGGCGGCGTCGATTTCCTCCGGGCTCTCGGGCTGCTTGAAGAAAAGGACCTTGCTCTCGTCGTCGTTGTAGCGCAGCACGGGAAAGTCCGTCTGCGGACCGGCTTCATCCAGGCACACGTGGCAGGGGGTGCAAGTGTCATCCACGTACCAGGAGCCGGGGACGTTTTCAGGGAGCCGGATCGTTTTGTCTGCCATAGAGTCGTTGCGGTGGTTGGATATTGGGTTGGCAAGAGCGGCTCTGCGGAGCGCCCGACCCTCTTATGCGCGAAGATAGCGCCGGGAAGCAAGCACGCATTCCGTCCTCGCCGACAATGCTACGTGGGCGCGGGCCAGAGCATGCGCATCACCGAACGCAACGCCGCGAGAGCCGAGTCGCTTTCGCGCCCCCGCGGATAGACGAGCCAGAGCGTGGTGTGGGCGACAGGCTCCGGCCGGATGATCAGTTCCCCGGCGGCGCGCGTCAAATGTCCCAGGCGCGCGACCGTGGCGAAAGCGCGTACCTGATAGAGTTCCATGCTTCGGGGGGAAGAAGACGGGATCATCTTACCGCAAACATGGCGGGGTGGAACCTGCAAGCTCTCCGGCAGACCGGCGCCAGGGATCGGCCGCCGGCCGCACCCACGTCACTGCGCCTTGCGCCGCAGGGATCCCTAACGCCGCGCGTAGCGGGTGGCCTGCGCGGGCTTCTCCCAGGCGAGGTAGAGGTCGTGGAGGCGTCCGACGGCCTGCTCGGTCTGGGCGTGCGCGGCCCCCAGGCGGGCGTTCAACTCCTCGTACCCGGCAAGCAGCAGGGGTTCCGCCTCCGCGTAACGCCCCTGCGTGAGCAGGCACTCGCCCAGCGCGCTCTCCACGTTGCCGAAGGTGAATTCGAAGGCAAAACGCGGGACGTTGCGGCCCTGCTCGTAGGCCGCGCGCAGGTAGGGCTCGCCCTCGGCCGCACGGCCGGTGCGGGTGAGCGCCAGGCCGTAGAGTCCGCGCGTCTGCGTGGTGTTGCGCTCGGTGGGTGGGAAGGAGGTGAGGAGGAGTTCCAGCGGCGGGTACAACTGGTCGAGCATCTCGGCGTTGTTGCCGTCGTGGAAGGCGAGGACGGCGCGCAGCAGGCAGGTCGTCGCGTAGTTCAGGTTGTTCTCGCCGAGCGCCTGGCGGCACTGGTCCTGCAGCGCGGACAGCGTTTGCTTGGCTTCGTCGAACCGGCGCAGCCGCGCCAGGCAGATGCAGAGGTTCATCTTGGGGGCGTAGGATTCAAAGCTGTGCGGCGAGAACTCGTCGTACAGCGCGATGACCCGGCGGTAGGCCGCCGCCGTCCCGTCGAGGTCAGCCGGTTTTCCCTCGATGGCGGCAATTTCCGTTTCCATGTGCCGGGCGCGCGCGGATTCAACCAGGACGCGCAGGAAGGCCATGCTGTGCTCGCCTTCGGTCAGGCGCGTCAGGGCCAGCGCCTCCTCGATCAGCGGCTTGGCTTCCCGCGGGCGGCGCGCGCCGTTGAGCGACCGGCCCAGGACGCGGAGCGTGTCGGCGATGGCGTGAAGGTCCAGCTGCGGCTGGCGGCGCTGCACGGCCAGCGCGTGGCGCAGCAGTGGTTCGGCCTCGTCGATGCGGAAGCAGCGGCCCAGCACGGCCCCTAGGGCCGCCTCCGCCCCGGCGGTCTCCGGGCTGTCGTTGCCGTGCAGGCGGCGGGCGATGGCAAGCGCGGTGCGGGCGTGCTGCTCGGCCGGTCCGGCGACTTCCAGGCGGTTGTAGACCCGGCTGAGCGTCTGGTGGGCCTGGGCG
>CALMAQ010000254.1 GCA_937859745.1 uncultured Verrucomicrobiota bacterium | reverse complement strand
GTCCTGCGCCGCATCGACGTGATGCCCGGCGTCAGCCCTGCCAACAAGGACAAGCTCTACGGCCGGGTGGACCACGCGCGCGGCATGGGCCGGGTGCTGACGATCCCCTTCGAGAAGGGTGAGAGTACGGTGCGCCCGGGCAGCGTGGAGAAGCTGAAGGGGCAGCTCGCCGACGGACGCTTCCGGCAACTGCTCAACGCCCCGACGGTGGTGTTCGTGGTCCTGGGCTACGCCGACCAGAAGGGCAACGACAAGACGAACGCGGAGATCTCGCTGGTGCGCGCCCGCAGCGTGATGGACGCGCTGCGGGACAAGTGCGGGTTGCAGAACGTGATGCACGCCGTGGCGATGGGCGGCTCGACGCTGTTCAGCGCCAAGGAGGCGGACAAGAACCGCGTGGTGGAGATCTGGGCGGTGGTGCCGTGAGGGCAAACACCCACCCTGGAAAGTATTACCGCAGGCAACGTGGCGTTCGCGTCAGTCCGCCGGGCTTTTGACCGCCAACCCGGGACGATTGAGCACAGGAGTGTAGATCATGGTGGTTTCTACCTCCTTGTGGCCGAGCAGCTCCTGAATGGTGCGGATGTCGTAGCCGCTTTCCAGCAGGTGGGTGGCAAAGGAATGGCGCAAGGTGTGGCAACTCGCCGGCTTGGTCAGTCCGGCCGCGCGCACCGCCGCCTTGACCGCGTTCTGCAATCCTTTGTCCTGTGCATGGTGGCGGCGGTTGACTCCGCTGCGGGGATCCGTCGAGATCCGTGCCGCCGGAAACACGTACTGCCATTCCCAGGCACGCGGAGCCTGCGGATACTTGCGCTCCAGGGCAAAAGGCAGGTACACGCTGCCGTAGCCTTGCGCGAGATCCTCCTCGTGCAGCGCCTTGACCTTGGCCAGATGCAGGCGCAACGGTCTGTGCAGCCGTTCGGGCAAGAGCGTGACGCGGTCCTTCTGGCCTTTGCCGTCACGCACGACGAGTTGCCGATAGGCGAAGTCCACGTCTTTGACGCGCAGCCGCAGACATTCCATCAGCCGCAGCCCCGAGCCATAGAGCAGCCAGCCCATGAGCGAAAAGGTCGGATGCGCCAGGGCGTCGAGCAACGACCGGGCTTCCTCGCGGGTCAGCACCACTGGCAGCCTTTTAGGACGGCGGGCGCGTGCCACGTCTTGCAGAGCGGGCAATTTGATCCGAAGCACTTGCCCGTAGAGAAAGAGCAGCGCGCTCAGCGCCTGGTTCTGGGTGGAGGCAGTGATCTTTCCACGATAAAGGGGACCCGCGGAAGTGCTATCAACAGGAAGCACTACCGACATGAGCATCACCCAAAGCAAGTACGGCCGGAGATTTGACGAGGAGTTCAAGCGCGAGGTCGCCGATCTGGCGAGCCAGCCCGGCGCGAAACAAGAACAGGTCGCCCGTGACCTGGGCGTGGGTCCCTACAGCGTGTCCCGGTGGAAGAAGCAGTACGCCATTCCCGCGGCCAGTTCTTCTCCTGGCGTCAGTCCGCAGGAACTCGAACGCGAGAACCGGGCCCTGCGCCGCGAGAACGAAGACCTGCGCCAGCAGAGATCCATCTTAAAAAAAGCACTCGCCATTGTCTAGGGAAGCCCCGTGCGGAGGCATGGCGTGATCAGGAGTTTATCTGGCGAGTTTCCCGTCAAAGCGCTTTGCCGCGCGTTGGGCGTGAGCCGCAGCGGCTACTACGCGGCGCAAAAAAAGGCCGAGCGACCACGTGCCAGGGACAACGCGCGTTTGGGAGCGAAGATCAAGGAGAGCTTCGAGGCGAGCCGGCGCACCTACGGCAGCCCCCGGCTCACGGTGGTTCTACGCCGTGCCGGGGAGACGTGCGGGCGGCACCGCGTGGCGCGACTGATGCGCGTGCACCGTCTGCGTGCTACACAGAAGCGGCGTTTTCGGCCTCGCACGACCGACAGCCGCCATCTCTGCCCCATCGCACCCAATCACCTGGCCGCGCGGCAGGAACCGCCCGCACGGCCCCCCCCGGCGAGGTGTGGCAGACGGACATCACCTACGTGGCCACGCGGGAGGACTGGCTCTACCTCGCAGGCGTGCTCGATGCGTGCAGCCGCAAGATCGTGGGTTGGGCGGCGGATGACACGATGCCCACGAGCCTGGTTGCCCGGGCCTTCGAACGCGCCGTGGCGCTGGAGCGGCCCGCTCCAGGGTTGCTCCACCACTCGGACCGCGGCAGCCAGTTTCGCCAGCGATGCGTACCGCGAACGGCTGCGCTCCCACGGCGTGGTGGCCAGCATGAGTCGGGCAGGCAACTGCTACGATAACGCCAAGATGGAGAGCTTCAAAGGCCACGCTCAAAAGCGAGCTGATCCAAAACAGGGTCTTTGCCTCGCATGCCGAAGCAAAAAGCGAAATCTTCTGGTACATCGAAGCCTTCTACCACCGAACGCGACTCCACGGCGCGCTCGGTTTTTACTCGCCCGTGGACTTCGAGAACAGTCTGAGCTAAACATCCATCAACCCCGCACTCCGACGTGTCCACGCTTTCGTGGAAAGATCATCCGCCTTCTGCCTTCAAACGATGGACACGTCCGTCGCGCCCTCGCCCTCGTAAATCTGCTCGGCGGGACCGGCGGGATGGCCCCCCCGGTCGGACGGCGGCATCCATGGCGGCAACGGCATCAGCAGAAACGCCGAGAGCGATTGCGCCGCCGGCTCGTAGATTTCGCGCAGACGGCGCAGTTTCTCCTCGGCACCGGGCTCCCCCCACAACAGGGCATCCTGGCCATGGTGCAATGCCACCCTCAATTGGGCCAGTTCACCCGGCGGCAGGCGGTCGGGCAAACCCTCAAGCGGCGGCGCGCCGTGGCTGAGCAGGTGGTTGATGTCGAGCATCGCCCGGTGCGCCATGGCAAACGTGATCGGTGCCTGTGCCGAGGGTTTGTCCCCCACCCCGATCATCAACAACGCACAGGAGTCGAGCACCGTCGTCAGCGCCGCCAGCCACGACTGGTCGCGGTGCTGCGAGCGGTACATCCCCAAGATGGGGTAGGACAGGTGGCTTTCCAGGAGCTCGGCCGACCACACTTCCAGGTCGCGCAGGAAATTATCCAGGTCGCGCCACCCGGCCCGGTGGGCGTACTGGCACAGCAGCTCGCCCGCGCTCGGCGGACTGCCCGCGCGCATGCTCAGGCGCAGGATGGACACCTCCCGCAGCGAGAACGCGGCGTAGATCACGGGCAGGTAGCTGATGATCGTCGCCAGGAACCCGAAGCCGATCCCGGCCTCCGCCACGGCGGCCAGGCGCGCCCACGACGTGTCGGGCTTCACGTCGCCCAGGCCCAGGGTGAAGAACGTCGTGCCGCTCAGGTACAGGCCGGTTTCCAAGTGGGCGAAATCGTGCCTCACGGGGGCGAACGCCCATTGCAGCAGCCCGAAGCCCACGATCAGCCCCGCCGCCCAGACCCCGAAGAGCACCAACAGCGAGAGCGGCCCGAAGAAGCTCAGGAAACCGTTGCGCCACGGGCCCTCGGGCAACCGCCGTCCCACCGCGCGCCACGGCAGCCAGATCGCGTGGTAGAACAGGCGCGTCAACCGGTAGCCGCGCGTCACGGCGCGCGGCAGGATGACGGTCTCGAACGCATCGAGCAGGACGAGGCCCGTCAGCACGAGCCCGGCCACCACGGTAAGGAAGGTCCACATGGTAGCAGCACCCTTACTCCGGCGCGCCGGGTTTTCCAAGGGGGCAAGGTTGCGGGCGGCGGGTTGTGCGCTGAGAATAGGAGGCCGTCCCCACCGCATGAAACGCCTCGTCATGATCCTGTCCGCCGCCTTCGCGTTTGCCGCTGCTGATCCCTCCGCCGCCCCCGCGCAGACGCCCGGTCCGTCCGAAAAGGGGCTCGCGCAATCCCACGACAGGAACCGTGTGCTGCTGGTGTTCGCGCCCTCGGCGCAGGACCCCGCTTACCTCGAACAGACGAAGCTCTGGAAGAACGAGAAGGCGGGTTTCGACGACCGGCAACTGGTCGTCGTGCCGGTGCTGGCGGACGTGCGCGGGGCGGAGGCCCCCAACGTCCTCGCGCTGGAAAAGAAGTACGGCGTGGACGCGAAGGCGTTCGGCGTGGTGCTGCTCGGCAAGGACGGCCACGACGTTTACCGTTCCGCCAGGCCGCTGAGGGCGGACGTGCTCTACGCCGCCATTGATGCCATGCCCATGCGCCGCGCCGAGATGAAGCATTCGCCCGCCCCCGCCGCGCCCACTCC
>CALMAQ010000253.1 GCA_937859745.1 uncultured Verrucomicrobiota bacterium | reverse complement strand
GTCACATGGGCGTCAAGTTTGCGCACGCGATAGGTGCGAAGGTGACGGTCATCACGACCTCGCCCGGCAAAGAGGAGGATGCCCGCCGTCTCGGCGCGGACGACGTGCTCCTCTCCAAAGATGCCGGGGCCATGCGCAAGGCAGCCAGTTCCTTCGACTTCATCCTCGACACGGTGCCGGTGGGCCACGATGTCAATCCTTACGTTTCACTGCTCAAGCGCGATGCGGTGCTGGTGATTGTCGGCTCGATCACGCCGCTCAAGGGCGAGTTGAACAGCGGACCGATGATCTTTTCCCGCCGCACGGTGGCGGGCTCGTTGATCGGCGGCATCGCCGAGACGCAGGAGATGCTCGATTTCTGCGGCGAGCACAACGTCGTCTGCGACGTGGAAATGATTGACATGCAAGGCATCAACGAAGCCTACGAGCGGATGCTCAAGAACGACGTGAAGTACCGCTTCGTCATCGACATGGCCACTTTGAAGAAGGACGCCGGGGCGGCGTGAGCCCCCATACCCAGGTTGCAGTGGCGCGAATCCAGCTTTGGCGGAGATTGCCTGCTCCGTCCCCGTGAGTTCCCCTGTCTTCGCCGACCCGGCCCATGCCAGCGAGGGGCGCGAACCGCTGTTCGCGCTTGCGCTGACCTTGACGGTGGTGGCCATCTACGGGCAGACGGTCGGGTATCCCTTCATCATCCTGGATGACCCGGGCTACGTGGCGGACAACCCGCACGTGCTCGGCGGGCTGACTTGGGCGGGCGCGCGCTGGGCATGGACGACCTTTCAGGAGGGCAACTGGCATCCGCTGACGTGGCTCTCGCTAATGCTCGACGCCCAGCTTTACGGCAGATGGGCGGGCGGCTACCATCTCACGAACGGGTTGCTGCACGCGGCGAACACGCTGCTGCTCTTCCGCTGGCTGCGCGTGACGACCAGGTCGCCGTGGCCTGCGGCGTGCGTGGCGTTTCTTTTCGCGGCGCACCCGACCCACGTCGAATCCGTCGCCTGGGTCACGGAGCGCAAGGACGTGCTCAGCACGTTGTTCTTCTGCCTGACGCTGCTGGCGTACACGCGCTACGCCTGGGGCGGTTACGGGCGGATGCGCTATTTCTGGCTGGCGTGGCTCTTCTACGCGCTGGGCCTGCTCGCCAAGCCGATGCTGGTGACGGTGCCGCCCTTGCTGTTGTTGCTGGATTACTGGCCCCTGCGGCGCTTCCCGGCGGCGGCGATCCGCGAGCACTGGCTGCGCCTGGTGGTGGAGAAAATCCCGCTCGGGGTGCTGATGGTGGGGTCGTGCGTGGTGACGTTCCTCGCGCAGCGCACTCTGGCCGTGGTACCGTACGAGCGGCTACCGCTCGGGCCACGGACGGCATCCGCGGTGCTGGGTGTCGGCACCTACCTGGGAAAGACGTTCTGGCCGACGGATCTGAGCATCTTTTACCCCTATTGGCGCGGCGTGCCCCCCTGGAAGCCGTTGGGGTGGGGGATCGTGTTGGCAGTGCTGACGGTCGAAGCGTTGCGGCGCTGGCGGCGGCAGCCTTACCTTGTCGTGGGTTGGTTGTGGTTCCTGGGAACCCTTGTGCCGGTAATCGGGCTGGTGCAGGTCGGCGGACAGTCCGTGGCGGACCGCTATATGTACCTGCCGCACATCGGACTGTTCATGGCGTTGTGCTGGTCGGGCCAGGAGGTGTGGGGACGCTGGCCGGTCGCGCGTCCCTGGCTCGGCGGGGCGGCGGCGGTGGTGGCGGCGGCCTGTCTGGCGCTGAGCATCCGGCAGGCGCGCTTCTGGCGCGGCAATGCACCATTATTCGCCCACGCGGTTGCCGTGGCGGCGCATCCCACGCCCTGGCTCTACCGGCTCCACGCCGATGCGCTGCTGGCTACACCCGGCCGGGAATCCGAGGCGGCGGATGCCTGCGAACGGGCGTGGCGACTGAGCCCGGACGCGCGTCACGTCTCGAACGCCGTGATGCTCGGCGGCCTGTGGCTGCGCGCGGGGCGTTGGCAGAACGCGGCCAGCCTGCTCGATCCTCTGGCCGCGCGCCCGGACGCCCCGGCGGAACTGCTCTGCACCCTGGGCGACTCGTTGCTGGCGGGCGGGCGGAACGACCGCGCCGAGGCGATCTACCGGCGGTGCGTGGAGCGGATGCCAGGCGTTGCGGGGGGGCACTTCGGGCTGGCGAATTGCCTGCGTCTGCGCGGCGACGTGCCGGGTGCCTGCGACGAGTTCGAGGCGGGATTGGAGCGCCGCGACGACTGGCTGCCCGCGTTGACGTTCCTCGCCTGGACCTACGCGCACCTGGAGGGCGACGCCCCGCACGAGCGCGCGCTAACGCTGGCGCGCCGGGCCGTCGAGGTCAGCCGTGGGCAGGATGTGGGCGGGTGCACCGCGGCGGCGGCGGCGGAAGCGGCGCTCGGTCGCTGGCCGCAGGCCATCGATTCGGCCCGGCAAGCGTTGGACCTGGCTTCGAGGCCGGGAATCGCGCCCGGGGTGGCGGAAGCGTGCCGCGAGCGGCTGACAGCGTACCAACAAGGGCGGCTGCCGTGAAGTGCGGGCAGATGACGGATGTCGGCAGGAACGCGGGACAGAAGCTGTTCCGTGGTTCCACCACCATCTCGCATCCTGCATCCATCCGTCATCCGTTATCCCACCCAAAACGCAACGCGGCGGCGAGGAAATTCCCGCCGCCGCGCCAGGTCAGGTGATGGATCAAAGCCGCTCAGGGCGCACGTGTGTATGGCGACCAGAACGAGCTGTCGCACACATCGCTGAGGTTGTCCCAGGCATAGCTGGGCACCATGGGCAGCAAGCCAACGGTCTGGTCGCCGTAGGAGTTGCCGTAAATGTCGGCGCTGGTGTTATACAAGCGGGAGCCAGGCTTGATGTAGAGTTTCCAGGCTGCGGTGGTTACGGTCGCGTTGCCGGGACGGTTGTATTCGAGCGCGTATTGGTCCGTGGCGGAGTCGATCAGGCGAAGATCCGTCAGGATCGCAACGCCCTGGGAGCGTTTACGTGCCCGGAGAAATCCTGGCACGGCGATGGCGGCGAGGAGGGCAATGATCGCAATGACGATCATGATCTCCACCAAGGTAAACGCCCTGGCGGGTGGCGAATGCAGGAGACGGACGGGCTGTTTCATGTGGGTCGGCGACGTACATAGACGGAATGATGGATGATGATTGCGGGCGGTCTCCTAGCCGGAAAGCACCCCCATGATCCTAGAAGCAAGACTGATACCGCCTAAAGGAGCAAAAATACGGTTTGCACCCCGGGTACCGTCCGCCCGTCAGCGCCGGACGAACCGGACCAACTCGTTCGCCGTCGCCAGTTCCTGGTCTGCCTGCGCGCGGTCCCCGTGGCGGGCGAGGATTTGCGCGAACGCGAACCGCTGTTGCGGGCTGTCAGGCTGGCGGCGCACCGCCGTTTCTTGCAGCGCCACGGCCTCGTCGAGCCGGTCGGCCTGCACGCAGAGCGCGGCAGCGGCGGCCAGCGCGCCATCGTCGTGCACATCCAGCCGGGCGGCCTGTCGGAAGGCCACGAGGGCCTCGGCCGTCCGGCCCAGTTCGGCCTCCAGGCTGCCCACCATGAACCGGGCGGGCGCATGCCACCAGTGCGCGTCGGCGAACGCGCCGACCTGTGCCAGCGCCTGTTCAGGCGCGATGCTGCGGCCGTCCGGTTCGTGGAGGCTGATGAGGACCAGTTCCCACAAATTGGGATTTCGCTGCAAGGCGCTAGCGAGCAGGGCGCGCCGCCGCTCGGGCCAGGTAGGATCGGCCGTTGCGACCTTGTCCAGCCCGTCCACGACCGCGACCGTCTCGCGCGGGTTGTTGTCGTGGCCGATCATTTCGGCCCCGGCTTTTTCGAGGATGGGTTTCGCCTCTGCCCCCCGACCTTCGCGCAGGAGCGCGCTGGCAAGATTCAAGCGCAGCGACAGGACCTTGGGATAACGCGCGCTCACCTCGCGCATCATCTCGACGGCCACCCCGGTCCGGTGCTGATGGCTGAGCGACATGGCCAAGCCGACCTGCGCGCGGGGCACATCGCCGGCATCGTGGACCGTCTGCGTGTAGAAGGCCGTCTCGTCCATCCAATCAAACGTGCGGAACCAGGTCCGCGCGCCCAGCGCGGCGGCGGGCAGCAAGATCAGCAGCGCGAGCGCCGGGGCGGAAGCCGCACGATTCGGCAGACCGAGCCGATGCCAGGGCAGGTCCACCGACACCCCGGCCAGGAACAGGAGGAAGCCGATGCTCGGCAGGTAGAGCCAGTGCTCGGCTACACTGGCGTTGAGCGCGAAAAGGTTCGACACCGGCAGGAAACCCACGAGGAACCACACCGCACCGGCCCGGCGCAAGCCCCGGCCGCCGCCCGGCCACCAGGCTCCGGCGGCGAAGGCGGTCAGCATTCCCACTCCGGACAAAGCCAGGGAAAGATACAGGGCCTCGTTGGCGGCGTTGTCCAAGCCAGGGGCTGCGAACACCTGCCGTTCCATGAACAATTCCTTGGGGTAGAGCAAGAGGCTGCCGTAATCGCCCAAGGCACGCAGCATGAGCAGCCACTTGGCGGGCATCTTCGGCGGCGGTGGCGGCACCGCCGCGAGCGGGGCCAGGTGGCGCAGGGCCAAGTAGAACAGCACCGCCAGCAAGCCGCTTGCCGCTACCACCAACCGGGCGCGGCGGGTACCCAGACCGGGCCGCGCGGCGAAGAGGTACATCCCGAAGATCACCAGCCAGATTCCGGCGATCTCTTTGGAGCACAGGCCCAGCATCAAGCCAACGAAGGCCAGAGTGGCCCAGCCCCCGCGCGCGGCGGGATGCGCGGTGGCCAGCGCCCGTTCGCACGCGAGCCACGCCGAGAGACAGCAAAACATGGCGAGGCTGTCGGCACTGCCCGAGACATAGGCCACGGCGGCGCTGTGGACGGGATGCACCGCCCAGAGCAGCGCGAGCACGAGCGCGGTCCAATCCGCGCGGCGTCGGGTGTCCACCGCAGGTGGGAGCAGCGCCCGTACCACTTGCCTCAGGACCAGGCAAAGCAGGACGGCGTTCGCGGCGTGGATCAGGATGCTTGCGAGGTGAAAGCCAAACGGGTTCATCCCCCAAACCCAGTAGTTTGCGATGAAAGTCAGCGTTTGGGTTGGACGATAGAAGTTGGAGGCGTTGTCGAAGAGCGTCTGGCGAAAGGCTTCCAGGCAAAACAACGGACTGCGGATGAGCTGGTTGCGCCGGACGAGGAAGAGATCGTCCCACAGGAATTGAGCGTCGAGGGCGGGCGAGTAGATCACCAGCACCGTCGGGACGAGCAAGAATAGAGCGCCCAGGGGGTGTCGAAGAAGGACGAGCAGGCGAAAACTCCGGTTGGGGTCAGTCCCGGCGATGGGCGGTTCGATCGGCATAGGGTGCGGAAACGGGTTGGCGGAAGGCGAAGGGGAAAGCGAAAACGCCCTCCCGGATTTTGGCCAGGAGGGCGTTGCAAGGATGCCGGAGACCGGCGTCGGGATGACGGTGAGTTGGGATTACTGCAGGTAGGCACCCCAGAACGAGGCGCTGTTGTCGATCACATCGATAAAGTTGCTCGTCGTGGCAGTGTTAACCTTCACGCCCTTGTCAAAGGTGGAGGTGGTGTACGCATTGCCCAGGATGTCGTTCAGCACGCCGCTGCCGGCCGAGTTGTACAGACGGCTGTTGGGCTTGAAGAAGCCCTTGAGCTGACTGGCGGTGACCGTGGCGGCACCGATCTGGTTGTTTTCGATGGCGTACTGGTCAATCGCGCCGTCGATGATGCGGGCATCATTGAGGATCGCGGTGGCCTGGGAACGCTTGCGGGAGCGGAGGAAACCGGGGACGGCGATCGCCGCGAGCAGGGCGATGATGGCGACCACGATCATGATTTCAACGAGGGTGAAACCCCCACGGGATTTGCGGATGTTTTGCAACATAGGTGTTCTGACGTTTGGTGAGTTATACTTTTGGTAGTGCGTTTCGCGGATGGTTCGTCGGTAGGACGGTCATTCGCTTGGCAAACGTTTAAGCAACTGCGGTGCCAAGCCTTCCCGGTGGGCAAATCGGGCGGGAAATCCGCCGGCACCTCGTGGCAGGACCCGCCGACGGCTGGAAAAAAGGGCTTTCTCTCTGTAAGACCGAGGAATGTCATGCGGCCGACACCCTTCCTTAGAGAAAGGCGGCTACTCTGATAGGGCGTTGCGCGCGAGTAACTTACCAATCAGGCCGAAATCCGCAAAAAATCTCAATCGTGCGGATTATTTGTGCAAGTTGAGAACGCAAACAGGGCTCCGGGTGCTCCAAATCGGCGCGGGAAAACTTGCCGGATTCACCTCCCACCAGCATACGACCTGCTATCTGAGGGGAGACCATGAACGCTTCCACCGACCCGGCTGTCCCCCCGGCGCGCCGCCCGCTTTTCCTGCTCTGGATCGTGTTCGCATGTGCGCTGCTGGCCCGTTTGTGGGTGATGTTCCGCGCGTCGGACACGCCGGACTTCCTGCCTGAGCAGGGCGACATGAAGTTCTACAGCGATTGGGCGCGCCGCATCGCCGCGGGCACCTGGACGGACCACCAGGCTTTCTACGGGCTGCCCGGCTACGCGTACTGGCTGGCGTTGATCTACACGGTGGTGGGCTACCAGCCCTACATCGCCTCGCTCTGCCAGGCCGTGGCCGAGGCGTGCACGGTGGTCGTGATCTTCCAACTCGGGCCGCTGGCCTTCGTGCGCGCGGGGGACGAGAACGATCCCGCCGCCCGGCGGCGCGGGCAGGCCGTCGGCGCGCTGGCGGGGCTGGGCTGGGTCTTCTGC
>CALMAQ010000252.1 GCA_937859745.1 uncultured Verrucomicrobiota bacterium | reverse complement strand
CGGTGTCCACCGCGTGCCCCAGGCCGCGCAGCCCGGCCGTCCAGGCCAGCCGCGTGCGGCCCGAACCGAGCACGGGGTCGAGCGGGCAGTTGCTGAAGGCGAGAATCCTCACGGCGCAGGCTCCTCGGCCAGCAGGACGTCCCGGACGGCTGCCTCGGGCAGCACGGCGGGCGCGCCCTCCTCGGTGTAGACGGCGGCGGGAGCTCCGGAGGCGGGATCGACCGCGTGCGTGTCCAGCGCGGGCGGCGTTTCCCGCGGGTGCCGGCCGAGCCAGAAACCATAGACCCCGCCCGCGACCTGCACCAGCAGGCTCGCGCCGCTGCCCAGCAGGCCGAAGCGCAGGATGCCCAGGGTGGTGCTGAGATCAAAAAGGAACACCCCGGCCACCTGCGCGGCGACCATCATCACGCAGTAGGTCGTCGTGTGCCACCAGAAGATCCATTTCCGGCCGCTGTGCATCGCCCACAGCAGGCCGCTGAGATAGTACAGCGCCCAGCCCGCGACGCTCCAGGGCACCTCCGCGCGCAGGTTGGCGTATCTCGGCCCGAGGATGAAGAGGAAGAGCCCCGGGAACAGCACGCTCGCCGCCCACAGGCACACCGTGAAGCCCGCTCCGGCCGCCACGAAGAGCAGGTAGCGCCCCAGCAGGCGCTCGCGCGGCAGGCGGGCGACGTAGGGGTGGATCACGATCTCGTTGAACGCCTGGATGACCAGCAGGATCTGCGTCAGCCGCCCCAGCGCGGCGACCTCCGCGATGTTGTGCGACTGGCCGAAGTACGTCACCAGGAACAGCGTCACCTGCCCCTCGAACGCCGTGAAGATAATCGGCAGGATCGTCGGCGCGGCGAGGCGGACGACCTCCTTGTTGGCGGTGGGGTCGGCCCGCTCCGGTTCCCGGACCAGGTCGCGGCTGTCGCGGCGGTAGAGGTAGCCGCTCAGGCCCATGATCAGCGCGTTGACCCACGCCCCGGTGGCGGCGTTGAGCAGCGAGACGAAGTGCAGCGCCCCCGTGGCGATGATGCGGGAGATGCCCCCCGCGAACTGCGTGCGGTAGTACGGCCCGAGCCGCTGGTGCATGAGCAGCGCCCCCGAGTAGGAACCGGCCCAACCCTGGTAATACAGGGTGAACATGACCGAGCCGAACAGCGCCAGCCGCAGCTCCCAGGGCCAGCCCTGCCGCCCCGTGATCCACCAGAAGATCCCCAGGCCGACCGGCAGCCCGATCAGGAAGCCGCGCGTCCGCAGGTGCAGGACCGAGCGGATGTAGCGCCCGACGACGGCGGGTTCGTCGATCCGCGAACCCACCAGCGCGATGACCGTGCCCGAGACGCCCAGGTCGATGAGCATCCCGATGCTGCCCTGGAAGCCGAACGCGACGCTGTACTGCGCGTAGGATTCCACGCTCATCCAACGCAGCACGAGCAGCCCCGTGCACAGGCTCAGGAGCTGAATGCCGCCCTGGTTGAGCAGGAAGGTGGTGATCTTGCGCGCCCAGGAGAGCAGTTGGCCGCGGTGGGGTAAATCCATGGAGTTCGGGAGCGGGACGCCCTTCCGGTTATCGGCAGCCCGGACGCGGTGTGGCAAGGCGCGAATACACAGAAGACGCGGCCGCGTCCTCTGCCTGGCGGAAAGCTTGCCCGGCCCGCCGCCGTCGCGGCCTTCCAGAAAGAGCCCCGCTAGCTCACGTCCGCCGTCGGCTTGGGGCGGGGGCCGGTGCCCACGCCTGCCCCACCGCCGTTGCCCTCGCCCTCGCCTTCGTCGCGGGCCGTGTGGTAATACTCCTGGTACTGGTAGTACACGAACTCGGGCGACTTCGTGTCCACCTGGTTGAGGATCAACCCGGGGATGTTCGCACCGCGCTTGTACAACGTTTCCAAGGATTTGCGCGTCATCTTCGCCGACGTGTACGACAGGCGCACGACGAACAGCGTCGCGTCGATCTTCGGCGCGAGGCTCGCCGTGTCGTCCGCCGCCAGGATGGGCGAACTGTCGATGATGATGTAGTCGTACAGGTCGTACAGGTCGCGCAGGAGCTGGTCCGTCGCGGGTTTGAGGATGTACTCGGCGGGCTGCGGCACGTTGCGCCCGCGCGGCAGGACGTGGAGGTTCTCGATGCCCGTCGTGCGGATGGCCAGCTTCCAGTTGACGTTGTGCCCGAGCACGTCCGTCAGGCCCGGGTCGCGCGGCACGCCGAAGCTCTGGTGCAAGGCACCCCGGCGCAGGTCGGCGTCGATCAGCAGCGTCTTCTTGCCCGCGAAGGCCATGATGAGCGCCAGGTTGCTCGACACCGTGCTCTTGCCCTCGTTGGGCACCGCGCTGGTGATGAGAATCGTCTTGGGCTGCTTGCCCTCGATGGGCAGGTAGAGCAGCGTCGAGCGCAGGTTGCGGAAGGACTCGACCAACTGGTGGCGCTGGTCGTCCGGGCGCAGCATCTCCGTGTTGTCGGTGGATTCATCGCGCGGGATCTGCCCGATGACCTGCTCGGAGAACGCCGACTGGAACGCGCTGACACTCGTCATGCGGTCGTCCATCTGTTCGAGCAGGAGCAGGATGCCGATGCCCAGCCCCAGCCCGGCGGCGAACGCCAGACCCAGCGATTTTGCCCAGTTGATCGGCATGAGCATCGCCGGACCGGCGTTCTCGGAGAGCTTGATCGGGTCGAGGTTCGTGTCCTTGCCCAGGCTGCCCTGGCCGAAGGTCGTCTTGAGGCTGTCGTAGGTGGCTTCGTCGCGACGCTTCTGCTCCTGGAGGTTGTCGTAGCCGATCCGCAGGATGTCGGTGCCGAACTTCGAGTGCTCCGCTTCCCCGATCTGCCGGTCGGTCAGTTCGATCTTCGTCTGGTAGGTCTTGCGGAGGAATTCCAGGCGTTTGCGGCTGTATTCGAGCAGGTTGGCGATGGATTGCTGCAAGGCGTTGATCTGGCCGTTGAGCAACACGATCTTCGGGTGCTTGGGCCGCAGGTCGCGCGAAAGATCATCCTTCTGCGCCTGGAACGCCGCCATCTGGGAGCGGAAGGTGCGGTAGTCGGCCTCGGCGTTGCTCGCCTCGCGGATGCCCTGGGACTGCGTGGAGTCCTCCGCGTTATCCGCCATGCGGCGCGACGCCGTGCGCTGGTCGAGCCCCTGTTCGGGCGTCATGATCATCAGTTGGTCGTACTGTTCCTGGTAGTCCGCGCGCTTCTTTTTGAGGTCGGCCAGGGTGTTGTCCTCGGCACCGTTCTTCTGGAAGACGACGCCCTTGTCGCGCTGGTAGTCGAAGATTTTCTGGTCGTCCTCCTTGAGGACGGTTTCCATGTGCAGGATTTGCGCGCTGATCTTGTCGAGCTGCTCGCCGCTGCTGTCGTTGCGCTGTTGCTTGCGGTAGGTGATGTAGGCGTCGAGCATCGCCTGGAGGTAGCGTTGCGTGTAGACCGGGTTGGTGCCCGTCGCGCTGACGTTCAGGAAGGTGCTCTGCTGGGCGAAGTCGAGCCGGACCGGCGAGGCGGCCATGCCGGGGTAGCGCGCCTGGAGGTTCGCCGCCGTCAACTCGCGGATCTTGGGCGAGCTTTTCAGCACGATGATCTGTTGGCCGATCATGTCATCGATGCCGATGCTGTAGGTGGAAGTGGCCGTCGGCACCACGTTCACCGTGGGCGATTCCACGCTGATGCTCAGCGTGCCGGTGGACACGTACGCCGGGGGTTTCTGGATCTGGAACCAGGCCGCCGCGCAGACTGCCAGGCTGACGGTCAGCAGTACCACCCACCAGAACTTGGAGAACAGCGTGCGGTAACGATGGACCTGGCTGAGGAACGCCAGCGCCCAGATCGGGTTCTTGCCGGGAGCGATGCCTTGGGGAGCACTCATAAGATGGTCAAGCGGCTACAGAATCAAAACTTGATGCCGAAGAGGTTCTTTTCGACTTTGACCGTGTCGCCGGACTGGAGGACCGCGTCCTTGGTCGAGTCACCCTTCAACACCGCCGCGACGTTGACATCGATGTATCCTTTGGGCCCCGCGCCTTTGCGGATGATGTGAACGTGCTTGAGGTTGGAATCGTCGGTCGGTCCACCCATCTGCAAGATGGCCTGGCTGACGGTCAACTGGCCGTCCGCAGGCAGGTCGAGTGCGCCGTGGCCAGCGAGTTCGCCCGTGATGAACACCCGGCCCGTCGAACCGCGGGCGATCTGGTTCAGGCCAAGGCTGACGGTGGCGTTATAATAATATTCGCTGTCCAGCCGGGACTTGATGTCGCCGGACAGTTGGGCCACCGTCTTGCCCGCGGCCTTGACGAATCCGATGAGGGGCACTTCCACGTCGCCGGAGTCCTGCACGGCGAGCGGCCACACCTTGGCGTCGGGGTCCTGTTGCACGCTGTAGCTGAGTTGGTCCCCGCGGGTAAGCTTGTGATTGGGATCGATGGCCCCGGCGGCGTTCATCGCCGTGGACTGGTAGGTGTATCCGGGCGGGTTGCCGCCCGCGGATTGGCCCTGCTGCTGGGACGCGGCGTTGGGCTGGGCGGGAGCGGTCGAGGAATTGAAACGGTTGAACGGACTGGGCGGCGAGGTCGAATTGAACGGGACCTGGGCCCCGACCGGATCGGCCAACAAGACGACGCCGGACAAGCCGAGGAGAAGGGGTGCGAACAGGTGCTTCATTCCACCTGCGAACCTAGCTATTTTCATTCCCAGCCGCAAAATTATTCGTCGGCCTAGAGTAAAATAACGAGCCGCTCAGGAATGCGAAGCGAAGGTCGCAAACGCGAAACGCCGAATGCGAGCGAAAGCTGCAAACCAGAGGGCAAGGCGAAAGCACGTCTGTCGGCAAGAAAGATCGCCCCGGCCGGGCCGGAGGCCCAGCCCTATCCCCGGGTCGCTCAGAACCGGTAGCCCACGTCCACGCCCACGCGGTTCTGGTAATAGCTGCGGTCCGCCGTGTCCGAATCCTTGCGGATGTACGTGTAGTGCAAGGCACCGGACAGGTGCATGTTGAACTGGAAGCCCAGGCTCACGTCGCCGCCGAAACGCTGGAGGTGTTCGTCGAACAGGCCGCCGGATTCCTGGTCGTTCTCGTAGAAGAGATCGCCCGCCACCGTCAGGGCGTTCGTCGCACGCCAGGCGAGGTTGTAGCGCACATAGTTCACCGTGATGTAGTTGGAGGTCAGGCCGAGGTCGCTCTCGCGTCCGCCGGCCAGGCTTTGCGTGAAGTAGGCGTTGAGCCGGTTGTTGAGCGTCACGTTCCAATAGAACGTGGAAAGATTGTCATCATCCCCGTAGTTCTGGGAGAAAAAGCCGTTGTTGTCGAAGTGCGCCTCCTGGTAGCCGCCGCGCGCCGTGAGCCGGAACGACCGTGAGATCGTCCAGTCGAAATAAGCGCCGACCGAGCCGCCCTCGCCGTCGTTGAGCCCCCGGTTGTTCGACGCGCCGTTGACCACCACTCCCTGCGAGTTCAGGAAGTCGCCGCTCACGGAGTTGTTCGAGTAGTTGTACCAGGAATAGTTGCCCTCCACCCCGACCAGGATGCCCGGTTGCACCTTGTACACCACCGAGGCCAGCACCGAATCGGAGTTCCGGTTCAGGTAATCGAACTCGCTGTTCAGCGACACGTAGTTGAAATGGTCGTAGCCCACCGTCAGCGTGATCGGGTTGAGATCGGCCGTGACCGTGACGCCCGCCGTGTTGGTGAACCGGGCGAAGTTCGTCACCCCGCTCAGCGAGGCGTTGTCCACCGGGTCCTGGCGGATGTCGAAGGCGTCGTGGACGTTGATGCGCACGCGGTCGCCGACGTAGATGTTCGCCGCGAGCTGGCTGCCCGGCGTGATGAACACGTCGCCCGAGGTCGCCTCCGAGTGCTGGATGTAGCGGATGAACCCGACGCCGAGGTCGAGCTGGAGCGTGTTGTACTGCGACAGCGTCCACAGGGTGCGGATGTTCAAGGAAAGCCGCACCACCTCGTCCGACTGCCGGTTGTGCTCGGAATAGTTGATGTTGTCGATGTACTCGAACCCGCCGGTCACCTCCGCCAGGAAGCGGATCGGCCCCACGCGCAGGTTGTAGTCTCCGCTGCTGCCCGTGCTGCCGCCCGTGGTGACGTTCGGTCCGTCGCTGACCAGCGACCCGCGCATCAACTCCTGCCCCCGGGCCGGATCGGCTGCGCCCGCGAACACCGCCAGGGCGAGGAACGAAAGTAGCTTTACCAAGACATGGCTACCGGCGGCGGGGCGTTGACCTCTCGCCGCCGCGGCCGGACAGGCTCTTTCCTCCTGATCAACCACCGGAGTCCGGAGCCAAGATTTGATCATTTGCATGTCTATCTGCGATAAGGTTTTCATCTGCATGACCATCCGTGTCATGCTGGATGACTGAGACCACTAGCAGGACGCACGCCTAGCTTCTATTTCCAAACGCTGACTCATGGCAATCATTATTTTCGGCTATCTCTCCTCCCTCCGGCCCGGCCGGCGCGGGGTCATTCACGTCGGCCGCCTGCTGTGGCTGGCGCTGCTCGTGCCGCTCGGCACCGCCTCCGCGGGCTTCCCAAGTTTCGGCAGCTTCTCCAAGGATCGTGCCCAGGGAGAGGCGCTTTACCAGCAGGCCTACGCTGCCTACCGCGAGGGCAATTACCCCCAGGCCCTGCTGCTGGCGGAGCAGGCCGACAAGCTCAAGCCCGACCAGGCGGACGGCTGGAACCTGCGCGGCGTCGTGCTGCTCAAGCAGAAGGCCTACGACCAGGCCGAGGCCGCCTTCTCCCGCGCCGCCGCCTGCGACCCGGACTTGTGGGCGACCGCGTTCAACCTGGCCGAGGTGCCCTACCAGCGGAAAGATTTCGCCAAGGCCCGCAACCGCTTCGAGCACCTGCTCGCCCAGACGGACCGCTACAAGGACGGCCGCAAGTGGGAAATCGTGCTCTACAAGACGTTCCTCTGCTACCTGCTCCAGGGCGACGAGGCCGGGGCGCGCAAGAAGCTCGCCAAGCTCTCCGCCGCGCTGGGGACCAACCCCGTGCTCGTGTACGCCGACGCCGCCGTCGCCTTCCAGCGCAAGGACGCCGCGGACGCGCAGAAGATGATCGCCGCCGCGCAGACCAAATTCCCCCAGGAAACGAACGACCTGTTCACCGAACCGCTCGTCCAAGCGGGCTGGGTCGCCGTGCTGCCGCCGGGGCCCGCCCAACCGATGAACCCCGGGTCCGTCCCGGGCAACGGCGCGCCAGCCCTGGGAGCGGCCAGGGTGGGCGGTGCCACACCCGGCGGGATTTACAACGACCACCAGCCGGTCGTGATCGATCCGAAGCTGGAAGCCGCCGCCGCCGAGCCTCTGCCCGAGCCGGACGGCGCGGTCACGCCCGTGCTGACCAA
>CALMAQ010000251.1 GCA_937859745.1 uncultured Verrucomicrobiota bacterium | reverse complement strand
CCTCCGCGCTGCGCCGCCTGTGGGGCAGTTTTCCCCTGCGGCTGAGCCTGTGGTACGCGGCGACGTTCACGTTCAGCGCGGCGCTCCTTTTCGCGCTCCTCTACGTGCTCGTGGGCTCGTTTTTCGAGCGCAGCGAGAAGGAGGTGATCTCCGCGCGGCTCAAGGAATGCGCCCTGGTGTACGAGCGCGGCGGGCTGCCCGCCCTGAACCAGCTCGTGCACGGCTCACAGGAGTTAGCGGTGGCGGGCGGCTCGTTCTTCGTGCGCGTGACGGGCCCGCTGGGCAGCGTGCTCCTGCTCATCGCCCCGCACGACTGGGTGCAGCAGGCGCAGGACCCGCAGAGCCTTTCCGACCCGCGCGCGGGCCGGGGCGGCAGCGCGGGCCTGCCCCCGGGGACCGCGTGGCTGAGCATCCCGCGCGACGAGCGCAGCGACTTCCTGGTGGCCTCGGCGCTGATGCGCGACGGCAGCGTGCTCCAGGTGGGCCGCTCGGCGGACCGGGGCGCGACGCTCTGGCGGCCGTTTTTGACGGCGTTCGCCACGGCGCTGGGCCCGACGCTGCTGCTGGGCCTGGCGGGCGGCGCGGTGTTCGCCCACCGCGCGACGGCCCCCGTGCGCGGGATGTTGCGCACGGCGCGCGCGATCATCAGCACGGGCAACATGGACGAGCGCGTGCCCGAGACCCAGGCCGCCGGGGAACTGGCCGAGCTGGCCCGGCAGTTCAACCGCGTGCTGGCGAAGAACGGAGCCCTGTTGCGCGCCATGCGCGAGGCCCTGGACAACGTCGCCCACGACCTGCGCACGCCCCTGACCCGGCTGCGGGCCTCCGCCGAGGGGGCGCTGTCGAACCCGGCCGCGCCCGCGGGGGAATTGCGCGAGTCCCTGGCCGACTGCACGGAGGAAGCCGAGCGCGTGCTGACCCTGCTCAACGCCGTGCTCGACGTGTCGGAGGCCGAGGCGGGCATGATGCGCCTGCGGCGGGAATCGACGGACGTGCGCGCGCTGCTCGGGCAGGTGCTCGAAATTTATAGCCTGATGGCGGAGGAGCGGCGGATCACGGTGCGGACGCTCTGGCCCGCGCACGAGCCCTGCGAGGCGTCGCTGGACCCGACGCGGATGCGGCAGGCGTTCGCCAACCTGGTGGACAACGCGCTCAAGTACACGCCCGAGGGCGGCGAGGTGGAGGTGGGCTGCCGGCGGCTGGAAGGGATGGGCGGCGGCGTGGAGGTGACGGTGCGCGACAACGGCGTGGGCATCCCGGCGGGCGAGCAGGCGCGGATCTGGGAGCGGCTCTACCGCGCCGACAAGAGCCGGGGCCAGCGCGGCCTGGGGCTGGGCCTGAGCCTAGTCAAGGCCATCGTCGAGGCTCACGGCGGCCGGGTGGCCGTGGAGAGCCGCGAGGGCGCGGGGTCGCTGTTCACGGTGACGCTGCCCGCATGAGTAGTGTTCGCGCCGCAGGTGCCTCGTCCCGAGGCGGCGGCCGCGGCCCGTCGGTGATACCTTCCGGCATGGATTTCTTCCCCGTCGTCAACCCCGCCACCGGCGAAACGGTCCGCACCTACCCGGCGATGCCGATGGAGGAAGCGCACGCCGCCATCGAGCAGGCGCACGCCGCGTTTCTGGGATGGCGGCGCACCTCGTTCGCCGACCGCGCCCGGCTCATGCGCGCTGCCGCCGCCAGGTTCCGGGAGCGCAAGGACGCACTGGCCGCCCTGATGACGGTCGAGATGGGCAAGACGGTCCGCGAGGGCGGCGAGGAGGTGGAGAAATGCGCGCTGGGCTGCGAGTACTTCGCCGACCGCGCCGAACGTCTGCTGGCCCCCGAACCGGTGGACGCAGACGACTTCCGCGCGTCGGGTGGCGCGGCGAACGAACGGGCCTACGTCACGGCGAACCCGTTGGGTGTCGTGCTGGCGCTGATGCCGTGGAACTTCCCTTTGTGGCAGGCCGTGCGCTTTCTCGCCCCGGGGCTGATGGCGGGCAACGCCTGCGTGCTCAAGCACGCCGACAACGTGCCCGGCTGCGCCTTGGCGCTGGAGGAGCTTTTCCGCGCGGCGGGCTTTCCCACGCACCTGTTCCGCGCGGTGCTCGTCGGCATCCCGGCCGTGGAAGGTCTCATTACCCATTCGAGGGTGGCCGCCGTCACGCTGACCGGCAGCGTGCCCGCCGGGCGCTCCGTGGCGGGCATCGCCGGGCGGGCGTTGAAAAAATGCGTGCTGGAGTTGGGCGGCAGCGATGCCTACGTCATCCTGGAGGACGCGGACCTCGACCTCGCCGCCGAGACCTGCGCGCGCGCGCGCTTGCTCAACACGGGCCAGAGCTGCATCGCCGCCAAGCGGTTCATCGTGCCGCAGGCGGTGCGCGCGGAGTTCGAGCGGCGGCTGGTGGAGCACATGCGGGAGTTCCGGGCTGGCGACCCGACCGCCCCGGACACGCGCCTTGGCCCGCTGGCCTCCCGGCGGCACCGCGACAACCTCCACGCGCAGGTCCGCGCCAGCGTGGAGCGCGGCGCGCGCCTGATGCTCGGCGGCGAGGTGCCGCCCGGCCCGGGCGCGTTTTATCCGCCGACGATCCTGGCGGACGTGGTGCCGGGCATGGTGGCCTACACTGAGGAATTGTTCGGTCCGGTGGCGTCGATCCTCCCGGCGGCGGACGAGGCGGACGCCTTGCGAATCGCCAACGACACGGCATTCGGGCTGGGCGCGGCGGTGTTCACCCGCGACCTCACGCGCGGCGAGCGCATCGCGGCAGAGGTGCTGGAGGCCGGGGCGGCGTTCGTGAACACCAACGTGCGTTCGATGCCCGCCCTACCCTTCGGCGGCATCAAGGACAGCGGCTACGGGCGCGAACTGAGCGCGCACGGCATCCGCGAATTCGTCAACCTCAAGACCGTGCTGGTGAAGACTTCCGGGTAGCCTTCGGGGTGCCTTTGGCCTTCTTGGCCTTGGCCGGAGCCTTGCGCGGTTTCTCCAAGATGAGCGACATGCCGTAGCGGGCGTTCTCTCGCGCGGCGTTGCGCTGGGCGCGCTTCATGGCGGCCAGCATTTCTTTGGCGAGGGACTCATGTGCCTCCGGCATGCTGGACCTGGGCTCGAATGTGTTCATAAACCTCTGGCTTTGCTATCGACAGGCTTGTTCCATGCCAGCTTGCGACAAGTGGCGGCGGTTGCTTGGCTGCCTCGAAGAGAAACGTATCGTCGGCGAGCGGCAAGTAAAGCTCGAAGAAGTTCCGCACACTTGGCAAATAGCGCCGCTGCACATCGGGTGTCGGGACGTGGTGCCCGCCATGGCGGACGCGCTGCCCCACACGGCGACGGGAAAAATCCGCACTGGGAAGCCAGAGGTAAGTCAGAGTGATGGTGTAGCCCGCCTCTTTAGCATCGCGGAGCGTGTTTAGATATGTGCGCCCGCTCAGGGTGCTCTCCACGGCAAAGCTTGTTTTGGCAGCCAGCAAGTCCCGCAAACGGGTCAGGAGCAGCCGGGCAGCCGGTATCGCCGCCGCCGCCGGGTCCAGCGGAGACAGCCCGGCGGCAATCAGATCGGCGTTGAGGAACTCCCGCACCCGGGAAGGCAGAAACTCGCGCGCAAACGTCGTCTTGCCCGCGCCGTTCGGGCCGCCGATGAGGTAGATGACAGGAGATTGTTCCGAGGGCATGACAAGCGAACTTCAACGATGGAAGCCAGCTTAGTCAAGTGTGGGTACACGAAGGCCCGTCAAGTGGTCTCTCACTGGGGAGGATGTCAGGTCTCAACGTGAAGTTCGCGGCAAACCGTTTCGAGGGAACGGATCAATGGTGGCAAAAAGGTTTGGTCGGTGACAAAGCCAAATTCCAGACGTTGGCGCTTGCCATCGAAAAATTCGAAGTGGCCGGAGACGCTTACATGGCCGAGTGAATCGGCCGCGAGCGCCAAGTGGTTACGCTCCCAAACCCCGCGCAGTTCGGCGCGGCCCACAAGGGTGTCATAGAGGCGGCGGACTTCGACCAAAAAGCGGCCCAACTCGTCGAAATGAAATTTGTGGTCGTAAAGCCCAAACGCGCCCGAACGCAGAGAGATGCGCCCCACAAAACCGGAGTTATCAGCAAAGCGTTGTACTTCGGAGATACGGAATAAGTGGTCCGCATTGACGATCAACTCGATGAACTGATTGGATGTCACAAAAAAGAGCTTGGCTGCAACGCAAGAGCAGCCAAGCCTCTTGTCAACCTTGCCTGCCCCTTTTTACACCATCCCCAGCAGCGGGAACTTGCGCCCGAGCACCGTCTGGCTGGGCACCTTCATCCAGCGCTCCAGCGCCGTCGCGTAGACGCTGCGGAAGTCCACGTTGTACATCAGGTCGCCGCCGTCGCTGAGCTTGGTCAGGCTCGGGTACTGGCCGTACAGGCCGGGCTTCACGCCGCCGCCCAGGATGATCATCGGGGCTGCCGCGCCGTGGTCCGTGCCGTTGCTGGCGTTCTGCGCCACGCGCCGTCCGAACTCGCTGAACGTCACCAGCATCACCCGGTTGAAGTTGCCTTGCGCCTTCAAATCCGCCGTGAACGACGCGATGCCCTCGCCGAGTTCCTTCATCAGGCGCTCGTGCGTGTTGGCCTGGCCGTTGTGCGTGTCGTAGCCGCCGTGGCTGACGTAGTACACCCGCGTGGGCAGTCCGCCCGCGATCATCCGGCCCACGAGGCTGAGGCTGTCGCCCAGCGGCGTGGTCGGATAGGCCACCATCGGCCTGGTCTTGCGCGCGATGGCGAGCACCTTGTCCGAGGAAAGCTGCGCGTCGAGCGCCGTGCGCTCCAGGAAGTCCAGCGCGCTGCCGCCCGTCTGGTTGTGCGCGCCGCTGCCCGTCACCGCGCCGATGGAGCCGCCGGACATGTTGCCGCCGTCGAGCGCCGCCGCGCCGTCCACGCCCGTGTCGGGCTGGTTCATCTGGCGGTAGAGCGTTTCCGCCGCGTCGGCCGCCTGCTGCGGGCTGGATTTGTCGATCCAGCGGTACTTTTCCGGGTTGGCAAACGTCACGCCCGTCGGGTGCGGCGAGGCGAACGCCTGCGGGGTCTGCCCGCCGATGGTCACGCCCACGGTCGGCGGCGCGCCCTGGCAGCAGTTGTCGAAGTACGTCCCCAGCCAGCCGTTGGCGACGTTGCGGTTGCTGTCCGAAGCCGTTTGCCAGATTTCGGTCGAGCGGAAGTGCGAGCGGTTCGGGTTCGGGTAGCCGACGCCCTGGATGACCGCGACGTGCCCCTCGTCGTAGAGCCCCTTGAGCGGCGAGAGCGCCGGGTGGAACCCACAGTAATCATTGAGCTTGAGCACGCGGTCGGGCCGGTGCGCCAGCGTGGGCCGCAGGCGGTGGTAGGTATCGTCGGCCCACGGGGGCAGCATGTTCAGCCCGTCGTTGCCCCCGGCCTGCTGGAGCACGACGAGGATCGGGCCGTCCGTGCCGGTGACGATCTGCGTGGCACCGTTGGCGGCGGCCTGGGCGTCCAGCGCGTGGAAGGTCTGGTCGATGAAGGTGGGCAGCGTCCAGCTTGCCGCCGCGCCGAGCACGCTGGTCCGCAGGAAGCTGCGCCGGGTCTGGAGCGTGCCGCGCTCGCGGCTGGAATCGGAGTCGTGGTGGTCGTGGTGGCTCATGGGAAGGCGGAAGGCGGTGGGACGGCGGCGAAAAAGTCGGTTCCTTGAAGCTTGTTTTCCTGGTTCTTGAAACTTCAGCAAAGCTGGTAGCGCGGCGTGCTCATCATCAGGTGGACCAGGCCGACCACGCTGCTGTCCGTGACCTGCGGTCCTTCGGATCTGAGGAAATCCTCGAACGCTTGCTCGTCCTTGGGCGAGAGCGCCCCCTGGAACAGGCGGCTGCCCAGGTCGCGCACCAGCGCCGCGGGGTCCGCGCGCAGGCTGGTCGGCGCGAGCTTGGCCAGGTCCACCCGGCCGCGGCCGAGCGCCGGGGCGGGCGGGGCCATCTGCGGGGCCTCCATGGTGTTGGCCATCTCCCCGTCGGGCGGGGCCGCTTGCCTGGGCGCGGCACCGAGCAGCGCCCCGGCGAGGTTGTAGCGCGTCAACAGGGTGGACGTGCTGATCCACGCCTTGCCGCCGTCCCAGCCCTTGACGTTGGGCGGGTTGAAAGGCACCTGGCCCATCTGCCGCAACGCCGCGATCATCGGCCCCTTCGGCGGCAGGGCGATCTCCAGTTCCCGGGCGGTCTGCACGAGCCACTGCACCGGGCTCTTGATCTGCTCGCGCACGGTTTGGGCCGAGTAGAACTCCTGGCTGGTGAACATCTGGTGGAGGGTCGGACGCATCTCGTAACGGTGCGCGCGCAGGGTGGCGGCCAGGGCGTCCACGAGCGCGTCGGGCGGGTTCTCGTAGGCGAAGAACGTCCAGAGCTTGCGCGCCATGAACCGCGCGCAGGCCGGTTGCGCGATGATCGTGTCCACGGCCTGGTCGCCATCGCGGATGTCGTCGCGCCCGAGCATGGTCTTGGGCGAGTTGTCGTGCTGGCGGAAGTCGAACTCGAAACTCTCGTCGCGCGGGTTGATGCGGTAGCCCGTGAAGGCGCGGGCCCCTTCGGTCACGTCCTTCTCGGTGTAGTGCCCCTCGCCCAGGGTGAAGAGTTCCATCACCTCGCGGGCGAAGTTCTCGTTGGGGTGCTCGGCGCGGCTCTGGCGCAGGTCCAGCCAGACGATCATGGCCGGGTCGCGGGTCATGGCCTTGACGAGCGTGCCGAAGTTGCCCCGGGCGTGCTCGCGGAAGGTCTGGTTCTGCCGCCACATGAAGTAGGCGCTCTTGACCTTGACGAAGCTGGTGGCGAAATGGCCGTGCCAGAACAGCGTCATCTTTTCCTCCAGCGGATCGACCGACTGGCGCATGCGCTCCATCCACCAGCCGACGAGATCGACGAGATCCTCGGTCTGCTCGCGGCGGTTGGCCTGGACCGCTTTCTTTTTGGCCTGCTCGCGCTCCGCCTCGGTGGCGTTGGCGGGCAGGGTGGCCTGGATCTGCTGCACGGTTTCCATGCGTTCTTCCAGGATGTCCTCCGGGATGGCCGCTTCCATCCGCTACCTCGTGGACGGCCCCGCCGCCCCCG
>CALMAQ010000250.1 GCA_937859745.1 uncultured Verrucomicrobiota bacterium | reverse complement strand
GTCGGAAAAGCACATCTTTTTCGCGTCGGGCAGCGGAGCCCTAACCAATCCCTCTCCTTTTTTGTTGTTTCGCCCTGCCTTGTTTGGATATTGCCCATCCCCAGGCGTCGTGTGTTCCCTCTTTCCTCGTGCCCGCCGCCGCTGTATGGTGTACCCGCCCTTATGCCCGCCGACGAAGCGATCATCCGCGTAGAAAATTTGTCGAAATGCTACCACATCTGGTCGTCCCCCCTGGCCCGCCTGATCGTGCCGCTGCTCGAATGGTTCGCTTGCTGGCCGCTGCCCCGGCGGGCGCAGCGGGGTCTGCAAAATCGTGCCGCCGGGCTTTACCGTAACTTTTTCGCGCTCCACGATGTCTCGTTCGAGGTGCGGCGGGGTGAGAGCGTGGGCATCATCGGCCGCAACGGCTCGGGCAAATCCACGCTTTTGCAGATCCTCACCGGCACGCTCCAGCCGACCGGCGGGGAAGCGCAGATTCGGGGCCGCGTGGCGGCGCTGCTCGAACTGGGCTCCGGCTTCAACCCTGAGTTCACCGGGCGCGAGAACGTCCGCCTGAACGCCGCGCTCCATGGCCTCTCGCCCGAGCAGATCGACGAGCGCATCGAAAAGATGCTCACGTTCGCGGACATCGGGCAGTTCGTGGAGGAGCCGGTCAAGACGTACTCGAGCGGCATGATGCTCCGGCTGGCTTTTGCCGTGATCGCCCACATCGACGCCGACATCCTCATCATCGACGAGGCCCTGGCGGTGGGGGACGCCGCGTTTTCCCGCAAGTGCATCGCCAGCATCGAGCGCTTCCAGGAGGGCGGCGGCACGCTGCTGCTCGTCTCGCACGATCCCGGCGCGGTCCTGACGCTCTGCGACAAGGCCCTGCTGCTCGAACGCAGCGAGATGCTCCTCTACGGGCCGCCCAAGCTGGTGACCAGCCAGTACCTGAAACTCATCTTTGCCTCCGCCGAACATTACGAGGAAGCCAGGGCCGCCGCCCGGGCCGCGCAGCTCACCGCCGGAGACGAGGCGGCCGAAACGTCCGTGGCCGAAGGCTCCGTCCAGCCCAAGCCCAAGCTGAAACCGGCCACGGCCGCGCACTACGCGCCGGGCCTCGTCTCCCAGAGCGTCGTGCGCTACGCCTCGCGCGGCGCGCGGATCGAGAACCCCCGCGTGGAGGATGACGAGGGGCGACCGGTCAACGTCCTCGTGCGCGGCGAGCGTTACACGTATGCCTACGAGGTGAACTTCACCGAGACCTGTTACCAGGTGCGGTTCGGGATGCTCATCAAGACGACCAACGGCACCGAGCTGGGCGGCGCGGTTTCTTCCACGGCACAGGACACGTCCATCCAGTTTGCCCCGGCGGGATCGGCGTTCGAGGTCCGGTTCGGTTTCACCTGCCACCTGCTGCCAAACTTCTATTTCCTCAACGCCGGCGTGGAGGGGCTGGTTGACGACGGCTTGCAGTACCTCCATCGTGTTCTGGATGCGTACATGTTCCGCATCATGGACGAAACGCAGTTGCTGCCGACCGGGATCGTGGATTTCGCGGCGGAGCCGCAAATCCGCGAGATTGACACCTTGCCGTCCCTGACGGCTGCCCTATGAAGGGGACCAACGGCGAGCAGAACCACGGCCCGGCCGAGGCGGACGGCGCGACCGGCGAGGCCCACGACCGGCAGCGCAACGGCGCGTCGTCGAAGTCCGCTCCCGCCACGACGCAGCGCTGCCTCGTCGTGCTGGGCATGCACCGCAGCGGCACTTCCCTGCTGGCGGGCATCCTGCAGAAGCTCGGGGTAGACTTCGGCCGCAGTTTGCTCCTGGCCAAAGAGGACAACCAATCCGGCTTTTTCGAGTACAAGGCGGCGGTGGGCTTCAACGAGGACATTCTCTCGCAGGCCGGTGGATCGTGGCATGCGTTGATCCCGCGCCCCCGGCTGGAGAAATCCTGCAAGGCGGCCCGGCGCGCACGCAAGCATCTCACGCACGTCCTGCGGGACGATTTCGGCGCGGCCCCGCTCTGGGGACTCAAGGATCCGCGCCTGTGCCGCGTCCTGCCCGTCTGGCGGAAGATGTTCGTGGCGCTGGGGACGGAGCCGCTGCCCGTGATCGTGCTGCGGCATCCGCTGGAATCCGCCGCCTCCCTGCGCCGACGCAACGGCTTCACGTTGCGGCAGGGCTGCCTGCTCTGGCTCGACTACTGTCTGGCGGCCGAGGCGGCCACCCGGCGGGACCCCGCCCGGGTTCTCCTGACCTATCCGAGCCTGCTCGCCGACTGGCGGCAGGCGGCGGAGCACATCCGTGCCCGGTTCGGCCTGCAGTGGCCGACGCCGCCCGAAGAGGCCGGCGCGGAGATCGACCGCTTCGTGCGCCCCGACCTGCGCCACGAGGTGGCCGGGGCGGACCTGGAGGATTGCCCGGCGCTGGTCCTGCGGGCGTACGAGATTTTTTCGCGGCTCGCCGCCGGAGATCCTGCCGATGAGGGGATGTTGCGCGAACTGGACGACATGCGGGAACTGTTCGGCGGGCTGATGGAAGCGTTGCCCTCCGCTGCGTCCGACGCCCCCGCGCCGTCGCAGGAGCAGGCCGAGGGCGAAACGCGCTACGAGGAGCTTTACCTCCAGGTGTTCCACCCGCGGCCGGACGGCGTTTACGACGAGTTCCATTCCAGCCTGCACCGCTACTACTCCGACCTGGGCTGGCGGCGGTTCGAGGTGGAGCTACCCGCGCTGCCCGCCGGGGCCGAGGGCTGCCGCCTGCGCGTGGACCCGGTGGGACGAGCGGCCGTGGTCGAGATCGGCTCGCTCGCGCTGCGCTCGGCGCTGGACCACGAACCGCTGTGGGAGGCAAAGACGGCGGCGGACTTCGATGCCGTGACCGTCGCGGGCACGGCCCGGCGTCTGCCGCACGCACATCATCTGCAAGTTTACAGCTACGGCACGGACGCCCAGGTGCTCCTGCCCGCCTTGCCGCTGTCCGCCGAGGGCGATCCGCTCCGCTTGGAAGTCTGGCTGCGGACCACGACCGAAGAGGGCCGCTTGGCCCGGCTGATGCAGCCATGGATCGATGCGTTTGACCGCCAAACGGCGAAAGACGCGGGGTCCGCGTCTTCGCTTCCCGTGGAGTTGCAGACCTACTTCCTGCGGGACGGCGTGACCGACGAGGAGGCACGCAGCACCTCCGTGGTCCCGAATCGCTGGCAGCAGGTGTCCGTGCCCCTGCCGGACGGCTGGCGGGGCGGCAACGTACGCCTCGATCCCGGCAACGGGTTCGCCGTGGTGGACGTGGCCGGGGTGCGGGTGCGCAGCGTGGCCATGGACGCGGAGATCTGGAAACTGGCGGGCGACGACCTCGCCGCCGCCTGGACGGGCGGCAGCGCCCGGGTGATCCCCGCCGGACCGATGCTGCGCGTGGTTTGCGCCGCGCCGGACCCGCAAATTCTGCTGCCGCCCATCGACCTGCGGGGTTCCGACGAACCCATGCGGCTGGAGATCAGCCTCTGCGTGCGCACGGAACTGGCGTCGTTGGGTGCCACGCTGCAAGAGTGGGCCGGGGAATTGCAGGGTCTGCGGGAACTGCGGACCAGCCACGACCAACTCACCGAGGATCTGGCCCGCGAGCGCGAGGACCACACCCGCGCGGCGGAGAGCGTCACCGAATGGCAGCTCACCGAACGCGCCGCCCGCGCGGAGTTGGAACAGTCGCTGGCAAAACTGCACGCTGCCAACGAGGAGGCGGCGACGCTTTTCAAGGAACTGGAACTCGCCCGCGCCCATGGCGAGGAGCGGGCGGCGGTGCTGCTGGGTGAAGTCGAAGCGGCGCGGCAGGACGGCAGGCAGCAGGTGGCGGCGCTCAACGAGCAACTGGCCGACGCGCAGCGTGCCGCCCAGACCCATGCCAGCGCTTTGACGGCCGAGATCGACGCCGCGCGGGCCTACAGCGACGAACGCGCGGCGATCCTGACGGCCGAGATCGAAGCCGCGCGCCAGGACGGCAGGCAGCAGGTGGCGGCGCTCAACGAGCAACTGGCCGACGCGCAGCGTGCCGCCCAGACCCATGCCGACACTCTGACGGCGGAAGTCGAAGCGGCGCGCCAGGACGGCAGGCAGCAGGTGGCGGCGCTCAACGAGCAACTAGCCGAAACCCAACGTGTGGCGGAGGCTCATGCCGGCACTCTGACGGCCGAGATCGAAGCCGCGCGCCAGGACGGCAGGCAGCAGGTGGCGGCGCTCAACGAGCAACTGGCCGACGCACAGCGTGCCGCCCGGGCCCACGCTAGCACCCTGACCGCCGAGATCGAGGCCGCCCGGGCGCATAGCGATGAACGCGCCGCGATCCTGATGGGCGAGATCGAAAATCTCCGGCGGCACATCGGAGAGCTTGGCAACGTGCACGGTGACATGGACCGTCTGCGGGACAATTTCGGGGAGGCCCGCGAGCACTTGGAAAACACCCGGAACCAGCTGCTCGACACCGAAGCCGAAGTCCGCGAACTGCGCGAGGAAAAGGCCCGGTGGGAAGAGGACCAGGAATTCCTGCGCCAGGAGATCGCCGGGCTGCACTCGGAGTTGCAGGCCCAGGACGAAACACTCGTCCACACCAGCCGCCAGCAGGCCGACACCCAGGCGGCGCTGGCCGAGGCGCGCCTGCGTGGCGAGCAGGACCACGGCCGGGTGCGCTCCATGCAGCGGTCCGCCTCCTGGAAGCTGACGCTGCCCCTGCGCGTGGTGGGGCGCGCGCTGACGGGCAAGCGTCCGGGCCACGGCAACGGCACCGCCCCGGCGGGAGCGGAAATGCCACTCCTCAGCGCCGAGGACATGGCCGGGCGCAACGGCGGCTACCTTTTCCGGCTCGACCTTCCCACGGACTGGAACATGCCCATGCAGCACGCCCGCGTTCGCGGCTGGTGCTTGCCACCTGCGGGCGAGGGCCTGCCGGTCCTGCGCTTCCAGTGCAACGAGCGCATCATCGACGTGCCCTGCAACGTCCCGCGCCCCGACGTGCAGGCTGCCCACAGCGTCGGGCCGGAACTCAACCTGTGCGGGTTCGACGCCAGGATCGACCTGCCCGGTGGTCCTTCCCGGTTGACCGTCCACGCCGTGGACGGGCAGGGCAAGGCGTGGGTCGTCGCCCAGTACAAGGTGCGCGCCCCCTACGCTGCCTGGTCGCGCCACGACGCCGTCGGTGGCAACCCGGCCACGGACTATCCCGCGTGGATCGACCACTACGACGCCCTCTCGGCCGACGACCGCCGCCGCATCCGCGCCCAGGCCCGCGACCTGCCCTACAAGCCGCTGATCTCGATCGTCATGCCCGTGTACAACACGCCCGAGCACTGGCTGGTCAAGGCCATCGACTCCGTGCGCCGCCAGCTTTATCCCTGCTGGGAGCTCTGCATCGCGGATGACCGTTCGCCCCAGCCCCACGTCCGGGAAATTCTCGCTCGCTACGCACGCCTGGACCCGCGCATCAAGGTCTGCTACCGCGAGAAGAACGGACACATCTCAGAAGCGTCCAATTCGGCGCTGGAACTGGCCACGGGCGAGTTCGTCGCGCTGTTGGACCACGACGACGAACTGGCCATCCAGGCGCTGTACGCCGTGGCGCTCGAACTCCAGGACCATCCCGAGGCGGACCTTATTTACAGCGACGAGGACAAGATCGACGAGGAGGGACAGCGGTTCTCGCCCTACTTCAAGCCCCAGTGGAACCCCGACCTGCTGCTGGGCCAGAACTTCATCAGCCACCTGGGCGTGTACCGCCGCGAGGTCATCACGCGGGCGGGCGGCTTCCGCCAGGGCTACGAGGGCTGCCAGGATTGGGACTTGGCCCTGCGGATCGTTGAGCAGATCCCGGCCGCGCGCATCCGGCACATTCCCCGGGTGCTCTACCACTGGCGTGCCATCGAAGGCTCCACCGCACGGGCCGTGGAGGAAAAGGACTACATTGTCGAGGCCTCGCGCCGGGTGCTCGCCGACCACTGCGAGCGCACGGACAAAAGCGCGGAAATCCTGCCCGTGTTGGGCAGCCACTTCCGGGTGCGCTACCGCCTGCCCGCGACGCCGCCGCTGGCTTCAATCATCATCCCCACGCACAACCAGCCCCGGCTGCTGCGCCAGGGCATCGAGGCGCTGCGGCGCAAGACGACGTATCCGCGCTACGAGATCCTCGTGGTGGACAACCGCTCGGACGATCCCGACGCGCTCGCGTACCTGGAGGAACTCCAGCGCCGGGGCGAGGCGCGCGTCCTACGCTACCCGCACCCGTTCAACTATTCGGCGATCAACAACTTCGCCGCCGCGGAGGCGCGGGGGGAACTGCTCTGCCTGATGAACAACGACATGGAGGTCATCACGCCGGACTGGCTGGAGGAAATGGCCAGCCAGGCGCTGCGGCCCGAGATCGGCGCGGTCGGCGCGATCCTCTACTATCCCGACGACACGATCCAGCACGCGGGCGTCGTGCTGGGCCTGGGCGGCGTGGCGGGCCACATCTTCAGCAAGATGCCGCGCAACACGGACGGTTATTTCAACCGCGCGCGGCTCGTGCAGAACTTCACGGCGGTGACGGCGGCCTGCCTGGTGGTGCGGAAGGAGTCGTACCACAAGGTCGGCGGGCTCAACGAATCGCTCAAGGTCGCGTTCAACGACGTGGACTTTTGCCTGAAGCTCCATGCCTCGGGCCTGCGGAACCTGTGGACCCCGCACGCGGAGTTCTACCACCACGAATCCGCCAGCCGCGGCAGCGAGGACACGACCGAGAAGCACCGCCGCTTCGTCAGCGAGGTCGAGTACATGCAGGCCCACTGGCACCCGATCATCGCGGACGATCCCGCCTACAACCTGAACCTGGGCACGACGGACGGCGAGTGCCGCCTGGCGAGTCCGCCGCGCGTCGAATTGCTCCGCAACCACGCCACGCCGGAGCCGG
>CALMAQ010000249.1 GCA_937859745.1 uncultured Verrucomicrobiota bacterium | reverse complement strand
GACGCTGAGCGGGGCGACGGTGACGACGGTCGGCGCGCAGAGCTACGGGGCGGTGCTGCTGGGGGCGGACGTGGCGCTCTCGACGGGAAACGCGGACGTTTCGGCAACCTCGATCAACAACGCGGGCCACAGCCTGACCGTGTCAGCGGGCACGGGTGACGTGACGTTGGGCAACAGCGCCGACCTCACGCAGGTGGCGCTCACCGGCGCGGGCGCGGACACGTTCACGGCCAAGACGCTGACGCTCAACGGCGTGGTCAACTCGCTGGCCAGTCTGGATGCGTCGGCCGTGACCACGACGACGCTGAGCGGGGCGACGGTGACGACGGTCGGCGCGCAGAGCTACGGGGCGGTGACGCTCGGCGCAGGTGTGACGCTGGCGACGACGAACGCAGCCGTTTCGGCGGCCTCCATCGACAACGGAGGATTCAACCTGGGCGTGACGGTGGGCACGGGCACAGTGACACTGGGCGGCACCAACCACGCGCTGACCGTGCTCACGGGCAGCGGCACGGACACGTTCACGGCGAGCGCGCTGACGCTCGATGGCGTGGCCGCCGCGCTGGGCAACCTGGACGCGTCGGCCGTGACCACAACGACGCTCAACGGGGCGAGCGTTGCCACGACGGGCACGCAGGGCTACGCGGCGCTCGTCCTGGGAACGGACGAGACGCTGAGCGGCTCCAGCTTCAGCGCGACAAGCGTTGACGGCGCAGGCAACCCCCGCAACTTCGACCTGACGCTCGACTTTGGGGGCACCACCGCCATCTCGGGCAGCTTCACGAACATCCGGAACCTCACGGTCGGCGGCGCGATGGGCAGCATCACCCTGACGGGCTCGGTGGCCACCACCGGCCTCCAAGACTACCAGAACGCCGTGCAGCTCATCGGGACCACGACGCTGACGAGTACCGGCGCGAACAGCGACATCACCTTCGAGCAAACTATCGAGAGCGACGCCACGAACCGCAGCCTGAACGTCAGCACGCCGGGCAACGAGACCTTCAAGGGCACAGTCGGCTTGATGCACCCGCTCAGCGCCCTGACGACCGACGCCACCGGCACGGTCGGCGGACAGGCGCAATTCACAATGACGGCTGGGGCGAATGGTGGCGTCAACGTGGCGGGCAACGTCCAGGTCAACGACGCGGCGCTCTTCCAGGTGACGAATGGCAATACCTCCACGACCCCGAGCGTCAGGACCACCGGCTCGCAAAGCTACGGGCCCTACGGCAGCCAACTCGGCGCGGACACCTACCTGCTCAGCACCGGCGGAGGCACGATCACTCTCGGCGCGGCCCCCGGCGGCCTCGCGATGGGCCAGAGCAACCCGGCGCTCAACAACGTCCCGACCGACAGCCCACACGCGCTGATGCTTAACACGACGGGCGCGACCGCCATCAACGGCGCGTTGGGCGCGGCGTACCCAATCGGCAGCCTGCTGATCACGGCGGGTTCGGGCACCACGATCACCGGCAACAATCTCAGCGCCACCAAGGCGGGCTCCATTAACACTACGGGCACGCAGACCTACAACTCGGCGCTGACCTTGGGAGCGGACGAGACCTTCAGCACGACCAACCCGGACGCGGCGCTCGGGGCAATCACGTTCAAAAGTACCTTCAGCAGCGACGCCACGGGCACCCGCCGCAACCTGACGACCAGCACCCTGGGAGGCGACACGATCTTCACGGCGGCGAGCGGGACCGGCGCCGTCACCCTCAACAACCTGACGACGAGCACGCTGGGCACGACACGCATTTACTTCCCGACGAACGTGACGCCGTTCACGACGGCCGGGACGCAGGACTACCAGGGTGTCACCGAGGCGGAAACCGCGATCCTGGCGCTCAATGCTGGAGGAGCGATCACCTTCGGCTTAGCGCTCAACTCGACGGCCAACACGGCCCTGACCGCCACCGCCACGGGCCTGACGACCTTCGGGGGCACCGTGGGGGCCGCCGGAATGGGCCTCACGCGCTTCGCCAGCGTGAGCGTGACGAACACCTCGTCCATCGGCGGGTCAATTTTCACTACGGGCAACCAGACCTACGGGGCCAGCGCGACGCTCGCCGCGGCGGGCACGACGACCACGCTTGACAGCACGGCCGGGACCATCGCGTTCGACGCAAAGCTGGACGGTCCGGCGACGGGCACGGCAGCGGCGCTGGCCGTCAACATCGGCACGGTCGCGGGCGACGGCCTGACGTTCGAGGGGCCGGTGGGTGCCACGCATCCGCTTCTGAGCCTGAGCGTGCCCCAAGGGACGGTGAACATCATTGGCCCGGCGGGCGGGGTTGTCACCACGTCGGACTTTCAGAACTACGGTGGCACCGTGGCGACGACCGTGCCCAGCACCATGTTCAACGCGGGCAGCTTCACCGCCACCAACCTGACCAGCACGATCACCGCGCCCGCGACCGCGGCGAACGTGGCGGTCAATGCCACCGCCTCGACGCTCGGCCCCGTCAACCTCCAGGGCAGTCTGAACGTGACCGACAGCGTGGGCAGCGCCGCGTTCAACGGCGCGGTGACGACGACCAACGGCGGCAGCGTGTCCGCCTCGGCCCCGGTCAACGTGACGTTCAGCGGCGCGGTCTCGTCGGCTGGCAACGTGTCGGCGATGGCGGGAACCGGGATCTATCTGAGCGGCGGCACCATCAACAGTGCTAACAGCCAGACCTATGGCACCTTGGCCAACCCCAGCCCGACATTCATCGGTGCAAACAACACCATTCTGACCGCTGGAACCAACGTCACTTTCTACGGGACGCTGGATAGCCTCGTGGCGCAACGCAATCTGACGATCAACGCGGCGGGCGACGAAATTTTCTCCAAGCTCGTGGGCAGCCAGCTTCCGCTGCTCAGCCTGACGACGGACGCCACGGGCACCGTCGGCGGCGGGGCGCACTTCAACATGCCCATCGCGACGTCAGACGTGGCCGGGGTGCAGGTGGGCGCTGGCGGCATCAAAATCAATGATCAGGCGTTCTTCGCGGCCTCGGGCGGCTCATCGGCGCTCGTGCCGGTGGACCTGCTCGGCGGGACGGCCGGGGTGAACCGGCCGACGATCACCTCGACTGGCCCGCAGCAATATCTCGGGACTACCGTCGCGCAACTGGGAGCCGATACGGTGCTACAGGGCACGACGCTGTCGATCCCAGCGGGCGTCAACGGCTCGCCCGCGGCCAACACGCACTACAACCTGACGCTGGACTTCAACGGGGTGGTAGCGGTGTCCGGGGCGCTCGCGGGGTTGAACAATTTCGCCAGTGTCAAGGGCGGCACGCAGATCGCGGGAACGTTCTCGACGGCGGGCTTCCAGTATTACAATGCGGCGACCGTCCTGACGGGAGCGGCGACCCTGAACAGCACCGGCGGCGGCACGGTCCGCTTCGACGGCACGCTGGACGGACCCTACGCCTTGGCCATCAACACGGCGGGGAACGAGGTGTTCAACCAGCCGATCGGCAGCGCCACGAACGGCGCGCTGACCAGCCTGACCATCGACGGAGCGGCGGGCGCGAACGCCACCGGCACGACGATCTTCAACCAGAGCGCGGCGCCGGGGGCGGGCACGGTGTTCGTCAACGTGGGCAGCGGCGGACTGACCGTCAACGACCAGGTAGCCTTCAACGTGACCGGTGCGGCGGCGGGCTCGGTTTTCAACGTGCGCTCGGCCGGCGTGCAGACCTACAACGGCGCGGCCACGCTGGGCGGCGATGTCGTGCTGACCAACACGAACGGCGGCACCCTGATGTTTGGCTCGACGATCAACTCGACCGTCAACGTTCCCTTCAACCTGACGCTCAACTCGGCTGGTAACGAGGTGTTCAGCGGCCAGGTGGGCGCGGGCGCGGGAGGGGCGCTGTTGAGCCTGACGACGGATGCCGACCCCGCCTACCGCGGCGGCAGCGCGATCTTCAACGCCGTTGCCGGCGGCGCGCAGGTCATCACGGTCAACAACGTCGCCGCGCCGGGCACGGCGACGGGCGCGCAGACCTACAACGACGCCGTCCTGCTGAACCAGGACACGCTCCTGAGCAGCACGGCGCTGGGCGGCGCGGTGACGGCGGGCGGGGCCATCACCTTCAACGGTCCGGTAAACAGCAACGACACGCCCTTTAGCCTGACGGTGCTCGCCGGGCCGGGCCAGACGGTCTTCGCGGCGGGAACGACGGTCAGCGCGGCCCAACTGGACATCTCGGGGGCGAATGTGACTTTCAACGGTTCGGTGGGCAACGCGCCCAACGGCATGCTCAACGTCCTGACGGTGGGCCGCAACGGCACCAGCCCCGGGATCACGCCGAGCATCGACATCAACAACGGCGGGGCCACGACGGGTGCCGGTCAGCTCTACCGCGACCCCGTCGTCCTCAGCGCGGACGCGACCCTGGCCTCCGCGCAGAACATCGAGTTCCTTTCCACGGTGGACACCGACACCCTGTCTCCGTCCACGCACTCGCTGACGCTCAACGCTCCCCAGGGCAGCGTGACGTTCGACGCGCTGGCGCTCGTCGGCAGCCTGCGACCCCTCACGTCGCTCACCACCACGACGGCGAACGGCACAAATTTCAACCTGGTCCTGGCGGGCGGACTGGCAGGCGTCACCACCGGCGCGGGCGGCGTGACGGTCAACGGCCCGGCGAACTTCGGCGTGGTCAACTCCCTGCTCAGCGGCGTGTCGCAGCCCACGATCCTGACGAGCGGCCCGATCCTGCTCAACGGCGCGGTGACGCTCAACGAGAACACGTCCCTCTACGGCACGGGCACGGGCGACATCACGTTCAACGGCGCGGTGGACAGCGGGCTGGCGGGTAGCCGTGGCCTGGCGCTGAACACGGCGGGGAACGAGATCTTCAACGCCGCCGCCACGGTCGGCGCGACCCGTCCGCTGACGAGCTTCACCACAGATGCGTTCATCACCCCGGGTGGGCAGACGCAGTTGCTCATGAACGCGGCGAACGGACCCGGCTTGACGGTCGGCGCGGGCGGGGTGCTCATCAATGACGCGGTGCTTCTCGGCGTGGCGAACAGTTCGCTCAACAACCCGAGCGTGCTGGTCTTCGGCGGCGGCACGCAGACCTACAATGGCGCGGCAACCCTCACGGCGAACACGGTGCTCGTGGGTGACTCCTCCGCGACCGCCCCCGCGCCGGGGGTGTACAACGGTGGCGGGGCGATCTCTTTCGCGCAGGCCGCGGGGGGCACCGGTGCGCCGGACCTGACGATCCGGACCAGCGCGGGCACGGCCACGTTCGGGGGCGCGGTGGGCGTCGGCACGCTCGACGTGACGGGCACACTGGTGGGCTTCGCCCAGCCGGTGGCCGGCCTGGGCGTGGTCTCCATCGCACCCAACGGCGGGACGCCCGTTGCCATCGACCTCAACGGCCTGCTGGTGACGACCACCGGCAGCCAGATCTACCGCAGTCCGGTGGTATTGGGCCAGGACGCGACCCTGTCCGCCGGAGCGGGGCAGAGTATCACGTTCAACGACCGGGTGGACGGCGCGTTCAACCTGCTGGTCAACACGACCGGCAACACGGTGTTCAGCGCCCTGGTGGGCTCCTCCGCGCCGCTGCTCTCGCTGACGACCGACGCGGGCGGCGCCACCTTCCTCGACGGCGGTACCGTGACAACCGCGCCGAAGGGCACGCTGGCCGGTTCGCAGACGTACAACGACCAGGTCTTCCTCGGCGGCACGACGACCCTCGCCGACACCGGCACGGGTGCGCTCGGCGGCACGATCACGCTCGCCCAGGTGGACAGCAACGCCGCGCCGGTGGCGCTGACGGTGAACGCGCAGTCGGTCCGGTTCAACGGCGCGGTGGGCAGCGGCGCGGCGCTGCTGTCGCTGACGGCGCTCGGCGGCGGCACGACGACCCTCAACGGCGGCAGCGTGACCACCACCGCCGCGCAGACTTACGGCAGCCTGGCGGGCACGACGGTCAGCGCCGCCGGAAACCTGGTTGCCGGGACGAACATCAGCTTCCTGTCCACGCTTGATGGCGTGCCGGGGACGGCGGATACGTCCCTGGATCTCACTGCGGGCAACCAGGTGCTCTTCGCCGGGCCGGTGGGCGGTACGCCGTTGACGCGGCTGACCGTCAACGCCGGGACGGCGGCCATCAACGGCGGATCGGTCGGCACGACCTTCGGCCAGACGTACAACGCGGCGACCCTGCTCGGGGCGACGACGACCTTTCAGAGCTTGCAGAGCGGCGACGTTGTGTTCAACGGCACGCTCGACGGCGCGGTGGGTGTCACGGTGCTCACGGGCGGCCTGACGGCGTTCAACGCGCAGGTAGGCGGAACGACGGCGCTGACCAGCCTCACCACTGACGCGGGCGGCCAGACGCAGTTCAACGTCAACGGCTTTGGCGGCGTGAACCCGGCGGGCGTCAACGTGAGTGGGTTCGTCACGGTCGGGGACGCGGCGGTCTTCAACGTGGCGAACAGCACAGCGGCGCACCCCACGGTGCAGACCGGCACGGGGGCGCAGACCTACGCCGGGGCAGCGACGCTCGCGGCGAACACCGTCCTGACGGCAGGCAACAACGCCAGCCTCGTGTTCGGCTCGACGGTGGATGGCGCGGCCAGCCTTGCGCTCAACACGGGCGGCCTGACGAGCCTGGGTGGCTTCGTGGGCGGCACGACGGCGCTAACGAGCTTGACCACCGATGCGGGTGGCCAGACGCAGATCAACGGCGGCGGCGTCGCCACCAACGGCCCGGGCGCGCAGACCTACAACGACGCTGTGCTCCTGGGCGCAAACACGCTCTTCTCGACCCGGCCCATCGGTTCGACGGTGACGAGCGGCGACATTTCCTTCAACGCGACGCTCGACGGTGGCGCGGTCCTGACCATCAACTCGGGTGGGCAGTCGATCTTCAACGGGCTGGTCGGCAGCGGCGCGGCGTTGACGGGCCTGACCGTGAACAGCGCCGCCGCCCCCGGCGCGGGCACCCAGTTCAACATGACGGTCGGGGGCGCGGCGGCGGGCATACTCGTCAATGGCAGCGTGGCGGTCTTCGACCCTGTGTCCTTCAACGTGCAGGGCAGCAGCCTCGCGCAGCCCGGCGTGCTGACGCTGGGCAACGGCAACCAGACCTACAACGGCGCGGTGAGCCTCGCCACGAACACTGTGCTGGTGAGCGCCGCGGGCCCCGCGGACGCCAGCGGCGCGTTCGCGGGCGGGGGCGCATTCGTGTTCGGACCGGGCGGGATCGCCAGCAACGGCGGCGCGAATTTGTCGGTGCGTGCCGGGGCGGGGAACGTTTCCTTCGCCGGGGTGGTCAGCGTCGTCAGCCTGGACCTGGGCGGCGCGAACGTGGCGTTCGGCGGCCCGCTCAACCTCACCGGAGTGCTCTCGGTCGAGCCCAACGGCGGCGGCACGGCCGGGACGATCCTGCTCAACGGCGGCAGCCTGACGACGAACGGCGCTCAGGTGTACAACGCGGCAGTCATCCTCGGCGCGGACACGATCCTTACCAGCCTGAACACCGCCGGGGACGGCGGCAGCATCGTCTTCAACGGCACGGTAAACGGCGATGGCCTCGCCGGGCGCAACCTGGTCGTCAACTCACCCGGGGACGAGGTGTTCGACGGCATCGTGGGCGGCACGGCGGCGCTGGCGAGCCTGACGACGGACTCGCCCGGCAACCTCGGCGGCACGACGCGCTTCAACATGGACCTGGGAGGCACGGCCACCGGCACGGCGGGCGTGCGCGTGACGGGCACGGTGACGACGAACGACGCCGTGCAGTTCAACGTGTCCGGCGGCACCCTGACGCCGGGCGACCATCCGGCCGTCGTGTCGGGTGGGTTGCAGGCGTACAACGGCCCGGCGACCCTCTCGCAGGACACGGCGCTCTTTGGCACCGGCACCGACAACATCGTCTTCAACGGCACGCTCGATGGCGCGCAGGGTCTCGCCGTGACGACTGGCGGCGCGAACGTGTTCAACAACATCGTCGGCGGCACGACGGCGCTGACGAGCCTGACGGCGGACGGGGCCTCGACACGCTTCGGCATGAGTCTCGCCGACGCGCCGACCGCCCCGGCAGGCGTGCGGGTCGCCGGTCCGCTGACGGTGGCGGGGCCGGTGTTCTTCAGCGTCATCGGCGCTTCTGCCGCGCGGCCGTCCGTGCTCACGACGGGTACGGGGGCCCAGACCTACAACGGGCCGGTGACGCTGGTGCTCGACACCGTGCTGGCGGGCAGCGGCGGCGGCCTCGTGTTCAACTCGACCGTGGACGGGGCGCAGAACCTGGAAGTCAGCACCTCCGGCACCACACGCTTCAACGGGTTGGTGGGCGGCACGACGCCGCTCTCCAGCCTGGTTGTGGACCGGCCGAGCCCGGTGGGCACGCTGGTCCTCGCGGGCGGCGGGGTGACGACGCAGAACGGACAGACCTACAACGAGGCCACCACGCTTGGCAGCGACACCGTCCTGACGACCCTCGCGGGGGCACCCATCAGCTTTGCTCAAACCGTGGATGGGCCCTTCGCGCTGACGGTCAACGCGAGTGCCAACGCGAGCTTCAACGGGTTGGTGGGCAGCACGACGCCGCTCTCCAGCCTGACGGTGAGCACCACGAACCCGTTCAACCAGATCACCAACCCGGCAGAGGTAGTGGCGTTCGGGGGCGGGGGAGTCACGACCACGGGCGCGCAGACCTACGAGGGGCAGGCACTGCTGACGGGCGACACGGCGCTCATCAGTCAGAATGGCGGGGCGATCAGCTTCAGCCAGACGGTCAACGGCGGGTTCAACCTGACGATCAACACCGCCGGGACCACACGCTTCGGCGGACTGGCGGGCGGCCCGTCCCCGCTGACCGGCGGCACGCCGCTGGCGAGCCTGACGGTGGACACGATCGCAACCGCCGGTACGGCGGTCTTTGCGGGCGGGGGAGCGCTCACGATGGGCACGCAGACCTACGGCGGGGCCGTGTCGCTGGCCAACGACGCCACGCTGACGAGCCAGAACGCAGGAGCAGTCACCTTCAAGGGGACCGTTGACGGCGGCTACAACCTCACGGTCAACACGGCGGGTGATACGGTCTTGAACGGTCTCGCCGGGAACAGCACCCCGCTGCTGAGCCTGACGACGGACGCCGGTGGACGCACGTTCATCAACGGCGGCGGGGTGAGCACCTCGCGCTTCCAGAATTACAACGATCCCGTCCTGCTCGGCGTGGACGCCACGCTCTCCAGCCGGGACACGGCGGGCGACGGGGCCGTCCACTTCTTCAACACGGTGGACGGCCCGGCCGCGCTGACCGTGAACACGGCGGGCAGCACGGTGTTCGAAAAGGGGGGCGGCGGCGGCACGCCGCTGGCGAGCCTGACCACGGATGCCCCCGGGGCCACGTTCATCAACGGCGGCGCGGTTACGACGGTGGGCGACCAGAACTACAACGACATCGTGCAATTGGGCAGCGGAACCACGCTGGCCAGCAACAACCAGGGTGCGGTCACGTTCGGCTCGACGCTCGACGGTCGGGTTTCGCTGACGGTGGACACGGGCGGCAGCACGAATTTTAACGGCGTGGTCGGCGGCCTGACGCCGTTGCTCAACCTGACGGTCGCAAAGGGTCCGGCCACGATCAAGGGCGGCGGGATCACCACGGCGGGCTTCCAGTCGTACCAGGGGGCGGTGGTGCTCGCGGCGGACACCTCGCTTGTCAGCCAGAACGCGGCGGGCGACGGCGGGACGATCACTTTCGGCCAGACGGTGGATGGCCCCTTCGCGCTGGACGTCAACACCCCCGGAAGCACGCTTTTCAACGGTGCGGTCGGCAACAACACGCCGCTGGCGAGCCTGACGACCGGCGACATGACCCCGGGCACCAGCATCTTCGCGGGTGGAGGCGTGACGACGACCGGGGCACAGGCCTACGGCGACGTGGTGACGCTCGCGGCGGACCTGACCACCTTCACCAGCACGGGGGCGGGAGGCGTCAACTTCGGCCAGACCGTGGACGGCGACGCGCCGAACACCCGCTCGCTCGTGCTCGACGCCGTTGGCGGCACGAGCGTGTTCGGCGGCAGCGTTGGCGTCGCCGCGCCGCTCCGCAGCCTGACCGTGACGGGACCGTTGAATATCGCGGGTGGCACGGTGGCGACCGCCGCCGACCAGGATTACCAGGCCGTGTTGACCCTCAATCCGTCCGGCACGGCGACCACGCAGCTCACCTCCAACGGCGGCAGCCTGCGCTTCCGCGACACCGTGACGGCCGTGAGCGGCGGCCTGCTTGCGTCGGGCCACCGCATTTCGGCGGAGGGCAGCATCACCACCGCCGGCAACCTGGACCTGGAGGCGTTCGACGCTGGAGGCAGCGCGCAACTGATCCTGCTAGGGGGCAGCAGCTACGTCAGCACCGGGGGCAACGTGCTCTTTAATACCCGGACCGCCAGCATGCCGGACGCCAACAGTGGCAACTCGACGATCATCCTCAACAACCCGGGGCGGACGACCATCCGGGGCAGCGGGTTCACCATGGGCTACCTCCAAAAACTGTACTCGGTGGGAACGGTGGACATCGAGGTTGGCGCGGGCCGGGCCACCGTGGGCGACCTTGCCGCGCGCGATTCGATCAAGGTCGCCGCCGGGGAGGTCGATCTCCTTGCCCGCCCCGCGGTGGAGGGCGGGGGTGGAAGGCCCAACGACGGTCTGAACTTCGTCGCGGAGGACAGCATCGACTTCGGCGCGGCGAGGATCGTGTTCGTCGGCAACGAAAACCCGAAGGCGAACTTCATCACGACCACCGGCAACGTGGTCATCCAGCGTGTGCAGGGTATCTCGCTCTTTCGGGACCCGCAGGTGTCCGCGCAATTTGCCGTCAACAATTTTAACGCGGACAACTTCGCAGCCAACAATTTCGACTTCCCGACCCAGCCGCTGGGCGGCGGCTCGCAGGCGCTCGACACCGCGGCGGCCCTCTCCGGCGCATTGCCCGACCAGAAACCCGTGGACGTGTCGGCCGAAATCACCATCACGGCCAGCCAGATGGAGGAACTCAAGAAGCTGGGCATCCACCCGCGCCTGGCGCAGAAATCCGAGCGCCGTGACAATGGCTCCAAGCGCGCGCTGTTCGCCCAGTTGGTGGACGGCCAAGACGCGGAGAACTACGGGCGGCTCCAGCCCATCAAGGGCGGCATCAGCCGGCTGGAGCCCTCCGACTACGTCGTGGTCGTGGACCGGATGGGCGAGCGTGAGGTCAGTTCGATCCTCCAGTCGTTCGAGGCGCTCTACGGCAAGAACAAGGAGAAGGCCCCGGAGATCGGCGCGTCGTTCCAGACCGCGTTCAACGACTACACGGTCGAGAAGCAGACGGCCGACCCGGCCGGGTTCGAGCCGTTCCTCGAAAAGGCGCACGGCAAGTACCCGGCAGTGGACAAGGCCACGCGGGATTTTGACGACCTCTTCGGCCACATCGAGCATCTGGGCCTGACCGACAAGGAAGTCTTCAAGTCGGAGGAGCACATCGTCTCCGACCTGGGCGTCGCCGGAGCGTCCCCGGCGGACATGGTCAAAGTCATCAACGGCTTGCGCAAGAAGCTGCCGCCGGACCAGAAGGCACCCTCGACCAAGGTGCCCGCGTCCGCCCCGGCGTCCAACCCCGCGCCGGGCACCGCCTCGCCCGCCCCGCCCGCGCAGCAGCCCGTCAAGGGCGGCGCGCCCCTGAAGACTGTCGAGCGGGCCAACGAGAACTCCCCGCAGAAATCCGCCCGCCGCGCGTCCGCCCGCCGGCCGGACCCGCGCCACGAAATGGCCGGGCTCTGAACCCGCCGCGAACCCGAGCACCCTTTTCCCCGCGATAGCCACCCCGCCATGGATAGCCCCCTCCTGGAACCAATCTCCGCCGACGCACCCTGCGGCGAGGACCTGTCTTACGATCCGCTGTACAACGACCTGGCGGTGTTGGTCGAGGGCACGCCCGAGAACCAGTTCGAGGCCAACTCGGCCAAGGAGCCGAACTGGTTGGAAATCCGCAAACTCTCCGAGGGGGGGCTGAAACGATCCAAGGACCTGCAGATGGCGGTCTACTACACGCTGGCTCTGATGAAGACCGCCGGGATGGACGGCGCGGCGCGGGGCATGGAACTGACCGCCGGGATCGTGCGGAAGTACTGGGACAACCTGTTCCCCAACCTCGACCCGGAAGATCCCGACCCGACCCAGCGCGTCAACATCCTCTCGCAGTTGACGGTGGAGCAGGGCAGCTACGGCGACCCGATCAAGTTCATCGAACGGCTCGGCGAGGCCCCGATCTTCAAGGTGCCGGGGCTGGCCGTGACCATCACGTTCCTCACGCACGAAACCACGCCCGGCGGGGGGACGGGGTCGGCCAAGCTGCCGGAGATCCTGGCCAGCGCCAACCCCGAGGAATCCAAGGCGGGCATCGACGCCCTGCGCGGAATGGTCGCCTCGGTCCACGCGCTCGATGATTTCCTGATCGAAAAGCTCGGGCGCACGTCGGCTCCCTCCTTCGACCCGCTCATCAAAATTCTGGACAAGGGTCTGCGGTTGTTCGATGGCCTGGCAGCGCCGGCGGGAGGGGAGGCACTGGCCGGGGACGGCTCGGGCACCGCCCCGGCCGCGGGCGGGGCGCAGGCCACCGCACGGCCCGGACAGGCGATCTCGGGCGACATCCGCTCGCTCGACGACGTGCGCAAGACCCTCGCCAAGATTCGCGAGTTCTACGCCGTGCACGAACCCGCCAGCCCCGTGCCGCTGCTCCTGCTGCGTGCGGAACGTCTTGTCGGCAAGAATTTCCTAGACCTTCTTGCAAATCTCGCCCCGAACTCCCGTTCCGAATTCGACACGCTCCTCGGTCCCGAGCCCGAGGGAAGTTAGCTGTTTGTGAACAAGTTACAGCCGTCCAGCGGTTTTCGATTGCATCTCAACCCCAACATCTGACATCACTAACTTATGCCAGCCGCAAGCAACAGCAGCCAGAAATTCATCGCCCGCAACCGAGCCCCCCGTGTCCAGATCGAGTATGATCTGGAAGTGTACGGGGCGGAAAAGAAGGTGCAACTGCCCTTCGTGCTCGGGGTCATGTCCGACCTGAGTGGAAAATCCGCCGAGCCGCTGCCGGCCGTCGTCGACCGCAAGTTCCTCGCCATCGACATGGACAACTTCGAGGACCGCCTCAAGGCCATCAAGCCGCGCGTGGCGTTCCAGGTGCCTAATACCCTCACGGGCCAGGGCAACCTCAGCGTGGATGTCACCTTTGACAGCATGGAGGACTTTTCTCCCGCCGCCGTCGCGCGCAAGGTCGCCGGACTGGACAAGCTCCTCCAGGCGCGTTCCGAACTGGCTAACCTGCTGACCTACATGGACGGCAAGTCAGGCGCGGAGGACCTCATCGGCAAGATGCTCGAGGACCCGACGCTCATGCAGACCCTCGCCAACGCGCCCAAACCTACGGACAAACCCGCGGCCTAGCCCCGCGCCCTTCTTCGCTCGCACCCTATCTGACGAACCCTTTAGAACCTACTTTCCATGAGCACTGAACTGATGCCGGAAAACACGCCCCAGGCGACGACGACCGAAACCACCGGGCAACTGAGTGAATTCGAGTCCATGCTGACGCAGGAGTTCAAGCCGCGCAGCGACGAGCGCAAAACCGCGGTGGAAGCCGCCGTCCGCACGCTCGCCACGCAGGCGCTTTCCCAGGCCAAGCTGGTCTCGGGCGACAGCGTGCGCGCCATCGAGGCGATCATCGCCGAGATCGACAAGAAGCTCAGCGAGCAGGTCAACCTCATCCTCCACCACGAGGATTTCAAGGCCCTCGAGGGAAGCTGGCGGGGGCTGCACCACCTCGTCTTCAACACGGAGACGGACGAGACGCTCAAGATTCGCGTCATGAACATTTCCAAGAAGGATCTGGGCAAGACGATCAAGAACTTCCCCGGCGCGCTCTGGGACCAGAGCCCGTTGTTCAAGAAGCTCTACGAGGAAGAGTTCGGCACGCCCAACGGCGAGCCCTACGGCTGTCTGATCGGTGATTACCAGTTCGACCACACGCCGCCTGACGTGGCGATGATGACGGGTCTGTCCAAGGTGGCGGCGGCGGGGCACGCCCCGTTTTTCGCGGCCGCGGCCCCGACGATCATGAACATGGATTCGTGGCAGGAGTTGTCCAACCCGCGCGATTTGACCAAGATCTTCAGCAGCCCCGAGTACGCGCCGTGGCGCGCGCTGCGGGCGTCGGAAGACGCGCGCTACCTGGGCCTGTGCATGCCGCGCTACCTGGCCCGCTTGCCCTACGGGGCCAAGACGGACCCCGTGGCCGACTTCGCCTTCGAGGAGGAGACCGAGGGCGGCGGGCACAACAACTACGTCTGGAGCAATGCGGCCTACGCCATGGGCGTGAACGTCGCGCGCGCCTTCAAGACCTATGGCTGGTGCGCCCAGATCCGCGGCCCGGAGAGCGGCGGCCTGGTGGAAGGCTTGCCCTGCCATACGTTCCCGACGGACGACGGCGGCGTGGACATGAAGTGCCCGACGGAAATCGCCATCACCGACCGGCGCGAGGCCGAACTGGCCAAGAACGGGTTCATCCCCCTTTCGCACTGGAAGAACACGGATTATGCCGTGTTCATGGGCGCGCAGTCCATCCAGAAGCCCGCCGAATACGACGACCCGGACGCCACGGCCAACGCCAACATGTCGGCGCGCATGCCCTACCTGTTCGCGGTGTCGCGCTTCGCGCATTACCTCAAGACGATGGTGCGCGACAAGATCGGCTCGTTCAAGGAGCGCGAGGACATGGAACGCTGGCTCAACAAGTGGATTAACCAGTACACGATCGATTCGTCGGCCAGTGAGGAGATGAAGGCCAAAAACCCGCTGGCTGCGGCCGAGGTCAAAGTCCAGGAAGTGCCCGGCAACCCCGGCTACTATACCTCCCAGTTCTGGCTCCGCCCCCACTATCAGCTCGAAGGCCTGACGGTCTCCCTGCGGCTGGTTTCCAAGCTTCCGTCTGTCAAACAAGGCAGTTGAGAAAACCCCTCGCCGGTCGGGTCCCGTGCGCTGCCGGGCCGGCGAGTCAATCCATCCAAGCGCGCATCAGTTCAACTACGTAGAAAAGGTATTCTGTTATGGCTTACGATGCTTTCTTAATCCTAGACGGTGTGAAGGGCGAGACCACCGACGACTCGATGTCGAAAAAGGGCGCGACGGAGATCTATTCGTTCTCCTGGGGCGCTTCCAACCCGGTGACGGTCGGCAGCGGGACCACGGGTTCCGGCGCAGGCAAGGTGTCGCTGTCGTCCTTCTCCTGCATGAAGAAGCTCGACAACTCGTCGCCCAACCTGATCAAAAATTGCTGCATCGGCGATCACTTCAAGACGGGGTCGGTCCTCCTGCGCAAGGCTGGCAGTACGCAGATCATCTATCTGCAGTACGACTTGACGGAAGTGTACGTCGAGAGCTACCAGGTCAGCGGCAGCAGCGGCGGCGACGACACGCCGACCGAGTCGCTAAGCTTTACCTTCGCCTCGTTCGTGATGAGCTATTGGCCGCAGAAATCCGACGGTTCGGCGGGCACGAAGGTGACAGCGGGCTGGAACGTGACGACCAACAAGCCGAGCTAGTCAGCCGCCGGTTTTTCTTGAACCGGTGACGTCCCTGGAACGATGGACACTTCGGAAGCCCTCAAGCAAGGGCGTCTCGTTGAGGCGCTCGGTCTGGTGAAGGACGCGGTGCGCAAAGCACCCGCCGACGCCGGGCACCGGAGTGTCCTTTTCCAGCTCTACTGCGTGCAGGGCAACTGGGAGGGCGCGCAGACCCAGCTCAAGCTTGTCGGCGAGTTCGACGTGGAGGCGACCATGTGGGTGGGCGTCTGCGAGAAGGTGCTGGCGTGCGACGCCGAGCGCCGCGCGGTGTTCGAGGGCAGGACGGCCCCGACGCTCTTCGGCCAGCCGCCCGAGTGGGTCGGCGGCATGATCGAGGCCCTGCGGCTCGGCCAGCAAGGCAAGTGGGAAGCCGCCGCCGCCAGCCAGGCGCGGGCCCTGGAAGCCGCCCCGGCCGCGGCCGTCCAGGTCAACGGGCAGGAGGCCGCGTGGCTCGCCGACGGCGATTCGCGCTTGGGGCCGCTGCTGGAAGCGTTCGTGGACGGGAAATATTACTGGATTCCCGCCGAGCACGTCCGCGAAGTGACTCTGCGTCCGCGCACCCACCTGATGGATTCGATCTGGGCCCCGGCGGATTTCCGCTGGCTCAACGAAGGGCAGGCCTCGGGCTATGTGCCCATGCGCTATCCCGATTCGGAAAAAAGCGACGACGCGCTGATCCAACTCGCCCGCCAGACGCAGTGGCAGGAACGGGCGGAGAATTTCTTTTGCGGACTGGGCCACCGCACGTTCATGACCGACGCGGCGGAGATTCCGCTGGCGGAAGTACGGTCCATCCAGTTTCTGCATCCCGAAGCCCCCGTGGCCGCGGAACCCGCCGCCGGGGAAACCCAACCCGCCGACGCGGGCGTAATCTGACCCTGCGGCAATCCTCGGACCGAGGAGAGCCGCCATCCCCCTTCTACCGATGGCCGAGCTAGCTACCATGGAGAAAATCCAGCCGTGTCTGCTGGACCGGCTGACCGACAACGCCCCGGAGCGCAAGGAGGAGTCCTCCAACGAGCGCGTGGTGTCCATCACGCGCTACCGCGAGGGCGTGCTGCGCGACCTGCGCTGGCTGCTCAGCGCGAGCCGCCACGCCGACAACGAGGACTTGCAGGAATACCCGGCCGTGCGGACCTCCACGCTCAACTTCGGCATCCGCAGCCTGTGCGGTCGGATGAGCGATAGTGCGGGGGGCGGCGAGCTGGAGCGCGAGATCACCCGGGCCATCGAGGCGTTCGAGCCGCGCATCGACGCGGCGAGCCTCTCGGTGGAAATGAAGGAAGATCTGGCGGTGCGTGCCAAGAACGAACTGGTCATCGAGATCCGCGGCGACCTCTGGGCGCGGCCAATGCCCGAAGAGTTCATGATCAAAACCAAGATCGACCTGGAAACCGGCGAACTCAAAACCTTCTGACCGGCCGCCGCCATGCGTGAACGACTGCTCCATCACTACAACTCGGAATTGGCCCACGTCCGCCAGATGGCGGCCGAGTTTGCCCGCGAGTACCCTAAGATCGCGGGCCGCCTGGGCGTGGACCCGAGCGGGCATGAGGTCTGCCCTGACCCGTTCGTCGAGCGGCTGATGGAGGGCTTTGCGTACCTGACGGCACGCATCCAGACGAAGTTCGACGCCGAGTTCCCGCGGCTGACCCAGTCGCTGCTTGAATCGGTCTTTCCGCACTACCTCGCGCCGACGCCTGCTATGCTCATCGCCGGATTCGAGCCGGAATGGGCCGACACCTCGCTGGGCGCGGGCTACCCGATCCCGCGCGGCACGCTGCTGCGCGCGAACCTGGGGCGGGGGGCAAGCGTGCCCGCGCAGTTCCGCACCGCGCACGACCTCAAACTGTGGCCGTTGCGGATCAAGGAGGCCAGCTTCACAGCGCGGGACATCGGCTCATTCGAGCTGCCCGCGCGGCTGCGCCCGCAGGCGGTGCTGCGGTTGCGCTTCGAGGTCACGGCGGAGGTGCCCTGCAAGGACCTGAAGCTCGACCAGCTCGACGTGTACCTGCGGGGCAGCGACCTGCCCTACCGGATGCACGAGCAGATCCTCGCCCACACGACGGGCCTGGTCTTGCAATGCGGCCGGGGACCCCAGCGGCGCACGGTGCCCGTCGTCGGCCCCGGGGTGCAGCCCGTCGGGTTCAGCCCCGAGGAGGCACTGCTGCCAGTCGCGCCGCGTTCCTTCGAGGGCTACCGGCTCCTGCGCGAATACTTCACCTTCCCGCAACGCTACCTGTTCTTCCGGCTCTGCGGATTGCGCGAGGCCGTCGCGCAGATGACGGGCAACGAGTTCGACGTGCTGATCCTGTTCGACGCGGCGGACACCCAGCTCGAGAACCGGGTGGACGAGTCCCACTTCGGCCTGTACTGCACGCCCGCGATCAACCTCTTCGAGAAGCGCATCGACCGCATCGCGCTCTCCGACCGCACCTCCGAGTATCAGGTCATCGCCGACAAGACGCGCGTGGTGGAGTTCGAGATCTTCGACCTGCTGCGGGTGGAGGCCATCGGCAGCCAGGCGGACGAGACGTACAAGTTCACCCCCTTCTACTTCAACTACGACCGCGACCTGAACTCGCGCGCCTACTACACGCTCAACCGCGTGCCGCGCACCCTCTCCGCGCGCGAGGTGCAGCAGGGCGGGGTGCGCTACCCGGGCTCGGAAGTGTACCTCTCTCTGGTGGACGGCAACAACGCGCCCTACAGCCCGGACCTGCAACAGCTTTCCATCACCGCACGCTGCACGAACCGCCACCTGCCCATCCAGTTGCCCGTGGGAATCGGCAAGACGGACTTCCACCTCGACATCAACGCGCCCGTGAAAGCCACGCGCGCGCTGACCACGCCCACCGACCCCATCCCATCCGTCGCGGAGGGAGAAATGAGCTGGCGCATCATCAGCCACCTGTCGCTCAACTACCTGACGCTGGCGGACAACAACCCGGAGGAGGGCGCGGTGGCGATGCGCGAAATCCTGCGGCTCTACGCGGAGCATCCCAACAACCAGCAGACCAACGCGAGCATCAAGCGGCTCGTCAACGGTCTGCTCTCGATCACCACCAAGCCGATCATCCGCCGGGTGCTCACCCCCGGCCCCATCGCGTTCGCGCGCGGGCTGGAGGTGACGATGGAGGTGCGCGAGAGCGAGTTCAACGGCAACAGCGCCTACCTCTTCGGCTCGGTGCTGGAACGTTTCTTCGCCAAGTACGTGTCGATCAACTCGTTCACGGAAACGGTTTTGCGCTCCGATGAACGCGGCGAAATCCGGCGCTGGACCGCCAAGCCCGGGGCGCGCGACGTGCTCTGACCTTCTTTCCTCCCGCCCCATGGACAAAGCCGTTGACCAGTTGCTCAGCAAGCTCGCGGAGGAGCCGTACGCATTCGGCTTTTTCCAGGCGATGCGGCGGCTCCACGCGCTCGACCCCGCGATGAACCTGGGCAAGAGCCTGCGTCCGCGCGAGGACCGCGTGCGCCTGCTCCAGCAGCCCGACTTGCGGTTCGCACCCTCGACGGTGCGTTCCTTCGTCCGGCCCGGGCCGGAGGAGGCGGGCGAGCTGACCGTCAACTTCCTCGGCCTGCTCGGGCCGAACGGACCACTGCCGCTGCACCTCACGGAGTACGCGCTGGACCGCCTGCGGTCCAACGACCCGACGCTGGTCGCGTTCCTCAACGTGTTCCACCACCGGATGCTCTCGCTCTTCTACCGGGCGTGGGCGGTCCACCAGAAGAGCGTGGACCTCGATCGCCAGACGGGCCGCCGGTTCACCGACTACATCGGCACCTACGTCGGCCTGGGCACGCCTGCGGTGCAGCACCGGGACGACGTGGACGACGCCGCCAAGCTGTACTTCTCGGGCCGGCTCGCCTGTCCGACCCGCAACGCCGAAGGTTTGGCGGCTATCCTCCAGGAATATTTCGGCATCCGCGTGGCGGTCGAGCCGTTCTCGGGCCAGTGGGTCAAGGTCCCGCCCGCGGACGCCTGCCGGTTGGGAGAATCGCCTTCGACCGGCCTGCTGGGTTCGACGGTGATCGTCGGCTCGAAGGTGTGGCAGGTGCAGACGAAGTTCCGCCTGCGCCTGGGACCGCTCAAGCTGGCCGACTTGGTGCGCCTGCTGCCAGGCCAGGGGGCGTTCAAGCGCCTCAAAACGTGGGTGCGTAATTACCACGGTGACGAACTGTTCTGGGACGCGCAGTACGTCCTGCTCGCCGATGAGGTGCCCACCACGCAGCTCGGTCACGGCGGCTACCTCGGCTGGACCACCTGGATCAACACCCGCAAGCCCACCCGCCCCGCGGAAGACCTCCTCATCGCCCCTTCGCTCAACTAA
>CALMAQ010000248.1 GCA_937859745.1 uncultured Verrucomicrobiota bacterium | reverse complement strand
GCGTTCGCGCAACTCCGCCGCGGCCTCGGCGGGCAGCGCGGCCAGCCCGGCGGGTTCGTCCGGCGCGGCCACGGTGATCGACGAGTCCATCTCCGACCCCGAGCTGGCCGCCTGGATCGAAGGCACCCTGCCCGCCGCGCCCGCGGCGAGCCCCATGCCGGCCGCCGCGCCGGACGAACCCGCCGGGCTGGCCGCGCTGCCCGCCGCCGGACTGCACGCGCTCTGCCGCCGGTTGGGCGTGCCGACGGTGATCGTCACGCTCGGGCGGCGCGGATGTTTCGTGTCGCAGGCGGGCGGGCAGGTGCTGATCCCCGCCGTGGCGGGCGTCACGGCCGTGGACACCACGGGCGCGGGGGATGCCTTCGTCGGGGCGTTCGCCGCCGCGCTGGCGGGAAGCGGAGCGGGGGATCACGAGGCGGCGGCGCGCTTCGCCAACGCGGGCGCGGCGCTCAGCGTCACGCGCGCCTGGGCCGCCCAGGCCATGCCCCGGCGGGAGGAGATCGAGGCCCGGTTGCCGCCGCGGAATTGAGGATCGCCGGTCCTCGCCGCCACTTGACCTGGTGATCCCGGGTGATCGAGCGAGATGGCGCGGACGATGGCCGCCCCGGCAAATGCATTTTGAAAGCTCTGTCCTCCTTCGGCTGCGCTCGCGGACTCGCTGCGCTCAGGAGGACAGAGCTCTGTTGCCGAGCGGGTTCTCCCGGGTCTGTCCGCCTTGCATCCCGCATCGTACACTCCGCCCCTGCAAGTCAGGACATCGCCCGGTTTTGTGCCCGGCCTGCGCCGGGGAGTTTGGGAGTCGCTCGGAGAGCGATCCCTGCCATGGTCACGGCCGCCCCGGGCAGCGGCGCGGCACGGGGGCGGGGCTCACCGCATGAACGCCTCGTGCAGGCCGCCGTCCACGGTGATGATCTGGCCTGTCGTCTTGCTCAGGCGCTGGCTGACGCACAGGAAGTACGCCTCGGCCTGGTCGGCGGGGGTGATGGGCGACTTCGTCAGCGTCCGGTCGGCGTAGAACTGCGCGAGCTTGGTGGTCAGCGATTCGGTGGCCTCGTCTTGCGTGTAGGGAATCTTGTACTTGGCCAGCGAACTGATGACGCGCTCGCGCGGGAACATGGAGCTTCCTTGCACGACGGTCGCCGGGGCGACGCCGTTGACCCGCACGAGGGGTGACATCTCGATGGCCAGTTCGCGCACCAGGTGGTTCGCGGCGGCCTTGCTCGCGTCGTAGGCGAGGCTGCCCTTCTTGGACACGACGGCGTTCGCGCTGGTCGTCAGCACGAGCGCGCCCTTGAGGCCCTGCTCCTGCCACGTCTTGAACGCCTCGTCGGCCACGATGTAGCTGCCGGTCACGTTGACGCCGAAGGTGAACGCCCACTTGTCGTCGGGGATGTGGCCGGTGGTGTCGGGCGGGATGAACGTGCCCGCCGTCACCGAGATGGAATCAAACCCGCCGTAGGCGAGGGCCACCTGGTCGAGCATCGCGCGGACGCTGGCGCGGTCGGTGACGTTGGCCCGCAGGCCGATGGCCGGGCCGCAGCCGGAAATGTCCGAGCCCGCCACGCCGATGCCCTGTCCGTATTTGTCCGTGATCTCCCTGGCCGTCGCGCTGGCGGCGTCGGCGTTGAAGTCCACGCTGACGATGTGCGCGCCTTCCTTCGCCAGGCGGTGCGCGACCTCCCGGCCGATGCCGCTGCCCGCGCCGATGACGACGTGGACCTGGCGCGCCAGTTCCTTCTCGGCGGGCATGCGCTGGAGCTTGGCTTCCTCCAGCAGCCAGTATTCGATGTCGAACGCCTCCTGCTGGGGCAGGGCGATGTACTCGTCGATGGCCTCGGCCCCGCGCATGACCTCCACGGCGCAGTTGTAGAACTCGGCCGTGACGCGCGACTCCGACTTGTCCTTGCCCCAGGCGATCATGCCCAGGCCGGGGATGAGGACCACGGTCGGGTTGGGGTCGCGCATGGCGGGCGAGTTCGCGTGCTTGCGCGCCTGGTAGTAGACGGCGTAATCCTGGCGGTACTGCTCCAACCCGGCGGTGAGTTTGCCCTGGAGCGCGGCGGCGTCCTCGGCCTGCGGGTTCCAATCGACGTAGAGCGGCTTGATCTTGGTGCGCAGGAAGTGGTCGGGGCAGCTCGTGCCCAGCGCGGCGAGGCGCGGGGCGTCGTGGCTGTTGACGAAGCGCAGGATGCGCTCGTCGTCCTGGATCGTGCCGACGAAACGCTTGTGCGCGCTGACCTGGCCGCGCAGCCACGGCAGGACGGCGGCGAGCGCGGCGCGGCGCGGCTCCTTGTCGAGCGTCTGGTATTTCTGGCCGCCGAACGCCCTGGCGTCGCCGCCCTTCGCCTGGTATTTTTGCTCGATGTACCCGGCCGCGCGCTCGATGAACGAGAGCGTCAGTTCGTAACACTTCTTGTCGTCGTCGTCCCACGAGATGAAGCCGTGCTGGCCCATCATGATGGCCTTGATGTCGGGCTGCGCCCGGTTGATCTGCTGCATGGCGAGGCCCAGTTCAAAGCCGGGGCGCATCCAGGGGACGTAGGCCATCTCGCCGCGGAAGATTTCCTTCGTCAACTCCTCGCAGCGGCGGCTCGCGGCGATGGCGATGACGGCGTTGGGGTGCATGTGATCGACGTGCTTGCCGTCGATGAACGAGTGCAGCGGCGTGTCGATGCTGCTCGGGCGCGGGTTGAGGTTGAAGGTGGTGTGCGCATACATGCCCACCATGTCGTCCTCGGCGGGCGACTTGTAGCCCTTGTCGTCGCGCCGGGCATAGAGGGCCTGCATGGCGATGAGCTTGGCCTGGTAGAGCGAGGAGAAGTTTTCCTTCTTGCTGGTGCGGAGGTCGCCGCCGCTGCCCTTGACCCAGAGGACCTCGGTCTTTTCGCCCGTCAGCGGGTCGGTCTCGGTGAGCTTGGCCGAGGTGTTACCCCCGCCGGTGTTGGTGATGCGCTGGTCGCTGCCGAGGAGGTTGGAACGGTAGACGAGGCGGGCGACGGGATCGAGCGGCGCGGCGGCGGCATCGTCCCAGCGGTGGTTGACGTATTGGTAGGACATAAAAGGGTAGGCGGAAGGCGGAAGGTGGAAGGGAGGTTAACCCAAGGTGGGTTTGAGGCGCTCGAAGCGGTCGTAGGCGTGCTGCCAGGCGGCGGTGTCCGTTGGCTGGAACGGGCGGACGGGGAAGGAAGCGCGCACGATGGCGCGCAGGTCGGCCAGGGAGGCGAGGTGCCCCAGCGCGAGGCCCTGGATCAGCGCGTTGCCGATGGCCGTGGCCTCGACGGGACCGGCGAGCACCTCGCGGCCCGTCGCGCAGGCGGCGAACTGGTTGAGCAGCGTGCTCTGGCTGCCGCCGCCGACGATGTGCAGGCGCCTGACCTGGCGCCCGGTCAGGGACTCGACCCAATTCAGGGTCGAGCGGTAGAGCAGCGCGAGGCTTTCCAGGATGCAGCGCGCGAACTGGCCGGGGGTTTCGGGCACGGGCTCGCCGTTGGCGCGGGCGTGGGCGGCGAGCATCGCGGGCATGTCGCCGTCGCGCGCGAAGGCGGGCGTGTCGGGGCGCAGCAGCGTGCGGAAGGGCGCGGCGTCCTCGGCCTGCGCGTTGAGCGCGGCGTAGTCGATTTCACGGCCCTGTTCCTTCCACGCGCGGCGGCATTCCTGGAGGAGCCACAGGCCGACGATGTTCTTGAGCAGGCGCGTCGTGCGGCCGTAGCCCGCCTCGTTGGTGAACCCGGCGGCGAGCGCGTCGGCGTTGATGAGCGGCGCGGGCAGTTCCACGCCCAGGAGCGACCACGTGCCGCTGCTCAGGTACGCCCAGTCCTCGCTCTCCGCGGCGGGGACGGCGGCGACGGCCGCGCCCGTGTCGTGCGAGCAGGTGGCGACGACCTGCACGTCCCGCAGGCCGGTCTCGGCAGCGAGTTCAGGCAGCAGCGGCCCCAGCACGGTGCCGGAACGCACCAGCGGCGGGAAAATGTTCGCGGGAGCACCGATTTTCTCGATCAGCGCCTGCGACCAGGCGAACCGGCGTGGGTCCCATAGCTGGGTCGTGCTGGCGTTGCTCTCCTCCACGCCGCGCACGCCCGAGAACAGGTAGTTGAAGTAATCGCCGATCATCAGGAAGCCGTCCGCCGCGGCGAGCAGCGCGGGGCTGTTTTCCACGTCGCTCGCCAGGTGGTAAAGCGTGTTGATGGGCAGGAACTGGATGCCCGTCTGCTCGTAGATGAACTCCTTGCCCAGGGTTTTGAGCAGGCGGGGATAGGTGATGTCCGTGCGCGGGTCGCGGTATTGGAAGGGCGGTGCGAGCAGCGCGTGCGTGTCGTTGAGGTAGGCGTAGTCCACCCCCCACGAATCCGTGCTGACGCTGGCGGCGGGGATGCCCAGCCGGGCGACCTTGCGGAGGCCCTGCTTGAGTTCCTCGTAGATCCGCAGCATGTCCCAGCGGAGGGTCCCCATGAGGCGCACCGCGCCGTTGGGGAAACGGTGGACCTCCTCCAGCGAAAGGCGGCCGCCGGCGAGGGTGCCGAGCATGACCCGGCCGCTCTCGGCCCCGAGG
>CALMAQ010000247.1 GCA_937859745.1 uncultured Verrucomicrobiota bacterium | reverse complement strand
CGCCCCGCCCCCTACGCGGCGGCCTTTTGCCCGGCCAGGGGGTGCCCGTGGCCGATCCAGGGGCGCGTGGGCCACTTGATCTTGAGCACCGCGTTGAGCCGCCCGCCCAGCAGCAGCAGCAGGCAGGTCGTCCACGTCCAGGTCAGCAGCACGATCAGGTTCGCCAGCGCGGCGTAGGTTTCCGTGTAGCGCGAATGCCGCACGTAGAGGCTGAACAACGCCGTGGCGGCCAGCCAGCCCACCGAGAAGAACACCGCCCCGGGCAGGGCTTGCTTGATCGTCTGGTACACCTCGGGCGTGAGCAGGTAGAGCGCCAGCGCCAGGATCGTCAGCGCCAGCGCGATGATCGGGTACTTGGCCAGCGTCACGGTGCCTTCGAGGTCCGCCTGGAGGTGGTAGGTCGTCTTGATGAGCCCCGCCAGACGCTCGCCGAACACGATCAGGTTGAACGAGAACACGATGGTCACCACGAACCAGAACAACAGCAGCACGGCGATGATCCAGCGGTTCCACCACGAGCGCCGCGGGTTGTAGATGCCCAGGCACTGGTTGAGCGTGCGCGAGACCGTGTTGATGAGGTTGATGCCCAGGTAGAGCGCCAGCAGGATGCCGAGCAGCGCCACGTAGCTCGTGGGCCGCGTGATGACCAGCGCGACGATCTGCTGCTCGATCAGGGAATGGGTGATCTCGGGCAGAAAACCCTTGAGCAGCGTGATGATGTTGTGGAGCAGCGTGGGGTCCGTGCCGTAGAGCGAGAGTGCCGCCGAGAGCAGCAGCAGGCCCGGCGCGGCGAGGATGAAGATCAGGTCGTAGGCCATCATCGCGGCGAGACCCGTGGTGTTGTCGAAGTAGGCTTCGACCAGCCAGCGGCACAGCAGCCGCCAAGACCAGACAAAGGTTTTCATCGGGCGGAAATGGGCATCAAACGCATTCGGGGTTTGTCTTTCGAGTGTAAAATCGACCATCTTTGGCCCCGTGGCGACGGTCAAAACGATTTTTGTGTGCTCGGCGGGTTTCGGCGAGGGCCACAACTCCGCCGCGCGCGGCTTGGTCACGGCGCTGGACGAGGTCGGCGCGGGCGCGGTGCGGGCGGAATTCGTGGACGGTCTGGGTGTCTGCCACCCGCGCGTCTACGAGCGGCTCCGCCAGGGGTACGTCACGCTGATGAACCACGCGCCGACCGTCTGGTCGGCGCTCTACGGGGTGTTCGACCGTTCCCAACGGGCGGTCGATCTCAACGTGTGGATGCTCTCGGCGGAACGCGGCGCGCTGGCCGCGCGGCTGGAACGCGAGAAGCCGGTGGCCGTCGTCTCGACGTACCCGCTCTACGGCTACCTGCTCGACGACATCGCCCGGCGCGGCGGGCCGAGGGATTTCGCGCGGATCACGGTGGTGACGGACTCCATCTCCATCAACTCGATCTGGCACCGTTGCGGGAGCGACTTCTACTGCGTGCCCAACGAGGACACCGCCGCCGTGATGCGCCGCGCGGGCGTCCCGGCGGCGAAGCTGCGGGTGCTGGGCTTCCCCGTGGACCCGCGCTACGCGGACCGGGCGGCGCTGCCCGCGCGCCCCGACCCGGCGGGTCCCCAAGGGCGGCGGGTGGTCTACATGATCAACGCCGGGCGCAAGTCCGCCCCGGAGACCGTGCGCGGGCTGCTGGCGTTGGAGGACATCGAACTGACCGTGACGGTGGGCCGGGACGCCGAGATGCAGCGGATGGTGGAAGGCCTGGTCGCCGGGCGTGACCCGGCCCGGCGGCCGGTGAAGATCATCGGCTGGACACGCGAGGTGCCTGCGTTGCTGGCGGCGAACCATCTCCTTATCAGCAAGGCGGGCGGCGCGACGACGCAGGAAGCCATCGCGGCGGGCTGCCCGATGATCGTGAGCCAGATCGCGCCCGGCCAGGAGGAGGGCAACGCGCAGTTGCTCGTGGACAACGGCGCGGGCTGCCTGGCGCTTTCGCCCGGGGCCATCGTGGAAGCGGTGCGCGGGGCGTTCGCGGACGGAGCCAGGAGTTGCAAAGAGTGGACGGCGAACATCGCCAAGTTGAGCCGCCCCGACGCCGCCCGGGACAACGCGCGGTTCATCTTGGAAGCGGCTGCCGCAAGGCTGCCGGGAAGCGGTTAAGGGGGAAGCGGAAAAAGTGGCCGAGCGTCCGCGTAGATGGTGGCTTGTGCCCGAGCCACGCACCGTGTCTGCCTTCAACGATCCAAGACCAACAAGGGAAATTGGCGATGCAGCAGGTGGAACGCAGAACAAACGTCACCGCCAGTTTCTGTTTGCCGGGGCGCTGATCTAGGTCGCGGTTCTGGGCGGGATCCGCTTTGTGGCCAGCTTCCGGAAGACGATGATGTGCCCCAGGAGGGCGGCTGTCACCAAGATGGATGGCAGCCAAACATACGGAAAAGATGCCACCCAGATATTATCAGGCCGCAAGAGCTGAAAGGCCGTTGGGAAGCTAACGGCAGCGATCCCGGTGACCCAGAGCAAGAGTGCCAATCCCAAACAGTTCCAACTGAAGATGAACCAAGACGGCGCGATCCCGGCGAACGGCGCGAAAACAAGCGCGGTGATCCCCGTGACGACATCGAAATTATAACCGTCCCAGGTCATCTGGCGCGGAGCCAGACCGATGGTCGAGGACGCGTGAATCAGAATTTCTACCAAGATGCGGACGGCTTGTGCCGCGATCAATACGGCGAAGGGTAACTCCACCAGACGCGCGACCAGACGGGACGTTCCGACGGCGATGGTAGCGATCAATCCACTGACCACGAGAAGCCCGATCGGCGGGGGAGTCGCATTAAAATGGTTCAGCTTCCCTGACAGAGCGAGCGCCGCAGCGATCAGCATCCACGCCAGAATAAAAAGAGTGAGTTGCCATGATTTGGCCGCCCGTGCGACCGACCCCGCGACCATCACCGGCAAGACGATAAATCCAGCGTAAACGAGTGCTTGGATAGTTGACACGGCTAATCGGCTGGTTCCCCTACCTTGCTCTGCTCAACCTGGAAGATCTGGTATAAGGGATGCTGTAAAACATACATTACGCAGTGTTTATGCCAAATTGATTCCCTCCAAGAAAATGACCCAAAGTCGCACTGGTTTTGGTTGACAGCCAAGCAGCCAGCTCGGTCTCCGACCATCCAACCGTCCCGTCTAACCGCCGGATCAACTCTTCGGCGGCGCGCTGGGGCCAGGCGTGGGGGCAGCTTGGGCTGCTGCCTTCGTGTCGGCGATCTTCTTGTTCAACGCCGGGACGTTCGGGTTCTGCGGGTCGAGTTCCAGCGCCTGCTTCCAGGCGTCTACCGCCTTGGCCGTGTCGTTAAGCTTGAGGTAAATGTCCCCCAGGTGCTCCAACACCGTGGCGTCCGCAGGCTGGGTCTTCTCGACCGCCCGCTGGAGTTGTTCCAGCGCCTGCGGGAACTGGTTCTTCTTGTAGTAATACCACCCGAGACTGTCCAGGTACGCGCCGTTGTCTGGGTCGATTTCCAGCGCCTTCTTGATGAAGTCGCCCCCTTCGTCCAGGTGCTGGTCGTGTTCGACCCACATGTAACCCAGGTAGTTGGACGTTTGGGCGATCATGCGCGGATCGTCCTCCAGGCCCAGCGACTTCTGGAACATGTCCGCCGCCTTGTCCTGGAGGCCCGCCTGATCGGCCACGCGGCCGAACTCGAAGTAGAACTGGCTGTCGAGCATCGTCGGCTGCGTGCTCTGCGCGTCCACCTCCGCCTGCTCCATGGTCGCCAGCGCCTGCTGGTGCTGCTTGTTCTCCTCCAGCGCCACACCGAGCAGGTAGGTGAAGCCGGGCAGGTCCGGGAAGCGGCGGCGCGCCTCGGTGAGCACCTTCACCGCGTGCTCGGCCTGGCTGCGCCGCAGGAGCATCTTGGCCAGGTCCTCGTAGCCGCGCACGTCACCCGGGTTGAGCAGCAGGCTCTGCTCGTAGTTGCGGATCGCCTTTTCCTCCTGCCCCGCGTCCTTGTAGATCTCGGCCAGCGCCTCGTAGGCGTGGGGCTGCACGGGGTTCTGCTTGATGGAATCCTCCAGCGCGGTCGCCGCCTTGTCGGGCTGCTTCAGGGCGATGTAGCAGCGCGCGAGGCTGTCCCGGGCCGCGTTGCGCGCGGGGTCGATGTCCACCACGCGCTGGTAGAGCGGGGCGGCCTCGGCGATCTGCTGCGTGGCCACGAAGAAATCCGCGATCTTCTCGATGATGTCCACGTCGTCGCCGCCGAAGGACAGCGCCTTCTGGAACACCTGCGTGGTCTTCCTGAGCGCGTCCCCATCCTTGCCCGGATCCTGCGCCAGATAAACTTCCGCGTAGAGGGCCCCGAGTTGCAGCCAGAAGAACGCGTCCTTACTGTCGGCCTTGGCGGCGCGGTCCAACAGCGCGGGCACCTTGCCTTCCTGCCCCTGCGCCTTGTAAATCTCGCGCAGGTAAGCGTAGCCGAAGATGCTGCCCGGGTCGATGGCGACCGCCTGCTCGGCGTACTTGGCCGCCTCGGCGGGCTTGTCGAGGTTGCTGAAGTACAAGTACGCCAGCGCGAGGTAGGGCTGCGGCTGCTTCGGCGCGGCCTTTGTCGTCTCTTTGAGCAGGTTGACGGCGGCGGGCGTATCCCCCTGGGCGAGGTATAGCCACGCGACCTTGACCGCCAGTCGCGCGTTCGTGGGGTCGAGCGAGAGCGCCTTCAGGTACTCCGTCTGCGCGTCGGTGCCGCCGGAGGCATCCTCCAGCAGCAGACCGTGCATGAAACGCGCGTTGGACTCCGCTTTGCGCTCGGCGTCTTGGCCCAGCAACAGATCCTTGGCCGGAGGACGGTAAACATCGTCGTAGACGACCGCCATCTCGGGCAGGTAACCCGCCGGGTGCTCTGCGGCGACGGCCGGGGGCGGCGGGGTCTTCTTGCCGTGCGCCGGGTTGCCCGAGGGGGCGGAAGCCGCGGCGCGTGCGCAGCACGCCACGACGAAAAAGGCGGCACCCACGCGCCGCCGCCAGCCCTTCGAGCCGAGGACGCCGCCGAACCACTCAGGCCCTGGCGAGGGCGTCTTCGGGCGCATGGCCTCCAAGGTAGCTTCTAGCTCTTGTAACGCAACCGCTTCTTGTGGCGGTTTTCCTTCATGCGCTTGCGGCGCTTGTGCTTGGAAATTTTTGCTTTGCGACGTTTCTTCAGGGAGCCCATAACAAGCTGTGTCCGGACAGGGAGTTGCCTACGATCTCTCGCTAGTAAACGACCTTGTTCAGCGGGTATTCAATGATGCCTTCGGCACCGAGTGATTTGAGTTGTGGAATGATGACGCGAACGACTTTTTCGTCGATGACCGTTTCCACCGCGACCCAGTCGGGCTGCGCGAGGGGCGAGACGGTCGGTTCGCGGAGTGAGGGTAGGGCGGTGAGGAGGTTTTGCAACTCGTTTTTCGCGATGTTCATCTTGAGCCCCACCTTGTCCCGCGCCGCCAACGCGCCCTGGAGCAAGATCATGATGCCCTGGAGCTTCGCGCGCTTCCAGTCGTCGGCCCACGCCGCGCGGTTGGCGACAAGTTGGGGGTAGGACTCCAACAGGGTGGCCAGGACGCGCAGGTTGTTGGCGCGCAGGGACGAGCCGGTTTCGGTGATGTCCACGATGGCGTCCACCAGGTCGGGTACCTTGACCTCGGTCGCGCCCCAGGAAAATTCGAGCCGCGCGCTGATGCCGTGGCGCTCCAGGAAGCGGCGCGTCAGGCCGACGGCCTCGGTGGCGATGCGCTTGCCCTGGAGGTCCTGGAGGGTGCGGAGGGACGAATCGTTGGGCACGGCCAGCACCCAGCGCGTAGGCGCAGCGGTGGCCTTGCTGAAGGGCAGATCGCAGAGCACCTCCACGTCCGAGCCGTTTTCCTCGATCCAGTCGCGGCCGGTCAGGCCCGCATCAAGGAAGCCTTCCTCCACATAGCGGCTGATCTCCTGCGCGCGCAGGAGGCGGACGACGAGTTCGGGATCATCGACGGCGGGCTTGTAGGAACGGCTGGCCCCGCTGATCTGGAATCCGGCCTTGGCGAAGAGGGCCAGCGTCGGTTCCTGCAAGCTGCCGGTGGGCAGGCCGATGCTCAAGGGAAGGGAGGCGGAAGTCATGGCAGGCGGGGGCACTAAAGTGGACGCGACACATCCGAAGTAAAGAGGCTTTTCGTTCGCTAAGGAGCAGCCTTCCGCCTTTCGCCCTTCTTTCTTATGTCCTCGCTCAACCACGAAATCCTCGCCAAGGCCGCCACCGTCTCGCGCGGTCTGACCATCGACGCCGTCCACGCCAGCGAGAGCGGGCACCTCGGCCTGCCGCTGGGCTGCGCGGAAATCGGCGCGGTCCTCTTCGGCGATGCGCTCAACTACAACCCCGACCACCCGGAATGGCTCAACCGCGACCGCTTCGTGCTCTCGGCGGGCCACGGCAGCATGTTCCTGTACAGCTGGCTGTTCCTGGCGGGCTACCCGGACATGACGCTCGACGAGATCAAGCGTTTCCGGCAGATGGGCAGCAAGACCCCGGGCCATCCTGAGATGACCCACTCGCCCAGCGGCGTCGAGACGACCACGGGGCCGCTCGGGCAGGGCGTCGCCAACGCCGTGGGCATGGCCGTGTCGGCCAAAATGGCGGAGGCGCGCTTCAACACCAAAGACCACGCGATCTTCGACCACCACATCGTCGTCCTGGCGGGCGACGGCTGCATGCAGGAAGGCGTGGCGATGGAGGCCATCGAGTTCGCCGGGCACCAGAAGCTCGACAACCTGATCCTCATCTACGACAACAACGCCGTCACGCTCGACGCGATGGCCAAGGTCTCGCAGAGCGAGAACACCGCCGAACGCTTCGACGCCGCCGAATGGGACACGATCACCATCGACGGCAACGACATGGACGCATTCCTCGACGCCTTTACCCGCGCCAAGAACGCGGGCTCGGGCAAGCCGCAGATCATCATCGCCAAGACGCTGATCGGCAAGGGGGTCAAGGAGGTCGAGGGCACGCAGAAGGCGCACGGCGAGGGCGGGGGAAAGTTCGCCGAGGAAGCCCACAAGACCCTCGGGCTGCCGCCGGAGCCGTACTACGTCTTCCCCGAGGTGACGGAGTTTTTCCAGGAGCACAAGAAGACGCTGGACGCCAAGCACGACGAGTGGGTCAAGAAGTTCGACGCCTGGAAAGCGGCCAATCCCGATCTGGCGAAGGAACTCGCGGTCTCCAGCGCGCTCAGCCAGCAGATGGAGGAGCAGTCGGACAAAAAGTCGGGCAGCGCGGCGGAACTTTTCGCCGTGATCCCGGAGTTCCCTGCGGACACCAAGGCCGCCACGCGCAAGGCGGGACAAGACGTGCTCCAGCCGCTGGCCAAGGCGACACCGCTGCTCGTCAGTGGCAGCGCCGACCTGTGGGGCTCCACGCTCAACTACATCGGCGACCTCAAAGCGCGCGACGACAACTTCGGCCCGGAGAACCGCAAGGGACGTAACATCCCCTTCGGCATCCGGGAGCACGGCATGTGTTCGATCCTCAACGGCATCGGCGCGCACGGCATCTTCCGCCCGAGCGGCGCGACGTTCCTGGTGTTCGCGGACTACTGCCGCGCGGCGATCCGGCTCGCGGCGCTCTCGCACATCCCGGTCATCTACATCTTCACACACGATAGCGTGGGCGTGGGCGAGGACGGCCCGACCCACCAGCCTGTCGAGACGATCCCGGGTCTGCGCGTGATCCCGAACCTGGACGTGGTGCGACCCGCCGACCCCGAGGAGACGGCGGGAGCGTTCGTCGCGGCGTTGGACCGCACGGACGGCCCGACACTGCTCGCGCTGAGCCGCCAGTCCGTGCCGTTGCTGACCGCCATCCCGGTCAAGGATCGCCGCGAGGGCGTGCTCAAGGGCGGCTACATCGCCAAAAAAGAGACCGGCGAGTTGAAGTATATCCTGATGAGCGCGGGCAGCGAACTCCAGCACGCCATGAAGGCCGCCGAAACCCTCGGCGCAGGCGTGCGAGTGGTGAGCATGCCGTGTTTCGAGCGGTTCGACCGCCAGGAGCAGGCTTACAAGGACGAGGTGTTGCCCAAGAGCTGCCGCGCCCGGGTGGCCATCGAAGCCAGCGTGCCCATGACTTGGATGGGATACGTCGGCCTGGACGGCGTGGTCGTGGGCATCAACCGCTTCGGCCTGAGCGCCCCGGGCGGCGAGGTCATGAAGGAACTGGGCATGACCGCCGAGCGCGTGGTGGAAGCCGCGCGTGGATTGAAGGTGGGCTGAGCGAGCGCCAGGATGCTGTCCTTATCAGTTCTGCCAGCTTCCAAGACAGCCGGGATGACGAGCCCCTGCCAAACGAAAAAGGGGTGGCGCATCGCGCCACCCCTGTGAGCATTCAATCCTGCGACGGCCGACAAGGTGCTTCCGCTTAGCGGGGCCCGCGCATGGTAATGCTGGGATCGAGGCGCAGGGCATCGCTGGGCTTGTCGGCGGTTTGGAGACGGATGTCATTCTGGTCGATGATCGTGTGGTCGCCGTAGGTGTCCGTCGAGTAGCCGCGCCGCTGGTAGGTGCGGGGGATTTTGCTGCCGGTCAGGACGGCGTGCTCGGCGCCGTCCGAGCCGCCTAGCTCGCGTCCCGGCGCGTACGTGGCGTGACGGCCGTCCTTCGTCGGGATCGGGGCATCATTCTGGTGCCCGGTCTGGACATAGCTCGCCGTCTTCGCATCCGTGTGCTTTTTGTGGTGCGACACGTTCGCGGTTTTGGTCGTGCTCGTGGTGTCGTCCGTTTTCTTCGGCTCGCCGGCCCGGGCGGAAGCTGCTCCCAGCGCGACCATCACTCCGACGCAGAAAACAGCCGTTTTGTGCAAGATACTTGGTTTCATAGAGGTGTTTTTTCGGGAATAAAAGCTGTACAGCAAATATATCACAAAAGCGGACAGCGTGTGAGCAATTTCACCGTAAAATGTCCGCCGCCCGGGTGGCCGGGTCAGAATCCCATGCCCGGCAGACCCATGCCGCCCAGGCCGGCGGTCAGCTTGCCCATCTCGGACTCCGCCATCTTCTTGCCTTCGTCGATGGCCTGCTTGACGCCGCTGAGCACGAGGTCTTCGAGCAATTCCACGTCTTCGGGGTCCACCACCTCCCTGGCGATCTTGATGCTGACCACATCGCCCGCGCCGGTGGCCATGACCGTCACCTTGCCGCCGCCTACCGAGGCCGTGACGGTCTTCTGGGCCAATTCGGCCTGCATTTTCGTGGCGTCAGCCTGCATCTTCTGCGCCTGCTTTAGCATCTTATTCAAATTCATGGTCTTTGGATGGTTGGGTAGTTAGGGAACGAGGGAGACGGAATCATTCGACCGAGCGGATTTCACCCTCGAAGATTTCCAGGGCCTTCTGGATCAACGGATCGTTCTTGAAGAGTTCCGTCGGGTCGCCGGGCGGTCCGGCCGGGCCGGGTTCCGGCGTGGGTAC
>CALMAQ010000246.1 GCA_937859745.1 uncultured Verrucomicrobiota bacterium | reverse complement strand
CCGCCGCGCAGCAACTCGAAGGCCGCGCGCCGGGAGCGCACGCCGTACACGGCGAGCCCCGCGAGGACGGCGGCCGCGCGCGCGTTGGCCGCCGGGACGAAGAGCCGCCGCCGGCCCCACCGGCGAGCCTCCGAGGCGATGGCCAGCGTCCCGCGCACGGGCCGCACCGCGCCGTCAAGCGCCAGTTCGCCGACCAGGCAGGCATCCCCGGTCCCGCGCAGGTCCACCTCCTCCTCGGCCGCCACCATGCCGACGGCGATGGGCAGGTCGAAGCTCGGGCCTTCCTTCTTCACGTGCCAATTACATCACAAGAAAAGAATGAGTGGCAGGAAAAACGTCGTTCGCACAATGCACCGCGAGAATCACCACACCGTATCGTAGGAATGGTTCGGCAAAACAACAAGGTGTCGTGGGAATGATGCGGAAGATGTCCAAGGGATCGCAGGAACAGTTCGCTCCTTTCCAGGCATCCGTCCCCGAGCGGGAAACCAGGAAGTCCGGCGGCACGAAGACGCCAGCGGCACGAGGCGGAAGGCGCGTGGATCAATCGACGGGGACGCAGGGGGTGAAAACAGCGTTTGTCACCGCGTCAAAAGAGGGTACCGTCTTTAATAAGGGTTAATTTTATGCAACTCGCTGTATTTGAAATGTTTATAAAAAGTGTTATCCGACATATTGTCGGATAAGCAGAGTTAGAGCACTCAGTCACTATGGGAATCGACGTTGCATGGGTGGATGAAGAGCACAAGCCGCACCAACAGGTGTACGATCCTCGCCAGTGTCTCACCAGATTGGCTACTTCGGTCTGGTCCGATCCATCGTCTGTTTGCCTGCGCTTCATCGATGCTTGGGGTGACACCGTCTTCAATCAGGCACAGATCCCGATTTTGCTCTGTGAGCTGCGCCTGTCCGAGCAGTCACAGGCAGATCCAGAGATTAAAGCCCACCTCACAAAGATCATCCAATTAGTAGAGCGAGCGGTCGAGCGGACGCACACATACATCAAGTTCAGCGGTGATTGATGGGTCGCCGTGCTCTAACCACGCGCTCCAGCGAACAGAGGCTGGCGGTGGCGTTTTTCCTTGAACTTTACGTCCTTCCTCGCCAGCCTCTGTCGCTGAGCTTGAGTCGTTAGGCGGTGCTACGCTATTTCTGCAAATGGCATTCTCAGACGATCCACTCTTCGAGGAGCTTATTGATGCCGCAGTGTTGGACCATGCCGCAGCGGAACGCCTTTTGCGTGAGCATCCGGGATTGATTCACGCCACCAACCGGCTTGGCGAGACCGCCCTGCATTTCCTCGCCATCGAAAGCTACCCCGAGGGAGTGGCGTTCCTCGCTCGGCATGGCGCGAGCGTCGATGTTACCGACGGCCACAGGACGCCTTTGATGGATGCAGCCATGATCGGGGCGTCACAGGTCGTCCGGCAGTTGCTCGTCTTGGGAGCAGACCCCTACGTGCAGACTTCGGAGGGCGAGACCGTATGGGATTGCTTGGCTCCAAAAACTGCCGCCGAGATGCGCTCCATCCTCACCGAGCACGGTTTCGAGCCGAAGGTCCGCGCCGCCTAACCATCCGCCCCAGCGGACGGCGGGGTTGACTGCCCCTTCATTGACTTGCTTTTTCCTCCGCCGCCGCTGAGCTTTGGTCGTTAGGTCCGCTCGCGCCATGATCGACACAGCCGCATCTCCGTTCGCTTGGTGGGAGGCTCGCCGCTTGCGCTACAACGTCGGTTTGGTGGTTGCTGGCTTCCTGGCCTTTGTCGCCTACTCGGTACTCGGTTCTTGGTTGCTCTCCGACGACCCAGACTTCGAGATCACCATCTTTACTATCGCCTTTCAGGGCATAGCCTACCTGTTCATGATGGTCGTCGCCAATCTCTGCTTCCTTTTGGGTCCGTTCTCCGAGCGGTTCGTGCGCCCGCTCGACTTGCCGCGTTACCGTCACACCTGCTTCCGTTTGGGCTTCTGGTTCTCCGTTCTGCTGCCTTTCAGCGTTCCCGTTTTAGTCGTGGTGTCCGCGCTGCTGGGTTCCCACCATGGCAGCGACCAGTCGTAGCACCCGCAGACCTAACCACGCGCTCCAGCGAACAGGCCATGGCGGCACGTCTTTTCTGTACTCTTCGCTTGACCTCGCCAGCCTCCGTCGCTGAGCTTGGATCGTTAGCCGACTTTGCCATAGCCCAGATGCACGTCAGAACTAAAACCATTCTCGTGGTGGTAACCTGCGTGGCGGCGATGGGCTGGTTCGGGTCGATGTTCCCTGGCATCAGGTATCTTTGGCCGTTGTGGTGGTGTGTCGCTGGCGTTGCCAACTATCTTGTTTGTCGCTGCCCACATTGTGGCCGGTATGCAGGAGGTCCGCCTAAGAATTTTGATGTGACGGGCATCGGCACACGGTGCCGTGATTGTGGTCGGCCTTATTGATGACACCTTCCACAGAGACCCTTTCGAGAACCCGTCGTCTAACCCGCTGCTCCAGTCGGACAGCCGCTGGCGGTATGCCCATTGTTCAACCTTGGACATACCGCCAGCCGCCGCCACTAAGCTTTGGTCGTTAGACGGCTTCGCTTTTCATGCCCTCCATTGAATTCGTCTGTGTTGGTCAGCGTGAGCCAACAGCATTCCCCGCTTTGCCCTTCGCGGTACGCGCTGATCAGACGCTGCTCTCCGACCGTAGCCCTTCCC
>CALMAQ010000245.1 GCA_937859745.1 uncultured Verrucomicrobiota bacterium | reverse complement strand
AACGAAATGACCAGCCACAAAGGCCATGTGTCTCAGGCCATCGAAGCGGAGTTTCGCATCAAGGTGATCGGCGTAGGCGGAGCCGGTTCCAACGCGCTCGACCGCCTCGTGCTGGAAGGTTCGATCAACGTGGACCTCGTGGCGTGCAACACGGATGTTCAGGCGCTGGCCGGTTCGGTGGCCACGCACAAGATTCAACTCGGCCGCCACATCACGCGCGGCCTCGGCGCGGGTGGCGACCCGGAACTAGGCTATTCGGCGGCCGAGGAGGCCGCGGACGACCTCCGCGCGGTGCTGGCCGACGTGCCCCTAGTCATCGTCTGCGCCGGACTGGGCGGCGGCACAGGTTCCGGGGCTGCGCCGCTCATCGTCAAGACGGCCCGGGAGCAGAATTCGCTGGTGCTCGTTTGCGCGACCCTCCCCTTCTCTTTCGAGGGCCGCCGACGTTCCCAACAGGCGCAGGAAGCCCTGAAGGCCATCCAGCAGTACGCCGACGCTGTCATGTGCTTCGAGAACGACCGCATGGGCGAACTGATCCTGCCGGAAGCGGGCATCCACGAGGCATTTGCCGGCGCGGACCAGATCATCAGCCAGAGCGTGCGAGCCATCATTGATCTGATCAACCGCCGGGGGTTGATCCACCTCGGCTTCGACGACCTGCTCAGCGCGTTGCGCAGCCACGATTCCCGCTGCCTGTTCGGGTACGGCGAGGCGGGCGGGAAGCAGCGCGGCCGGGACGCGCTCAACAATGCGCTCAAGAATCCGCTCATGGACCGGGGCTCGCTCCTAAGTCACGCCGCCAACGTGCTCGTCAACATCGTCGGCGGCCATGACATGACGCTTTCTGAGGTGCAGCACGTCATGGAAGAGCTGGCCCAGCACATCGGCAACAACACCCAGCTCCTTTTCGGCGCGGCGGTGGACTCGAAGTTGGAGGGCAGGCTCGGCGTCACGCTGATCAGTTCCATGGGGGCACGTGCAACCGGTCAGGCAGGGCCAACTCTGCCCCCGGAAAACGTGGCTTACGCGCTCTCGCGCGTGGCGACGCCCCCGGCGCTACCGGCGACCGCGACGACAAATATGAGCCCCACCACCCCTGCGACGGCGGCAGCAGTTCCCGCCGCCAAGGCGGGTGCCGACATGTCGGGATCGGACGCCACGGTCCGGGGCCGTTTCGACAAGAGCGAACCGACGATCATCGACGGCGAGGACCTAGACGTTCCCACCTTCATGCGTAGAAATCTGAAGATGAAGTAGCCAAACGGCATATGGCTCGCGCTTGCGTAGCAGAAAGGATCTCACCCGGAGGTTGCTCGAAGAATGATTCCTCGCAGGCGGCGAGTTCAGCAACGCGCAACAACCTTCCATTCTTCAACACCCAGGCTGCCGGTCGGTATGGCCCCACGCGCCGGGGGTCGCTCCAGGTATGGATCGCCACGAGCGGTTTGTTCAACGCGGCGGCCAGATGCGCCGGGCCACTGTCCACACTCACCACGAACCCGGCCGCCCGCGTGAGCGTGAGCAGTTGCGACAAAGTCGTCTGGTTGAGCAGGTTCAGGGAGTTCGCGGGAAGATCCAGGGCCGGGCCAGGCCATTGACCGACTATCACCACGGGAACGGGAACCAGCCCCTCGCAGAGCAGCCGGACCTGGGGAATGGTCAGCGATTTCGCCTCACCGCGGGAAAACGGGTGCAGGAGCACGAACGGCTGGTCGGGAACCACCGTTGCCGGAAGCGGTTCCCCGGCGGGCAGTGGAAAACAAAGTTTCTCCCCGCTCTGGTCCGCCCGGGTCGCGCCAGTGACGGCATCGGTCAGTGCAAGGTATCGCTCCACCGCGTGGGTCGCCTGCGACGGCGGGACCGCCACCACTTCGTCATAAAACCAGCCTGCTCCCTCCCGGGCGTCCGACAAACCGGCGAAGTGGCACCCGCCCGCGCAACGGCCGATCAGCGCCGTCCGCAACAATCCCTGGTAGTCCAGCGTCAAGCCGGGTTTGCGTCCGGCGATGTGTTCCCGCAGCCAAGCGGGCAGGCGGAACGCGCCGCGCAGGCCGCGCAGGCGTTGGCGCGGAAAGATCACCGCCTCGTCAACCAGCGGGTTGCCCTCCAGCAACGGCGACCACTCCGGGTTGACCAGCCAAGACACCCGCGTCTCCGGCCAGTGCTGCCTCAGACGGGCGACCGCCGGCAGCGCGTGGATGATGTCCCCAAACGAACTGGGCTTGAGGACGAAGATCGACCTGGGCGCGGCCAAACGCGGATGGCGGGCCTTCATACAGGCTGCCGCGAACTTATTTGCCGATGGCCAACCGGTCCGCGAGCTTCTTGGGCAAGCCTGCGGCGATGATCTTCTTCTGTGCCGTATGGATATCGTATTCCAGGCGGCGCAGTTCAATGAAGTTCTTGTCGATGTGGTAGATGACATAGGCGGCCCGCCAGTCTCCGTCGCGGGGCTGCCCGACGCTGCCAATGTTGATGAAATACTTCTTGCCCATCTCGAACCGGATCTTGTCGAGGGGGATGCTCATCACCGGGCCGTCGCGGATGTAGGCCTTGGGGGCATGGGTATGGCCGAAAAAACAGATGCTCGTGTGCTGGTAACTGAAGCTGGCATTCGCGTCGATTTGGTTGAAGACGTAGCCCCATTTGTGCGGGGTATCCAGCGTGGCGTGGACGACGGTAAAATCGCGGACCTGGCGGGTCAGGCGCAGTTCGTTGAGATACTTCTTGTCGTCCCTGGTCAGGTGTTCGCGCGTCCAGTTCAACGCCTCTTCGGCCAGCGGATTGAACCCATCGAGCGAATCGGCGATGGCGGCTTGTTCATCGTGGTTGCCCTTGACGACCGGGCACTCCAAACTGCGGACGATTTCCAGGCATTCGTGCGGGTTGGCATTGTAGCCGACGATGTCGCCGAGGCAGACGAAGTGGCTGCAGCCGTTTGCGCGCGCGTCGGCCAACATGGCCTCCAAGGCCTCAAGATTCGCATGGATGTCGCCGAAAATCGCAAAGCGCATGTGCGTTTATACAAAACCGCCTAGGGTGTTTTGTAAACTCTTTGTTCGGGAGGCAACCCAAGTTTCTCCTCCATGCGCCGGAGGTCGGTTTCGAGCGTGGGCAGCCGTTCCTGCGGTCCCTCGTCGTACAGAGTGCGCAGCCGCTGCCAGGCTTCCCGCTCGTGCCCGGGTGCCTCGCTCAACTGGTAGGCGGAGAACCGTTTGAGATAGGTAAGGGCCCCGGGACACTTCGCGGCGACCGCGTACGCTAGGGAAGCGTTCCAGTGATCCTGGAACTTGTCTTTGTAGATGTTGCCCAACGTCTAGTGGAGCAGGTAGGAGTCTGGGTTGTTGGCGATGCCATGCTCAGCGTAGTCTTTCCCGAGCACGAAGTATTCGCGTTGCGCCTTGGAGCGCAGCGCGATTTTAGGCTGCTTGGTGTTGTTGATGGCGGCCACGCTGGCGTTGTACGACATGTGCCAGGCAGCCATGTCCCAAAAATTCACGTTTTTCGGCGTCAGCGTCGTCACCGTGCTCATCAGGAAGTTCATCCGGCCGTATTCCACCCTTTGCCACGCCGTTTGGGCCTCGATCCAGAGTACATCGGCCACCGGCGTGCGGAACCCGCTCAACGCGGCGAGAAAACCCAGTTGGGAGAGCCGCTCCCGCAGTCCGAGGTCCAACTTGACGGTCCCGAAACTCGACGCTTGGCGTTCGCGGCTCAGGCGAATTTCCAAGGGCAAGCGGACCAGCCCAAAAATCAGGATGACCACCGTCGCAAGAGCCACCTGGATCCGCCCGCGCGGCTTGGGATTGGGCAGCGAGAGGGTCGTCTCCATGCGCTCGACGGTGGTTTTCAAAGCTCTTTGTCGGAAAAAACGAAGAACGCGGCCGACAGGTAGATCAGACTGTAGAGCACGCCCAGACCAACGGTTTTCCACAGCAGCCAGAACCCGACCGAAGTACCCACGACGATTTCATCCAGCAAATTAAACGCTTGCAGGTCGGGAAAGACGAGCGAGACGAACGCTAGGAATGCCTTGATTAACCAACCAGCTTGCCCGGCGATGGAGGGCACCTGCCAGTAATCGCGGGCGGTCGCCTGCATGTTCCCGATGAAGTACACGGCTACCATGATGATAATCGTGAAGATCGTCGAGGAGGCGAACGTCGAGACGAACAGCGTGGCAGAGGCCAGCAGGCAAGCTTTGACGTAGATCAGGATGCCACCGGACCACAGATTCGGGTTATAGGCGGTTGCGCGCAAGAGGTCGATCTGTTGTTGCGTGGCTTCGGCGCTGCCCCCTGCCGCCCTGATCTCGCTGGTCACATAATGGACACGCCACGAAAGCATGACGAAGAAAAGGATGCCCATCAAAACGACGGATACCAGCAGCAGAAGGTAAACACCGAGAAGCTTGCCGACGAGGTACTCCAGCCGCGAGACCGGTTTGGCGAGCACCGTATAAAGGGTGCGGTCCTCAATGTCCTTGGGTAGCAACCCTGCCGTTGCCAGGATTGCCAGCAAACTCGTGAAGATCGACATCGCCCCGAGAGACACGTCTTTGAGCATCTGGAATTGATCCTGGAACGAAAGCTGGATCAGGATCGCGGAAGAAGTGATCAGCAGCAGCGCGAAGATCAACAGGAAGTAGAAGATTTTCAGTCGTACCAGCTCGGTGAACGTGTTCGCCGCCAGCGCCCGGACGCGCGCGGGCGAAAAGAAACGGTGCCGCGGGTAGGCGGTTGGGAACGCGGGGGCGTCTTCGCTGATAGCGGGTATCATACGGACTCAGGTAGACTCACTCCCACCATCGGGTATGGGTCGCGCGTAGGTCACTTCCAAAAAATAGCGTTCGAGCGTCGTGCGGGGCTTTTTCTGTTCCAACAGGCGCGCTTCCGGGTAGGAAGCCGCCATCAGTTTCCCGATCTCGGCCAGGAGGGCAGGCGGGGCGTTCTCAAAGATCATTTCGGTCTGATCTTCGATGGAAATCAGGTCCTCCAGCTTGCCTTCCCGGACTAGGACGCCCCGGTCGAGGATGCCGATCCGGTCGCAGATCTCCTGCACCTGACCGAGCAAATGCGAGCAGAGCAGCACCGTGATCCCTCGCTCCTTGCAGGCAACGATCAGGTCTCGAATCTCCGCCGAACCGCGGGGGTCCACGCCCGCCGTCGGTTCGTCGAGCACGAGCAGGCGCGGATTCTGGATGAGGGCCTGAGCTAGTCCGATGCGCTGCAACATTCCTTTCGAGTAACCGCCCAAACGCCGGTCACGGGCATCCTCCAGGCGCACGAGTTTCAGCAGTTCCCCGACCTTGTCGCGCAAAGCTTGGCCGGATAATCCGCACAGTCTGGCGTAGAATTTAAGTGTCTCAAAACCGGTGAGATATTTATAAAAATACGGGTTTTCCGGGAGAAAGCCGACCTCCTCATGACTGTCCACCAACTGGCTGTTGCGACCAAAAATCTCCGTCCGTCCCGCGCTCGGCGAGATCAGCCCCAATACGATCTTCATCGTGGTGCTCTTGCCCGAACCGTTGGGGCCAAGCAGGCCGTAGACTTGCCCGGGAGCGACTTCCAACGAGAGATCATGCACGGCCACCACCCGCTCCCGCTTGAAGGGAATCGGGAAAACTTTGGACAGATTGCGGATGGCAATGGCGGGGGTGGTCATTGCGGTGCGGGATGGAAACGCGGTTCCCAGCATGCACCAAGGTTGGCCGGAGTGCATCTGCGAATCGTGCGGTCTGCGGTCAATGGCGAATCTCAAAGCCCATCGTGTTCTCCTCAAGCGCGACCGCGTCGCCCGCCAGTTGTTGCTGGATGTGCGGTCGGAGCTGGCCGCCCGCAATGGCATCCAAGAACTCGTTCACTTCCTTCTCAGCACCCCGGACCTGCAGTTCCACGCGGCCATCCGGGAGGTTTCGCACCCAGCCGGTCACTTCGTAGCCGGTGGCAAGTCGTTTGACGGTGTAGCGGAAGCCAACGCCTTGGACATGTCCCTGGTAAAAGATCTGGCGCGCGACGATCATGGGAACAGGTGGATTCAGGGAACCGGTGTGAACCCCTGGCTAAAATTTGCCTTCAACGATTCCTCCCAGGAAGCATCTTGCGCATCGATGAGCAGTACCCGCCGATGGGTGGCGTCCACCATCGCCGTAAACCGACCACTGCGTACCGGGTGTGACGCGGAAACCGTGCGGGCGAATTCCTCGGCTTGGCCAGGCAGCCGCCACAGCGTTTCCCACACATAACTGGAAGCTGTGGTGTCGCCGTAGACCAGATATCTATCTCCGCGCCAACCACCAGCGAGCGCGGCGGCGCGCCTCTCGTCCCGCAACCAGGCGATGAGCAACTGGCGCAAACCAAACTCACCTAGCACGTTGTCGGTGCCTGGCGCGCTGCCCCGGACGGTCACTCCTTCCCATTCGACGCTGGCGGGTTCCTCGCGCAGAGCCGACAAAAAGTGTTCCGGGTGTAGAATCTGTGACGTGGAGGCAGGCGGTTGGACGAAAGCTCGCCCCAATTCGTCCCAGCCGCCCCGGTCAAATAGCGCCTGGCAAAATTCCTGCCCCTTCAGGTACGGAAACAGCAGAGTTTCCCGCAGGAAACGCGGGGCCACCGCCAGTTGCCGTACGTCCGTGGTCATGGTCGCAGCAAGATTTTCGCGCAAAACGTCGGCGCTCAGGTTGCCGAGCAGGTAGCGATTCATCACCAACGTGGCGTCGCCTTCGACCAGGGCGCTGGCCGCCAACGCGCGGTCGTCGTTGCCCTTTGCCTCCAGGGGCAGACGTTCGAGGTTAAAGTGCTGGTCTTCCATCGCGTGCGTCAGTTCGTGGGCCAGGATGATGCGGTTTTGCGAACTGGCCAGCGACTGGCCGCTGAAAGTGAAAAGCTCGCGGTTGTGCTGATCGTAAAAGGCACCCACCTGTTCGCCGAGGAGCGCCAGATAGGTCTTCTTCAGATCGAGCCCGGCAGGGACCAGCCCGAGCGCCGCAAAGGCAACGGAGGTGCGGGCGAACTCCTGGTCGGGCACCTGCTGGCTGAGTCTCTGCCGGAGAATCGCGGGCAATTTCGAGCGGGGAATCTCTCGGTACACCACTGGGCGGAGGAACTTCAGGCCACGCAGACCGCTCACGACGTTCTCGATGTCCGCCCGACTCTGGCGCGCGGCGGTTTCCTCGGCTTCGCGGTGCTGGCGGGCGAGCAGGTCCTGAAGGCGGGTTTTTTCCGCTTCGAGGAAGGTGAGCCGCTGGCGGAGGAAAGGGAGCGTTTTCAGGGGCTCCCGGTCGCGCCACCAGCTCCCCCAACCGAGTCCCGCCACGATGAGCGCCGCGATCAGCAAAGCTGTGAGGACCCCCCGTCGGCGCATCGTTTCCCACGCTAGCACGGATGCGGCGGCACCAAAAGCGTCTCGCCGCCGACGATCCGCGCGTTGCTTTGCGATCCGGTCCGGCAAATGGTGGCCGGATGATCTGGCAAACGGCACGCGGCCCGCTCGACCTGACCTCCCGAGGGATGGTCATGGGCATCCTGAACGTCACGCCGGACTCGTTTTCCGACGGCGGCCGTTTTTCGGACGCCGGGCGGGCGGTCGCGCACGCCGTGGAAATGTGCGAGCAGGGTGCCGGGATCATCGACATCGGCGGAGAATCTACCCGCCCCGGGGCCGCGCCCGTTCAAGCCGCCGAGGAACGCAGGCGGGTGGTGCCCGTGGTGGTAGGCTTGCTGGCACGCATCCCGGACGCACTGGTTTCGGTGGACACCTCGAAGGCGGAAGTCGCCCGCGCCGCTTTGGAAGCCGGGGCGGCAATCATCAACGACGTGACGGCCCTGCGCGGGGACGCCGACATGGCGCGGCTGGTCGCGCGCACCGGGGCCGGGCTGGTGCTCATGCACATGCAAGGCACGCCCGCGACGATGCAGCTTGAACCCCGTTACGGCGATGTCGTCGCCGAGGTGCGCGACTTCCTGCGGGAACGAGCGGCGGCTGCCCAGGCAGCAGAGATAGAACCCGGACGCATCGCCTATGATCCCGGCATCGGCTTCGGCAAGACCTCCGAGCACAACCTCGCCCTGCTCCGGCAAATGCCCGCACTGACGGACAGCACGCGGCCCGTGGTGATCGGCGTGTCGCGCAAGGCGTTTCTCGGAAAGATCGCGGATAGCGCCGTCTTGTCCGAGCGGCTTTGGCCCACGGTGGCACTGACCGCGCTGCTGCGCCAGCGCGGCGCACGGCTCTTCCGGGTGCACGATGTCCGTGAGAACGTCGCCGCCCTGAAAGCCGCCGAAGCGGTGCTTGGCACCACCGGGTGATTCTGGCAGATTCCGACCGTCACGTTGTTCTCCGCCTCCCTTCAAGATGCTCCCCGTCGTCCTCCGCTTCCTGGAACAGCAATGGAACTCGATTCTTGAGATCCTGCTGATGGCGACGGGCTTGTACTATAGCTACCTGTATTTCAGAGGCACCCGTGGGGCCCGGGTGCTCCTGGGGCTGGCGCTGTTCCTGGTCACGCTCATGACCCTGAGCGTGATCCTCAACCTGGTCGTCATCCGTTACCTGCTCAGCCGCTATTCGGTGTTCCTGGTGGTGGCGCTGGTCGTCATCTTCCAGCCGGAACTGCGCCGCGCCTTCGCGGAATTGGGTAGCCGGTCGTTCTTCTCCACCGGCAAGCAGGATAACCAGACGCTCGACTTGTTGTGTGAATGCGTGTTCGAACTCGCGGGAAAACGTTTTGGCGCGTTGATCGCCATCGAGCGCGACATCGGATTAAGGTCGTACGCGGAGACCGGGGTGGAAGTGAACGGATTGTTTTCCAGTGAACTGCTGCAAACGATCTTCCATCCCAAAACCGCCTTGCACGACGGCGGCGTGATCCTGCGCGACAACCAGCTCGTCGCGGCGGCTTGCATCTTCCCGGTCAGCCAGCGGGAAAGCCTGGATCGGTCCTACGGCCTGCGGCATCGCGCGGGCTTGGGCCTGACCGAGGAAACCGATGCCGTCGCGGTGGTCGTTAGCGAGGAGACCGGCAGCGTGTCGTTGTGCTTCGGCCAGAAGATCCAGCGCGGACTGTCCATGCCGGAATTGCGCCGCCAGCTTGGCCGGATCGTCCTTTTCGAGCAGGTTGCCCGTCCCGGCGCTTCTCTCTTGGATGATCACTCTCCGGCGCGCACGAACGAACGCGACGCGGCGTAGCCCGCCGCGCTTCCCAGCGACCGCATGTCTTCACGGCCCTCCCTCCTCCACAACTGGAAAGCCAAGCTGGGCTCACTCGTCTTGGCCACCATTTTGTGGCTCGTGATCCGCCAGAGCGTCAAAAACGCTGCTGGTCCCGTTTCCCCTGCGCCGCCCGCGGCCACGGAAACCGTCCCGCGGGAATGACCCGCCGCACGGCAGGACGGCGGCCCTTGCATTTTTCGAACCCCGGGTGAATTAGCCATCTCTCTCCTTACCAAAGAAAGTCCATGAACGGTTCCGACGCCCCTTTCCCCAAGACCAGCAACAAGCCGCGGCGTATTTTCGGCACGGACGGAGTGCGCGGCATGGCGAATGTCGAGCCCGTGACGGCCGAAACCGCGCTCAAGCTGGGGCGCGCCGCCGCCCACGTCATCACTCAACTGGGACGGGGACAAGGTCGCGCCAGCGGGCGGCCAACCATCGCGCTGGGCAAGGACACCCGCCAGAGCGGCTACATGTTGGAGGACGCGCTGGCGGCGGGGCTCATGTCGCTGGGGGTGGATGTGCTCCAACTGGGGCCGCTGCCCACGCCCGGGGTGGCTTACATCACGCGTTCGCTACGCTGCGATGCGGGGATCGTGCTCACGGCGTCGCATAATTCCTATGAGGACAACGGCATCAAGTTCTTCCGCCACGACGGCTACAAGCTCGAGGACGAGGTCGAGCGGCAGATCGAAGACCTGGTCTTCAGCGGCCAGATCGAGAACATCCGGCCCACGGCGGGCAAAATCGGCCGCGCCAAGCGGATCGATGACGCCCTGGGACGATACGTCGAGTTTGCCAAGGCCAGCCTGCCGCGCAAGCTCACCCTGGAAAACCTCCGCATCGCCGTGGATGTGGCGAACGGGGCCGCCTACAAATCGACCCCCTGCATCCTGCGTGAACTCGGGGCCGACGTTTACACCTTTCACAACAACCCGGACGGCACCAACATCAACCGCGACTGCGGCAGCACCTACCCGCAGGAAATCCAGTTGCTCGTCCGCCAGACAGGCGCGCAGGTGGGAATCACCCACGACGGCGACGCCGACCGGGTCCTTCTCTGCGACGAGAATGGCGAATTAGTCGATGGCGACGAGGTGATGGCCATCGCCGCGCGCGAGTTCCTGCGGCAGGGTCGCCTGTCCAAGAACACCCTAGCCGCCACGGTGATGAGCAACTACGGGCTGGAGGAATCCCTCGCAGACTGCGGCGGCGTGGTGGTCCGCACGCAGGTGGGAGACCGCTACGTGCTCGAGGAGATGGTCCGCGCGGGCCTCAACCTGGGTGGCGAGCAGAGCGGACACATGATCTTCCGCGATTACACGACCACGGGCGACGGCATCATCACGGCCCTGCAGATCCTGCGGATCATGCTCGACACGGGCAAACCGCTCAGCGAACTCAAACGCTGCCTCGTCAAATATCCGCAGGCGCAACGCAGCCTCAAAGTGGCGCGGAAGCCGCCATTGGACGACTTGCACGAGGTGTCCGGGCTCGTCCAGCAAACGGAGCAAGCCTTGGCGGGAAAAGGCCGCGTCCTGCTGCGGTACTCCGGGACGGAGCCGAAGGTGCGGTTGCTCGTGGAAGGCCGCGACCAAGCGATGATCGAAACCCAGGCCGACCGCATCGCGGCCAGCCTCGTCGCGAGCATCGGCGCGTGAGCCTCAGCCGCGGCGGGCGAAGATTTTCGCCTCGCGCGCTTCGGCGGTCATGTCGGTCAGATCCTTGAGCGTGGCTTCCTGGCGCTTGAGCAGGTCGTCGTTGGCGGTTTGCAGCGCCTGGAGGGCGGCGAGCGGGTCAACGGGTGCCGGCTGGGCTTGCGACTGCGCGCGGTGGGGAGGCAGCGTGCAGACCAGCAACGCGGCGGCCAGGAGGATGGGATAGGAAGCGGTTTTCATACGGCGGGAAGGATTGTGGATTGAGGTGCTCTTGGGTTTAGCGGTGGCTGCCAGCGCGACCGGCGTAAATCTTGGTTTCGCGGATTTCTTCCTTCAATTGCGCGGTCTGGGCTTCGATCTTCGTCTGGTTGGCCGCGATTAGGTCTTGCTGAGTCTTGAGTTTGGCGAGCAGCGGAGTCAAGGCGGCGTTGGCGGTCGTGGTGGACGCCGCCTGGGAACGAAGCGACGGCGTGGCGAGCCAGCCCGCGAGAATCACCGCAAAAAAGCTGGCGGTCAGTGCCGTGTGACGGTCGAAAAGAAAGAGGTCAGATGGTTTTTTCATGCGTGGAATCAGAGACGACGCGAAACGCAGCAGAAAACGTTCCAAAATCGAAAATACTCAACCTTTTCGCTTGCTCACATTGGGAATATTGCCCATTCTTGCTTTCGTTATGGCAAGCCCCGGAATGCAGCAAACGCAGAACCTGTCGATGCAGCAGGTTCTGGCCCCGCAATTGCAGCAAAGCCTGGTGATCCTCCAGGCCCCGATGCTGGAACTGCGAAACATCGTGCAACAGGAACTGCAAACCAACCCGGTGCTCGAGGAGGAAGCGCCCGAGGCGTCGTGCGAAGAACCCGCCCAGCCAGCCGACGACTTTCAAGAGGAGTTCAACCAACTCGCCAAGCTCGACGAGGAATGGCGCGAGTACATGTCGCAGAACAGCAGCTACAACGGCCGCAGCGACGAGGACGAGGAACGGCGGCAGTTCTTTTTCGATTCCATCGCCAATCAGGAAACGCTCCAGCAGCACCTGATCGGCCAGATCAACAGCGTCGGATTGAGCAAGAGTGACCAGCGCTTGGCGGAACTAATCATCGGCAACATCGACGACAACGGCTTCCTACAGACCAACCCGGAGGAAATGAGCGCCAACACCGGCGTCGCCGCTTCGGACCTGCGGCGTTTGATCGAGATCATCCAAAGCTTTCATCCGGTCGGAGTCGGTGCCCTGGACTTGCGCGAATGCCTCCTGATCCAGCTCCGCCGCCAGGAGAAGGAAAAATCGCTCGAGTACCTGATCATCAGTAAGCACCTGGACGAACTCGGCAAACGGCGTTTCCCGGAGATCGCGCGCCGGCTCGGCGTGACCGTCGATCAGGTGCAGCAAGCGGCGTATTCCATCGCCACGCTCGACCCGAAGCCGGGGGCGATCTTCGCGCCCGACCCGAACAATTACGTCCTGCCCGACGTCAGCGTCGAGAAGATCGGTGACAACTACACCGTCATGCTCAACGGGGAACAGATTCCCCACCTGCGGATCTCCAACGCTTACAAAGACATCATGTCGCAGAACGACAGCGGCGGCGACGTGAAGGACTACATCCGCGACAAGATTCGCAGCGGCAAGTTCCTCATCAAGAGCATCCACCAGCGCCAGCAGACGATCTCGAACATCGCCAACCAGATCGTCAGCCGACAGGAGGAGTTCCTCGAGAACGGCACGGCCTACCTGCGCCCCATGACGATGGTGCAGATCGCGGAGGCGGTGGGCGTACACGAAACCACGGTCAGCCGCGCGATCTCGGGGAAGTACATCTCCACCCCACAGGGCGTCTTTGAGATGCGCTATTTCTTCACGCCGGGCTACCAGACCGCGACGGGCGAGTCAATGAGCAATACCAGCGTCAAGGAAGCGATCCTCGACCTGATCAAGTCCGAGAGTGCGATCAACCCGCTCAGCGACAAGGACATCGTCTCGATCCTGAGCGAACGCGGCATCCCCATCGCCCGCCGGACCGTGGCGAAGTACCGCAACGAGTTGAACATCTTGCCCAGCAACATGCGTAAGCAGTATTGACGCGGTCGCCAGCCCGGCACCACGCGAATTGAGCGTTGCATTTTGCGGTTTATGCCTTTGGGTTAGGGCATGGAACCCGACGCACTCTGGGCACGTTTTCAGCAGTATTGGACGGACGACGCGAGCACCGGCATCAGCCTCGACATCAGCCGGATGCGCTTCGGAGACGACTACTTCGCCAGCATGGACGGCGCGGCCGGGTCGGCCTTCGCCGCGATGGCGGAACTGGAGGCGGGTGCCATCGCCAACCCGGACGAAAAGCGGCAGGTCGGCCACTACTGGCTGCGCGACGCCTCCCTGGCACCGACCAGCCAACTTAAACAAACGATTACCAAGGACCTCGCGGACATCAAGGAGTTCGCGCGGACGGTCCACGCGGGTGAGATCAGGGCGGCGGACGGACAGTCCTTCCGCCATGTGCTGGTGGTTGGCATCGGCGGTTCAGCGTTGGGGCCGCAGTTGGTCGCCGACGCGCTCAACTCACCCAACGACAAGTTGACGCCGTACTTCCTGGACAACACCGACCCGGACGGCTTTGACCGGGTATTTGCCCGGTTAGGTGACTCCCTCAAGCAAACGCTGGTCGTCGTTACCTCCAAATCCGGCGGCACCAAGGAAACGCGCAACGGCATGCTCGAAACGCAGGCGCGCTGTCGGCAGATCGGCATCGACTTCGCCAAGCAGTTCGTCGCGGTCACGGGCCCGGACAGCGACCTCGACAAGGTGGCGGTCAAGGAAGGCTGGCTGCGGCGCTTTCCGATGTATGACTGGGTCGGCGGGCGGACTTCCGTGATGAGCGCGGTGGGTCTGGTGCCCGCGGCCTTGCAGGGCATCGACATCGACGCCTTTCTGGAAGGCGCGAAGGCCATGGACCATCATACGCGCCGGTCGGACGTGCGCGGCAACATGGGGATGCTGCTCGCCTTGATGTGGTACTACGCCACCGGTGGCAAGGGGGCTAAGGACATGGTGATCCTCCCGTACAAGGACCGGCTCGTTCTGATGAGCAAGTACCTGCAACAGTTGGTGATGGAATCTTTGGGCAAGGAACGCGACCTGGACGGCAGGGTCGTCCACCAAGGCATCGCGGTGTACGGCAACAAGGGCTCGACTGACCAGCACGCCTACGTGCAGCAGTTGCGCGATGGCGTCCCGAACTTCTACGCCACGTTCATTGAGGTCCGCGACGACCGACCGGCGGCGAAGAAGTTCGAGGTCGAGCCGGGTGTGACCAGCGGCGACTACCTGCAGGGCTTTCTGCGCGGCACGCGCAAGGCGCTCTACGAGAACGACCGCGATTCGCTGACGATCAGCATTCCATCGGTCACGCCGTTCTCGCTCGGCGCGCTCATCGCTCTGTACGAAAGGGCGGTCGGCTTCTACGGCAGCCTAGTCCACATCAACGCTTACCATCAGCCGGGAGTCGAGGCCGGCAAGAAGGCCGCCACCCGACTGCTGGAGCTCCAGCGGCAGGTGACGGACCACCTCGGGCGCTTCCAAGGTAAGGTTTTCACCGCCGAAGCTCTGGCGGGCGAACTCAAAACTTTTCCCGAAGATGTTTACCACATTTTGATGCACCTCTCGGCCAACGATCCCGGCGTGCAGCGCACCGGCGAAAAGCCGGGCGAAAGTGCCTTTTCGATGGGTTGAGGTCCGCAAAGTACGGAACTGCCCACTGTAAGAAAACTTTACACCCGCCGGAGTTTTTCTTAGAACGTTTGTGGGCTGGGCTTGTCTGTAGTGGTCTGGCAAACATGCTGCCCGGCGTCCGATGACTCCTCCCGCCCACTCCGTCCCCGAGGCCAGTCCAGACCGCAGCACCGAGGTTCCCTGGGACCGGGTCGAGAGTTTCGTCGGACAGTTGACGCACGACGTGCGCAACGGGCTCAACGCGTTGGAACTCCAGCTCACGTTCCTGGGCGAAATTTCCACGGACCCCGAGGCGGTGGACGAGATCAAGCGCATCCGCGGCACCCTGGCCAACCTCACCAAACAGTTGCAGGCAGTGCGTGTCTCGACCTCCGCGGTTTCGCTGCACCCGTTCGACTATCCAGCCGCTGACTTCTTCGAGGATCTCCGGGAGCGTTTCGAGCGTGGGCAGACTCCGGCCAAGCATGCCTTCGAATGGCGGATCGCGGTGGGCGACGCGCTGCTCAGGATCGACCCGGACATGACGATGTTAGCGTTGCTCGAACTTCTCGCCAACGCTTCGCATTTCCGCGCCGGTGACGCGAAGACAATCATCGAAGCGGCGGTGCAAGGTGAAATGGCACTCGTGACGCTGCGGGAACATTCCCCCCAACCTCCCGCCATTCCCATGGAGGACTGGGGCTGCCACCCCCTGCTGAGCACGCGCCGGGGAGCCTATGGCCTGGGGCTCTTCCGCGTCCGGCACATCGTGGAGTCCCAGGGAGGCTGCTTCGCCGCGCGGTACGACGCGCCCGCACAAACATTGGTGTCTACTGTCACGTTACCCGCGGCTAGTCCGTCATGAGCCACGGCGAGACCAAGAAAGTCCTGATCATCGACGACGAGCGTCCGATCCTGATGACGCTCGAGGCGCTGCTAACGCGCTACCACTACCGGGTTGAAACGGCCCGCACCGCTGCGCTCGGTCTCGAAGCCGCCGCCAAATCTGACGGCCCTGACCTAATCCTGCTGGACATCGGCCTGCCGGACGCCAGCGGATTGGACGTGCTGACAAAGGTCAAGCAGACCATCCCGCGCATCCAGATCATCGTGCTGACGGCGCAGGACTCGTTGAGCAACGCCATCGATTCCATCAAGCTGGGCGCGTTCCACTTCATCAGCAAGCCCTACGCGCCCGAAGAGCTGCTCAGCCTGATGCTGCGCGCCTTCGAGCAGCAGGCCCTGGTGCGCGAGACGGAAAGCCTTCGGGAAGAGACCAAGGAACTCAAGGCGCAGCTCAAACGGGCGGAGGCGCAGCTTTCGCCGGTGTTCAAGAACCGGCGCATGGTCGAAATCGAGGAGTTCATCACGCAGATCGCGCCCTCGCACGCCAACGTGCTGGTGACAGGCGAGAGCGGGGTGGGCAAGGAGGTCGTGGCCAACCTGATCCACGCGCGCAGCCGCCGGACAGCGGGTCCGCTGGTCAAGCTCAATTGCGCGGCGCTGCCCCAGCACCTCATCGAAGGCGAACTTTTCGGCTATGTCAAAGGAGCGTTCACGGGGGCGGTGAACGATTTTCCGGGCATGATCGCGGCTGCCGCCGGGGGCACGCTCTTTCTCGACGAGATCGCCGAGATGCCCGCCACCTTGCAGACCCGTTTCCTGCGCGTGCTCCAAGAGCGCGAGTTTCGCCCACTGGGCAGCACGAAGACGCTCAAGGCGGACTTCCGGCTCGTGGCAGCCACCAACCAAGGGATCGCACGCGCCCTGCGAGACGGGTTGCTGCGTCCCGACTTGTACTACCGCATCAATACTTTCCAGATCGAGATCCCGGCTTTGCGGGACCGGCGCGAGGACATCCCGCCGCTCGTCGCCGCGTTCGTCAAGCGCTACGCGCGCCAGATGGAGCGCGCCGAACCGCAACTGACCGCCGAGGCGTTGACCCGCCTGCGCGAGTTTACCTGGCCCGGCAACGTGCGCCAGTTGCAAAACGCCATTGAGTACGCCGTCGTCCTCTCGAAGGACAACGTCATCACGGAGCAAAGCCTGCCGCCGGAACTGCTGCTGCCTCGCGAGTTGCAGGAACAATTGGTTGTGCCTCCCAACGTCCCCCCAGGCAACCACACGGACAGCGGGCACGCCGCCGCGTCGGTGGTAGATTCCGAGAGCGTCAGCCTGAACTTGGACGACCGCGAACGGCGCACGATTCTCCAGGCGCTGGCGCAAACCCACGGCAACAAGCTGAAGGCGGCCAAAATCCTCGGGATCCACCGGCCCACTTTGTATAATAAAATGAAGCGTTACGGGATCGCCGTCTGACTTCTCGGCACGAAACACGCTGCCTCCCCGGAGAATCAGCGCCAAAACCATTCCCACGCCGGCTTGCCGTCCCAGAGGCGACTGCGAGCCGCTCATCGATTGTTTTTGCATCATGCCGCACCTTGAAAAGATTCTCGCCCACGCCGAAAAGGAACTGGTGCCGCCGGGTACCGTGCGTGCGGGCGAGTTGCAAGCCAGGCTGCCGCAGTACCGGCGGTTCCTCAAGATCGAGAACCATCGGCTGCGTTTGGCCCATCACGCGGGTGGCGGAGGGCTCGAAATTTGTCGGCGGCGGGTCGAACTGCTTGACGTCTTCCTCAAGCAGTTGTACGCCGACGCCTGCCAGGCGTGCCTGCCAGCCGCTTCCGGAGGGGATGCGCCCGCCGCCCTGATCGCCATCGGCGGGTACGGGCGCGGCGAACTCAACCCCTTCAGCGACGTGGACGTGCTCTTCCTGCACGATTTTGCCACCGACAAGGTGCCCGATGAGGTCAACGAACTCATCAAACAAATCCTCTATGTCCTGTGGGACATTGGCTTCAAGGTGGGACACGCCACTCGCTCGATCAAGGATACCTGCGCCCATGCAAACTTGGACAACATCTCGAAGACCGCGCTGTTGGAGGCGAGACATCTCGCCGGTCAGCAGGCGCTGTTCACCAAGTTCGAGACCCGGTTCGAGCGCGGGTGCATCTTGGGGCAGGAGGAAGCGTATCTCACGTGGCGGCAGAGCGACCAGCAAACCCGCCACCTCAAGTACGGTCCGACGGTTTTCCTGCAGGAGCCAAACATCAAATCCAGCCCCGGCGGGCTCCGGGATTATCATAACCTGATCTGGAGCGCCTATTTCAAGGAACGGACGCGCAGCACGGCCGAGATGGTCGAGAAGCACTTCCTCAACGAACGGGAACGCCGCACGCTGGAGGAAGCGTATGATTTCCTGCTGCACGTCCGCAGCGACCTGCATTACTTGGCCAAACGCGCGGCGGACGCACTCACCCTCAACTTCCAAGGGCAGATTGCCGACCGGTTCATGTACCCGCAGAAGAACACGCTCCGCCGCAGCGAGGCGTTCATGCGGGACTACTACCACCATGCGCGCGCCTTGGCGCTGATCACCGAGAACCTGTTCGAGCGCATCGGGCAAGGCGGCCTGAACCGCGCCGACGCCCGGCCCACCTCCGGCCTGATGCGTCTCTTCGGCCGCAGTGGCCCTTCGCCCGAACGCTTCGACGGTTTCCTGGCCGAAGGGGAGCTGATCTACCCGGAAACCCGCGACGTCTTCAACCAGGACCCGGTGCGCCTGATCCGGGTGTTCGCGCACGCGCAGAGCCGCCGTTTGCGGCTCAGTTCCGAGTTGCAACAGCTCATCCGCCGCCGTTTGCGGCTCATCAACCGCACATTCCAATATTCCAAGGCGGCGCGGGAAGCCTTCACAACCATCCTCTCGCACCGCGGCCAGGTCGGCCGCATCCTGCGCGCGATGCACGAGGTGGATGTGCTGGGAGCCTACCTGCCGGAATTTGGCGAGTTGACCTGCCTGGTGCAGCACGAGTTTTTCCACCGCTACTCCGCCGACGAGCATACGCTGGTGTGCATCGAGAAGCTGGATGCCCTCGCGCAGAGCAGCGACCCAAAGTTCGCGGAGTACAAAAAGCTCTTCGAGACGCTGAAGGATCCGTTCACCCTGTACTTGGCGTTGCTGCTTCACGACACTGGCAAGGCGACCAGCGCGCGGCACCACGCGGAGGCCAGCGCGCTCTTCGCTCAGAAGGTCGCGGCCCGCCTCCAGCTCGCGCCGGAACGCCGCCGCGAATTGATCCTGCTCGTGGACAACCACCTGACCCTATCGTCCACGGCGCAACGCCGCAACCTGGACAATCCGGCGACCATCGTGGAGTTCGCCGGAATCGTGAAGGATCGGCCGACGCTGGATGCTCTGATGCTGCTGACCCTTGCCGACGGCCAAGGGACGAGTGACGAAGCCTGGAGCGACTGGAAGGAATCGCTCGTCTGGCAGCTTTATCGTTCGGCCCGGCAGTACCTGGCAGAAGGCGAGGCGGGTTACCTCGCCCACCGCCGCGAACACGAGGCAAAACGCGAGGCCGTGCTGGCGGAGTTGGACGACAGCTACACCGACGAGATCGAAGCGCACTTCCGCATGATGCCCGAACGATACTTGGAAACGTTCGACGCACCGACCATCGCCGACCATCTCCGGCTGGCCCGGCAGTTCCTGGCGTACCGGCAGCAGCACGACACGCCTGATGCGGCGCTCGCGCCCGCCATCTTCTGGAGGCCGCAGCCGGAACGCGGACACACGGAATGTTGGGTATGTACCTGGGAGCGCCGCGGCTTGTTCGCCAAAATCGCCGGGAGTTTCGCTGCGGCCAGCCTCAACATCCTGAGCGCCGACATCTACACCCGGGGCGACAGCCTAGCAATCGACCTCTTCCGGGTGTGCGACCCCTCGCAGCGTGCCGTGCCCGAGGCGCGCGATCTCGCCGCGGTGGAAAGCGTGCTGCGACAGGCGCTGCTCGTTGGCTCCTACGACTTCAGCCCGCTGTTGCAAAAGGCCCGCCGCCGCCGCCGCGCCGTGCCCGTCCGAACCCAGGAACTCGATTTCCCGACGCGCACCGTCACGACGAACGAGGCGACGGACCTTTATACGTTGTTGGAGGTGCAGACGCCGGATCGACTAGGATTGCTCTATGACCTGCTGCGCGCCCTCGGCAAGCTCGGCGTCAACGTGGTGCTCTCACGGATCGCCACGGACAAGGGGGCGGCCATCGACAGTTTCTACCTCACCGGCGCGCACGGCGAGCGCATCACGGACCGGGGCTTCTTGCGGAAAATCCAGGCGGCGGTCCAGCAGGCGGCCGTGCTCGTCCCGGCCGCGGGCAAGCCGGCTTAACCGTTGATCGTCGCCAGTTTCGCCTTGATCCCGGCGAAAAAATCTCTGGCGACCTTCGTGCCCGCCTCCACCGGCTGGCCGAGGGCGGCCAAGACGGGCTGCACCGCGGCGTGCTCATCCGTCAGGAACGTCCGCAAGGTGGCCAGGGATGGTTCGCCCATGCTCCAGTAGGCATCCAGCGGCGGGGTCAGCGCCCCCAGGGCGTTCGTTGGTTCAGACTGCCGGTGCTCGATGGCTAGGGCGCGGCCCAGCTCGTGGATGGCGGATAGGGCCGCGGCGCGGGACTCCTCGACCATTTCCTCGCCTGCGAGGACGCGGGCCATCTTGAGTTTGCGCGCATGCTGTTCGCGTGCCTGCCGCGCACGGTTCTGTTCCTGTGCACCCAGCGGCAGCGGCGTGGCCTCCGGCGCGGGAAACAGGATGCGGCTCGCCCGCAGCGACGGGTGGATGACGCCCGCCTCAGCCAGCCGCCGGAGGGTGTCCGCCGCGGACCGGTCGATGATTTCCAGCCGCACCTCCGGGGCGGGTTCGTTGTCCGCGCCGCGTTCGAGGTGCTCCGCCGCCAACTCGCCGAGCTTCTTTTTCCAACGGTCGAGTTCGTTTTCCACGACCACGAGAAGAACCGACGTGTCGCCACGTGACGGGAACCGCTCCTCACAGGAGATCAGCGCGCCGTTGAGGGCTTCCGCCGCCCGCTGGGAGAACACGCGGGGACGGTCTGCCGCCGGGCGCTGCCCCGTGGCGGCCGGGCCTGGCGGCGGGTTCCCCCTTCCCCGCGCACTTTTGGGCTCGCCGTCGTCGCGGGCTGGCGGCGGGACGGGCAGCAGTTGTTCCAGCCGATGGAGGAAGTTTTCCTTGTTGCCCGCCAGCCGGACGCCGCTCAGGTCGGCGTCCGCGTCGAGCACGCCACCGCTCAGCGCCTGCTTGTTGGCCAGCATGCCGAGCATCCGTTGCTCGATGGTCCGCTCGCTGACCAGGTTCAGCACGGTGACGGCGCGCGCCTGATCCTTGCGCCAGGCGCGTGCGGCGCGCTGTTCCAGCCGCGCCGGGTTCCAGGGTTGGTCGCAGTTGATGACCACGCTGGCGTTCTGCAGGTTCAGCCCCACCCCACCCGTGTCCGTGCTCAGGAGCACGCGGCAGGCGGGGTCCTCGCGGAACCGCTGGATCTCCTGCCGCCGCTGGCCGGTGGAAATGCTGCCGGTGTGCGTGGCGTATTCGATCCGCAAACGGCGGCACAGGTCGCCAACGAGTTCGAGCATGCGTTCCCACTCGCTGAAGATGAGCACCTTGACCTCGGGGTTGCCCATGCACTCGGCGAGGATGCGCGCCAACTCGTCGAGCTTCGGGCAGGCGCGCTGGTCGGATTGGAGGATGTAGAGGCTGTCGCAGATCATGCGGAGCATGTTCATCTCGCGCATCAGCCGCTCGCGCTGCGGCTCCGCCAGGGGGCGGCGGCGGTTGGCGGCGAGCAGCTTGGCGACGGTGGCCTCGTGCGTCTGGTAGGCGGCGCGCTGGCTCTCGCTCATCGGCACGAGGAAGGTCCGCTCCACGAGGTTGGGCAATTCGGTCTCCACGTCCGCCTTGCGGCGGCGCAGCAGCAACGGGCGAATGCGAACGCGAAGCTGGTCCAGGTTGCGGTAGCCGTGCGGACGCCCGCGCTCGTCGAACTCGTAGAACTCGCGGTTGAAGCGGAACAACGGCCCGAACACGGTCGGGTCCAGAAAACTTACCAGGGAGTACAGTTCGTCGATCCGGTTTTCGAGGGGTGTGCCCGTGAGTACCCAGGCGTAACGGCTTTGCAGCCGTTTGACCGCCATCGCCGTCTTCGTGTTCCAGTTCTTGATGCGCTGTGCTTCGTCGAGGATGACCACCTCTGGCCGCAGCCGCTCGTTGATTTCGAGCGCGTCAGTGAGCATTGCCTCGTAGGTGGCGACCGTGAAGAAGTTCGCCTTTTCGCGGTCATACGCGGCGGACCGCTCCAGCCGCGTGCCGTTCAACACCCGCAGGGGCAGCCGCGTGAAACGGCGGATCTGCTCCTCCCATTCGCCCTGCAGCGACGAGGGTGTGACCACCAGCACGCGCTCCACCCGGCCCAGCCGCCGGAGCAGCGCCGCGGCGGCCACCGCCTGCACCGTCTTGCCCAAGCCCATCTCGTCGGCCAGTAGCGCGCGCTCCGCGCAGGCAAGGTGCAGCATGCCCTCGCGCTGGTAGGGAAAAAGCGGCAGGCGGGTTTCTTGCGGGGGCCACTCGCCCGCCTGAACGTTGTGCTCGTAGGTGCGCCGCAGGGTCACGCCTTCCGCCATCCGGCGGCGGCATTCCAGCCAGGGCTCGACTTCCTGGGAGATGCGCATCTCGCTCTGCGCCGCCCCGCGCCAGATTTCCAGCGCCATCTCGGGCAGGTAGCCGGGCACGAGGCCGCCCCGTTCGTCGAACAACCGCCGCACGGAGCGCGGCAGGCGCTCCAATCCGCGCTCGACCCGCAGCGTCTGCGTTTCGCTGCCGCGCACGAGGTCGATCCGCGGCGACCCGTTCTGGCGGCCCAGCGCGAAGGCGAGCGGTTGCTGCCGTTCCAGGTGGTCCAATACCGCCTCGACATGCTTGCAGGTGCCCAGGCCGTTGACGCGGAAATCGACGCAGTCGCAGTGAGACTGGCGGCGAGCCAGGTCGCGCACTTCCACCGAGTACGTCACGCCGCTTTGCGAATGCACGTCGAAGTTCGAGAAGATCGGATGGAGTTCATCCCGGTTGCTGACCAGCGGCGCTTCCTGGAGCGCGCGCAAGCGGCGGCGGTTGATCTCGTCCTGGTCCGTCGTGCGCCAATCGTCCACGGGGGGCAGTTCCTGCGAAGCGGGATCGGGGTCGGCCATCCTTCCAGACTAGCGGTTTGAGCCGCCGGTGGCAAAGGAGATGGTGGCAGGAGCGACGGCCCGCACCCACAAAGTGCAATTGTGGCAACGTCCGGCGGATTTCGCGCGTAAGTTGGCACAGGTGGTATCCTCCACGATGACGCGCCAATTCCCCCGCCTCTTTCTCTGGCATGTCGCCCGGCACGCGCGGCGGCACAAGCTGCTGGCAGGCCTGAACGTGTTCAGCGTGGCCTTGGGGGTGTCCGTGTACCTGGCGATCCAGATCGCCAACCACAGCGCGAACCAATCCTTCGCCGCCAGCATCGACCTCGTGGCGGGCAAGGCCAACCTGGAGGTCCGCTCGCCCGGCGGCGGGTTTGACGAACGCTGTCTGCCCAAGATCCAGGCTGCCGCCGGGGTCAAGGCGGCGACGCCGCTCGTCGAAGGTTACGCGACGCTGCCGGACTACCCGGGTGAATACCTCCAGGTGCTCGGCGTCGACATCTTCACGAACCTTCCCTTCGCCACCTTTAGCGTCGGCGGGCCGACCCCGGCCGACGCCGAAAACCTGGACATCGACCGGTGGCTGGGCGACCCGCAGGCCCTGGCGATCACAGACGAGTTCGCCCGCGCGCACTCCCTGAAGCTGGGCGACGCGCTCCGCCTCCAGGTCAATGGGCGGCAGCAATCGCTCGTGGTCCGCTCGCTGATCCGGCTCGACCTGACGGCGGCGGGCCGCGGCAACTCCCGGGTGGCGGCGATGGACATCGGCTGGGCGCAGGAACTCCTGGGCAAGCAGGGGCAGCTCTCCAGCGTGCAGATCCTCCTCGACCAGCCGCGTGACGCGGAGGGCGTCGCCGCCGGGTTGCGACCGCTGGTCCCCGCCGACGCCACCGTGTCGGCCCCGGGCCAGCGCAGCGGGCAGATCGAGCGGATGCTCGCCAGCTTCGAGTTGAACCTGGGCGCGCTGTCGCTGATCTCGCTACTGGTAGGGATGTTCCTCATCTACAACACCATCGCGGCGAGCGTGGTGCGGCGGCGAGTCGAAACCGGCATCCTGCGCGCCATCGGAGCCACCCGGTTCGAGGTGCAATGCCTGTTCCTGACCGAAGCCCTGCTGTTCGGCGCGATTGGTGTCACCCTAGGCATCGTGGGGGGCGTGCTGCTGGCGCGTTTTCTCATCGGCCGCGAGATCGCGCGGGTCATCAGCACCCTGTACATGCTCGTCAGCGTGGATCGGCTGCACCTCACGCCTCTCCTGGTGTTCAGCGCCTACTTCTTCGGTCTCGGCTCCGTGCTTGCCGCCGCGTGGCTGCCCGCTCGGGAGGGGGCGAATGCGGACCCCGTCACCGCGCTGAGCCTGGGGCTCGGGGCGACCCGTGACCAGAGCCGGCTCCACGCGCCGCGCTGGCTGCGGTGGGGCCTGCTGGCGCTCGGGGTGGCTCTAGCCGCCTCGGTGCTCTCGCTGACCACCGGTCCGGCGTGGCTCGGCTTCGGCAGCGCGTTTTTTGTGCTGCTCGGGTTCGCTTTCACCGCCCCCGCCGTCACCAGCGTGGCCTCTCGATTGCTGGAGCGGCTGGTGAAACGCGGTCCAGGCACCTCGCGGGGCGGAAGAACGCTGGGTTCGGGGGTCCTGCTGCGTCTCGCCTCGCAGAACCTCCACCGCAGTTTGCACCGCAACGCCGTCATCATTGCGGCGCTGATGGCCGCCATCGCCATGACCGTGGGCATCTCGGTGATGATCCATGCCTTCCGGCGCACGGTGGAAATCTGGATCGACCGGGCCATCGTCGCGGACATCTTCATGACGCCCTCGGCCAACGAGACGCTCGGCAACGGGGCGTTGTTCCCGCCGGAGGTCCTGGACGGGTTGCGGCACGATCCGCGGATCGCGGCGGTGGACACCGTGCGGGAAGTGGGCGTGACCATCCGCGGCGACCGCGTGTCGATGGTGGCCGTCTCCGGCGACAACCGCAACCGCCTGGCGTTCGTGGGCGGCCACGGCGAGGAAAAGCAGCGCGCGTTCTACCTGCCCGACCGCGTGTTGGTCACGGAACCGTTCGCGCACCGCTACCACGTCGGGGAGGGCGACCGGTTGCAGATTCCTACCCCGGAGGGACCGCGCGATTTCACCGTCGCGGGTGTGTACTACGATTACTCCCGGGACGCGGGCATCGTCGCCATCAGCCACGACAACTTCGTGCGGCATTGGCACGATGAGCGCGTGATGTCGGTGGGCATCTACCTCAAAAATCCGGCCACGCTCGACGATACGGTCGATCACCTGCGCCAGGCGTACAATCCGCACGGCGAATTCCTCATCTTCTCGAACCGTGCGATCCGCGAGCGTGTCTTCGAGATCTTCGGCCAGACCTTCCGGATCACCGGCGTACTGCGCGCCATCGCGGTCGTCATTGCCGTCGTGGGCATCTTTCTGACGCTGACCACCCTCGTCACCGAACGCGAGCGGGAGATCGGCGTACTGCGCGCCATCGGTGCGTCGCGCGGCCAGATTCAGGGCGTTGTGCTGACCGAGAGCGCCTTGATCGGCCTGCTCGCCAGCTTCTTGGGGATGCTGGCGGGGCTTTGTCTGTCGCTCGTGCTCACTTTTGTCATCAACAAGGCGTTCTTCGGCTGGACGATCCAGTTGACGGTCCCGTGGGCGAGCGTGCTGGCGACCCCCATCTGGATCCTGCTCGCCGCGCTGGCCGCCGGGTGGCTGCCCGCCCTGCGCGCGGGCCGCGTGCCGATTGCTGCCGCTATCCGTTCCGAATGATGAAAACGACCTTCCACACGATATTCTGCCTGGCTTTCCTGCTGTTGAGCCCCGCTGACGGGCGAGCAAGCGCCGAAGCCCCCACCCCCGGCGCTTGGTCGCTGGCCCTCCCCGGCTGGCAGTACCGTTTTCCCGCCGATCACGCCATTCACCCCGATTACAAGACCGAGTGGTGGTACTTCACCGGCAACGTCGTCACGGCGGACCGCAAGGAATACGGCTATGAGCTGACCTTCTTCCGCCAGGGCGTGCTGCCGCCGGGGCAGCGGCGCGCGCCGGTTCAGGACGAACGCGGGCGGTCGCGCTTCGTGCAGGGGGACTTCAAGTTCGCTCATTTCGCCATCACCGATCTCGGCGGAGGCCAGTTCCACTACACCCAGAAGTCGAGCCGAGGCGCGTTTGGGGAAGCGGGCTTTGGCAGCCCGGAGCAGGCGGCCAAGCCGTTCGTATGGCTGGAGAACTGGCAACTCGCCTCGGAACCCGACGGATCGTGGCGCGTTACAGCGAGGGCGGCCGAGCCGGTCCCCATGCAGATCGACCTGCTCGTCGCCTCGCAAAAGCCTCCTGTGATCGAGGGCACGGACGGGGTCAGCCAGAAATCGACCGGGTTGGGTAACGCCTCGCACTATTATTCGTTCACGCGCCTGGCGACCCGCGGGACGCTCGCTGTCGGCACGGAGATGAAAGCTCAACTGGTGACGGGCGAGAGTTGGTTCGACCACGAATGGGCCAGCAACCAGCTCGGTACGGACCAGATCGGTTGGAACTGGTTCTGCATCCAGCTCGACGACCAGACCGAACTGATGCTCTACGCGATGCGCCGGAAGGACGGGACTGTCGATCCGGTCTCCAGCGGCACCTACATTGATGCCCAGGGAGTGACCACGCATCTCCGTTTCGAGGATTTCCAACTGCAACCTCTCAGGACGTGGCACAGTCTGAAGACCGACGCCACCTACCCGCTCTCCTGGCATGTCACCGTGCCGTCGCAAGCCATCGACACGACGGTCAGCGCACGCCTGGACGATCAGGAACTGGCCTTGCCGCAGATCAGTTATTGGGAAGGGGTAACCGCTATCTCCGGGACGCGCGCGGGCCGACGGTTGATTGGCCACGGCTACATGGAATTGACCGGCTACACGGGGGCGCTCGCCGGGCTGAAGGCGAAAGACCCGGCAGGTGAGTCCAGTTTGCGTACGTCGCCGCGCTGACTACATTATCCTCCAGAGAAATCAACGCTATGATCACGCAACTTTTTCCGCGCTGTGCCGCCTTCGTCTCCCTGCTGGCAACGGTGGGTCTAGGGGGGTCTTGCGTCAAGGCAGAGGCTCCGGCCGCCCCGGCGGCCAACGAGGCGGCTCCGTCCGGCCAACTCCAGGCGGGAGCGAACGTCCTGCCCTACGAGATTCATAATACGTCCAGCGGTGAAGAATATTGCCAGATGTGCGCGTACGCCGAGCGGGCGGGCACCGTGGCCGTCTACGGCAACCTGCACGACGACAAATTCTGGAGCGACCTGGAGAAACTCCAAGCGGTGCAGGATAGCCACAAAAACTTCGGGTGCTTCGGGCAGGTGCTCGATTCGCAAGATGCTGCCGCCATCAAAGCCGAAGCCAGGAAGCACCATCTCACGATACCGGTCGTGTACGCCGTGGACCCTGGCTGGGTCGGCGTCTACAAGGTAGGCGGCGTCAGCCGCACTGTTTATTACTCCAGCAACTTCAAAATCCTCTGGACCGGCCTTGGCCTGGACGAGCCTTCTTTTGCCAAGTTGAACGAGCAGATCAAACAAAATCCGCGGAGCTGATTTGACGTTCCGTCCTCCGATCAGGGCACAGCGATCACCGCATCATACGGTAACGCGCTTCTCCCCCGGTTCGCTTCCGCCTTCAAGCGGGTGAGGCGGTCCATGACCAGGGATAGATCCACCGCATGGTCGACGCCGCCGAAAGCGTCGTGCAGGTCGCCGTTAAATGCATCAATCTGGTCGTACACTGCTTGGTGTCCAGGAATCGGTGAAGTAGCTCATCGGGCGCAGCGAAGTCATGGCCGCAGTCGCGGCGGCAAAATTGGGGTACGCACCGGCGACAACCGCCGCGCCCAGCGCGCATGCCTGACTGGAGCTTGGCAGGAGCATCGTGCGGCACGTCACGTCCGCGTAAATCTGCATCAACAGAGGGTTTTTCTCCGCGATAACCCCGCGCGCAGACAACTTTGCGGACGGGCACGCCGCACTCGCGCAGCCGCTCAATGATCGCGCGGGCACCGAACGCGGTCGCCTCAATAAGCGCGTGGCAAACGTCGGCCCGCGTCGTGTGCAGCGTCTGCCTGAGGGATCAACCCGCTCAGCATCAAATCAACGAGCACGTTGCGGTTGCCGTAGTTCCAGTCCAGCGCCAGCAGGCCGTGTTCCCCGGGCACCTGTCGCGCGGACTCGGCTGTGAGTTACGCGTGGAGTGTTGCCTCCCCCGGCAGATGCATTCGACCCACCACTTGAAAATGTCGCCCATGGCCGACTGGCCCGCCTGCCCGAGCGAGTCAGTCGACCATTGGCTGAACTGCTGCCTGCGGTGGCGGCAGGATTCGGGCCGTTGGAAGTGTACGAACTGCATCTGGAGCAAGCGACGGACGAGGGAGCATTGGTCGCGGCATACGCGCAACATCGACCCACCGCGGTGGTCCTGGGTTCCTACCCCGAACTGGCTCCGTCCCACGAGGACGCGCTCTGCGCGGCGGCGGGAGCGTTGCTCGCCCGGTTGGACCGTTTTGCCTTCCGCAAAGTGCGGCTCTTCCCCGGCCGGAGCCCCGCGTCCGAAACAGAACGACGAAACCTTGCGCCGCGTTGGGGGACCGCTGCGAGGCCTTACGGAGCGGAGCCTGGGGGTGGACTTCCTAGTCGAAACCCACAACAACTCCCTTGCCGATGACCCGCAGAACATGTTGCGCCTGCTGGATTTGTCGGGCGGGACAACGTGGGGCTCTTCTGGCAACCACTCGACTCAAAACCTTTATCAATCCGTCGTCAATTTGCCGTCCAGCAACCATCCATCCGGCATTTTCACCTCCAGAACCGTGCTGCTAACGGCGACTTCGCCCTTCTGGCGGAAGGCACGGCACCCTGGAATGAGTTCCTGTGCGTCATCGGGCCCGGGGCCGATGCGACGCTGGAGTTTGTCCCCGCAGGTATCTGCGCGCCCGAAGCGTTCGACCTGGATGCCACGCCCGCGCAAGCGAGAGCGGAGATACGATAGGTCAGACAGCAGTTCGGCTGACGCTGCCGATCAAGCAGGGAAAGCGGGTGACGAGACTCGAACTCGCGACGTCTTCCTTGGCAAGGAAGTGCTCTACCACTGAGCTACACCCGCATGACAACGGAGCCACATTCGTAGCCGAAGGCAGTTCGCGCCGCAAGCGGATTCTTCGGCCCGTCGGCAAGTTTTCTCGGGTTGCGTCGGCGTGCCGAATCACTAGCGTCCTGCGATGAACCGACTGACCGAAATCCTCGCGGCCAAACGGCAGGCCGTCGCGCCGTTGCTCGCCCGGCGCGCCGATTTGCGCTTCGAAGCGTTGCGCCGCAACTCCTTCCGCGGCTTTGCGTCCGCCTTACAGGGAGACGGCGGTCATACGCTTGGCCTGATCGCCGAGGTGAAGCGAGCGTCGCCTTCCGCCGGGCTGATCGCGGAAAACTTTGATCCGGTCGAGATCGCCCGCTGCTACGAGGCGGCCGGGGCAGACGCCGTGTCCGTGCTGACGGACGAACCCTTCTTCCAGGGACACTTGGACCACCTGCGCGCTGTGCACGAAGCGGTGCAACTGCCGGTCCTGCGCAAGGATTTCGTGCTGGAAGACGTGCAAATTTACGAGGCTGCCGCCGCGGGTGCCGACGCCGTGCTGCTGATCGTCGCGGCGTTGGACGACGAACAGTTGGCCCGCCTGCACGACGTGGCCGTGAGCTGCCAGTTGGATGCGCTCGTCGAGGTCCACACGCTGGCGGAGCTGGACCGCGCCCTGGCCATCGACGCCCAGATCATCGGCATTAACAACCGCAACCTCTCCACGTTCGGGGTCGATCTCGCCACCACCGAAGCGTTGAGCGAACAGGTGCCCGCCGGCGTCGTGCTCATCAGCGAGAGCGGCATCCGGACGGCCGAGGACAGCCGCCGAGTGCGCGCCAGCGGGGCGGACGCGATCCTCGTCGGCGAAGCCCTGATGCGGAGCCGGGACGTGGCGGCTCAAGTGCGGGAACTCAAGCTCGCATCGTTCGCCGAACCTCCGGCTGCAACCGAGCCGGAGGAATAGCCCGTTTCTTACAGGCCAATGACCGCCGCGGCGGCGTCCCGCAGCTTGCCGGTCGCGTCGAGGCGTGCCAGAAAATCGTCCACCACCGCCGGGGTGTTGACCAGCAGGAACGTCCTCTCGCCCTCGCAAGCGCCGCCGGGCAACTCCTCCAGGTGCAATCCTCCAAATTCGAACCCGAACTCCTCCGGGCCGCCTTTCACGCGGAAGACGGCTGTTTTGCGAAGGTTGGGCGCATCCAGCGGGTACTCGGTGAGAGTCCGCACGCGAGAGAGCCGTCCCAAGGCGCGCCGGATGTTCTCCTTTTTGGCGGGCGGTGCCGAAAAAGTGACCATCACTGTGGCGCGTCCCTCGGGATCCAGGGTGCCGTCGTTGCCGAGCGAGGATTCCAGGGACACACCGCGGTGCGCGAAGGTGGCCGCGATCAACTCCATGCCCCCGGGTTGATCGGACAGCTTGAGCACGAAGGCGTAGCTGGCGGGACGGGCGGAAGGCTCGGGCGGGTTCATTATGGATCGGTTTTAGGGCACGGCGACCGTCGTGGCCGGTTCGGCCTCCGCCATCCACGATTGCACCTGCCGCTGGACGTTCCGGGAGATGTGGGACAGTTGGTCGAGTTCCTGGTCGGAAAGCGGGATTTCGACGACGCGCGAGATCCCGTTCGTGCCTGCAACGACCGGCACCCCCAAAGGACCCTTCAGCCCATAGAATTCGCCTTCGAGCATGGCTTGACCCGCCACGAGGACCTCGCGGCCATCCAGCAGGGTGCTGACGAGATCGACGGTCACGTTGGCGGTAGCGAGCACGGTCTTGCTCCCGGAGAGGTGCGTCACATAGGGCTTGACGATGACGCGGACGTCCGGCGCGAGGGTGTCCACCCGCAGGAAGGCCTCTTCGACCTTCCCGGCGGCCAGCAACTCCGCGATGGCGTTGCGCTCGCGTGCGACGATGGCGCGAAACTCCTCCGGCCCGGCGCCTTGCCGCAGCCTCCGCACGGTCTGTTCGAGTTCCTCCGTGCCCATGCCGTGGACCTGCACGCTGCTCCATACCGGCACTTGGGCGTCACTGTGCTCGCCGAGCATGAACCCGCCCACCCGTTGACGCCGCACGCCGATGGTCGCCGCGATCTCCCGCCGGAAACGCAGGGTATCCGAATAGGCCCCAATGCCGATGACCCGCTCGCGGCCAATCGCTTCCGCAAAGTACGCGACGCCGAGTTCGACCGGGTTGGAAACCACGATGACGATCTCCGTGCCCTGTCCGTTCCGCGCCAGTGCCTCGGCGTAGGTGCGGAACACCGGGGCGTTCGCCGCTGCCAGGCTGGCGCGGGACGCTCCCCGCCGCACGTTCGGCGGCACGGTGCTACCCGCGCTGACCACCCAGAGATCCGCGACGATGTCCTCGGGCGAGAGCGCCACGTCGAGGTAGGGGACGTGTTCGGCGTACGCATCGGTCAGGTCGGACATCAACCCGTGCAGGACGCTGCCGGATTTGCCCTCGCCCCGTCCGACGAGTTGCAGCCGCTCGGTCGTGGCCAAGACGCGTGCGGACACAAGTTGGCCTGCGATGGCCCGGCCACAATCCCCCGATGCACCCAAGATGGCTACGTCCATGGCGAGATTATTGCTGTTTTCAGGCGTTATCCTTCCCGCGACCTTCCCTCTCCCCCTTCTTCCCGCCGTTCGCTGTCGCCGCGCCGTTCCGGCAGATCCGGCGACACCTTTAGCACGATCTTTTCTCCGCGTCTCGCCTCAATCCCGATACGAGCCGGAACCAGCCCACGCTCGGCGGCTTCTGCGATCCACAGGCTCATGAAAGCTGCACCTCTTCTGGAATACCGCGCCTTGGAGTACCTCGACGCGCTGAGAAATGGCCGGCCGCACGCTGCGTCGGCAAATTACGTCGCGCACTTCGCCACTTGGCCGGGATCACCCCGGCGTGCCGCCCGGCTGCTCGCCGCGCACGCCAATGCGGCCCGGGGACAGGATATCCTGTGGCTGCTGGGAGTCAGGATGGATGCGACAGGCAAGCTCACTCTCTCTGGAGCGGACCTCGCGCGGTTTGATACGTGGCTGAATGGATTGGTGTCGTGTTTCGATGGCCTCGTTCCGGTCGTTCGTGCTTTTCCGCTTGGTGGGGGCGCGGTGGGAACCGCGCCGGGGCGGCACGTCGTGGCCTTGCAGATCGACAGCGCGCGGGCCCCATTCGTGGTCCGTACCCAGCCCGTCGGCACGACATTTGATGTGCCCTGGTGGGACCGAGAGACCAGGCAAGTCCGGTCCGCAGGCCGCCACGAACTCATCCGGTTGCTCGTTCCCCTGCAAGACCTGCCGCAGTTCGAGGTGCTCGAAGCAGAACTGACCTTCTACAAGAACCTCCACGCCACCGGTTCATCGAAGATCACGCACCGCTGGACGCTCGATGGTTCGTTGTACGTGATCCCGCACCAAGATAGTCACACGGTGATCCCGCTGCATCGCTGCCGGGCGGGTATCGCGACCCCGGAGGCTGGTTTCCGCGCCGCGGCGAGCGATCTGACGCTCACGGCCGACAAGCAGTCTCCGGCCGTTCGCGTGACCGAGAGTGCCGCGCTCATCGAAGGCCTGGGCCGGATGTTCGTCTATTGCTCGGGAGCAACGGCCGCGGCCGAGGTTCCGCGGCACCGCCCCCTAATCTTGACCTTCGACTTGCTGCCCGCCGGGGCGGCGCAGGCGGCGGTCGCTTCGGCGACGCTGCAACCCGCCACAACGACGGAGAACAATCAGGCCGGTCGCTGGAAGCTTTGAGCCGGCCGTTGCGGGCGCCCGCCCCGCAGTAACGCCGCCCGCGTAAAAAGCAGACGGCGCTGGCGGTCCGGCACGTGAACGTGCCCACCAGCCTGCGCCCTGCTCTTGCGACCGACAACGGACTGCAACCAAGGTCCTCGCCTTGAGTCGACCGCGAAATTTAACGTTCAGCGGCCGTAGCCGCCCGCGAAGTCAATCACGCACATCACGCCGTACTTCGGATGGCTGCCGTAGCTGACCCCGGCCTCGTGGAACTCGGTGGTGAGGATGTTCCGGCGGTGGCTGCGGTCGCGCACGCCGTCGTCCACCACCAGATTGTAGACGATGCTCTGCGCGGTGCTCGCGCCGTAGGCAACGTTCTCACCCTTGAAGTCGCGCATCACGCCGCAACGTTCCATGCGCTCGAAGGGCATGCTGCCGTGGCCGAACTGCCCGCTCTGAGATTGATCGACGACGAGCGCATGGGCCGACCCAGCCAGAATGTCGGAAGCCGTCAGCACCGGCTGGGGCGTGGCGCGGTTGAGTTCGCGGATCGCTTCGTCGAGCGCATGGACGCCCTCGCGAGTACGCAAGGCGGTCCGGCCAGGGATCCGCAGGGTGCCGTCCGCCAGGTAGCAGGAGCGGAACTGTTCCAGATAGGCGGCGTAAGCTTGGGGATGGGTGCGGACCCGGTTAAGTTCGGTGATGACCTGCTGGGTGAGGTCGGTAGAATTCTCTGCAACCGGCCGCTTCGCGGAAGCAGCGGTCAACAATGAGAAGAAAAGGGCAGCAGCGGCGAAAAAGGCTGATTTTTTCATGGGCGAGTTGCTTTGGTCAGGATGCTAAAACTTTATTTAGCAACCACCGTGCAACCCGCCGCCAAAATGCCCAATCAGCCGATCTTACAGGGGAAACAAAGGGAATCGCTCCGCCTTCGGCAGCAAACCACCCTACAAAACTCAGCAATTTATCAACTATGATATATCATAATTGATATAGTTTATTCATTATAGATAGAACTGAACTGTGGGTCCCCGGCCGATCCGCCTTGAACCACGACGTCGCCCTCAAACCTGCTGCCCCCGATCAACAAGGGCAGCCAGTGGCGATCATCCTCCCACATCTCGTCGTAAGGTAATGAGTCCAGTTCGTACCATTCCGGCACCGCTTCCGCCGTCGTCTGTGGCTGACCCACATAGTCGTCCGCCTGGTAGATCAAGCAATGCACGACTTCGTCTAGGCCGAAATGGAAGCGCAGTTCACCTCGCAACCGCAGGTTCAGCGGCGTTACGCCGGTTTCCTCCTGCGTTTCGCGGATCGCGGCGGCCAGCGGTGTCTCGCCCGGATCGACCTTGCCACCCGGACCATTGATCTTACCCGCCCCCACGCCACGCAGTTTATGGATCAGGAGCACGCGGTTTTCCTTGATGATGTAGCAAAGCGTGGCTTGTGAATCGGCCATGAGAACCCTGCCAGTGCTAGGCAGCGCTCGCAGGATCGTCAACCAAGGAAACAGGGAGCGAGCTTTTTCTCCCGGTCGCTATTTCTGCCCGGATCGTTTCGCCGCACGCCGCACGCGCCGCATCCGTCCCTCGATCTCGTCCCTGGCACCGCCGCCGGTGGGCTTTTTGCCCACGCGCACGCGCGCCTGGTGGAAGAGGTACTGCTGCGCGTAGCCCCCGTAAGGCCCGAAGTATCCGCCCGAAAATCGTTGCAGTTCCACCAGCGTCGCCTCGGGCCGGCCTGGAAAATACTTCTCGCGGAGCACGCGCTCGATCCACACGTCGATGGGAAAAGCGTCCAGATGCTCGTAGCCGAAGAGTAACACGCAGTTGGCGACCTTCGTCCCCACCCCCCGGAAGCCGGTTAAAGCGGCCTCTGTTTCAGCCCGGCTCAGCTTCCGCCACAACTCGAGAACCCCATCCCCGCCGCCCTGATGGAGTTGCTGGGCCGTAGTCAACAGGCTCTTGGCGCGGAACCCGAGACCGCAGGCCCGCAGGTCTGCTTCCGGCAAAGCCGCCACGCGCGCAATGTCAGGGTAGGCGTACATCGCGCGCGGCCCGATCTCGCCGACCAGTCCGCCGAACCGTGCGCGCAGAGTGTGCGAGATCTGCGCGATGTGGGCGACCTGTTTGAGCGCGGACGTGATGAAGGTCGCCAAGCATTCCCACAAGGGCTGTCGGATGATCCGCAAACCACGGCAGGATTGGAGAGCGGCCTGCATCACGGGATCAGACGGGAAAGTGGCGTAGATGGTTTCCAGCGGATGATCAAGCGCTAGGTACCGGCTGACGGCGGCGGCGGTGCCCGCCGTCACCAGCAACCGGTCGCCGCGCTGTTCCACGTAGACGGGCACCCGGTCGATGACTCCCGTGTAGCCTGGCCCGAGCTTCTGCCAGTGGAAGACCTGCCCACAGCGGAGCGTCAGTTCGAGGTTGAACTCCCCGACCGCGATTTCCTCCAGCTTCAGCACGTCTGGTCCCCGGTCTAGCGGATGAAATAACTGAGGTTTTCCAGTTCGATGGCCAGATCGACGTTGTTGACCACAACGTTCTCGGGCACTTGCAGGATGATCGGAGCGAAGTTCAGGATCGCCTGGATGCCCGCGTTCACCAGCGTGTTGACGACTTCCTGCGCCGCCGTGCCCGGCACGGAGAGGATCGCCATCTTGATCAGGTGCTGGCGGGCAAACTCCGGCATCTCTGCAATGGGCCGCACCTTGACCTTGCGCGAACCGACCGTGCGCACGCATGGCTCGCAATCAAAGGTGGCCACGATCTCGAAACCCTCCTTGGCAAAGCCTTCGTAGTAGCCCAGCAGGGCCATGCCCAGGTTGCCCGCCCCGGCCAGCACCACCGGCTGCAGTCGGGTGGTGCCGAGCACCTCGTCGAGCTTTTTGTTGAGAGCGGCCACGTCATAGCCCAGACCCCGGGTGCCGAACTGGCCGAAATAAGTCAGGTCCTTGCGAAGTTGCGTCGGCTTGACCCCTGCCGCCTTGGCCAGAGCAGCAGATGACACTGTGGCAATCTGGTTCAACTCGAGCCGCTGAAGGCCGCGCTGATAGAGAGAAAGGCGGTAGACCGTCTTACGGGGGATGTCGACCTTTGCCATTCGAACGTGAAAATACACGAAGCGCTGGCTTTTCGCAAGCATGGGAGCATCGGCGCGTCCACCGGCCGACAGGGTAATTTCGCCTCCGCACCGGTGGGTGCAGTGTGTTAGTTTCGGCGGCACCTATGAAGTTTCCCCCTCTTCTTCCGTGGAAAACGCTCTCGGCGACCCTGCCGACGACGTTGACGGTCACACTCTGTTTGACGCTCTGCGGTTGCGGCAGGCACACCGTCCGCAACGTGTCGGAAGGATCGCTCTCGGAACAGGACCGGACGATGCTCCAACGGTACGAAACGATCCGGGGTGCCTTGGCGCAGGATGATTTCCGGACCGCCAAACGGCAGGCCGCCGAGTTCGAAAAGGAACTCGGATCGGCGGCCCCAGAGTCAAAGCCGGCGAGCCTGAACTACGTGGCGAGCATCGCCAGCGCGGCAGGGATCGACGCGCAGCGCGAAGCCTTCCGGGGCTGGAGCAAACTGGCCGTGGAGCGCACCAACGGCGTCCAAGGCTTCTACGTGATTCACTGTCCGCTCCCGAATTGTGGCGATTGGGTACAGAAGGACGCCAACGTGGACAATCCCTTCATGGGAAAAGCCATGCACAACTGCGGAGAAGTTCAGAAGTGAACCTTGCCGGTGCAATGCTGTCCAACCAGCGTCAACATTGCCAGTCCGGTTGCACGCGACTGGCGAAACTCACCAATTTTCGGCCGGCGCTCCCAGACAGCGGACAAAATGAAAGACGCGCAACGCCCGATAGAATTCCGATAACATCCTTTCTGATAGGAAGTTATAAATTCCCTTACTTTTGGGCATCATGCCTGCTAAGGGTGACAGAGCATCAAACCTTCAGCCGACAACATTGCTCCGGCCTCATCCGAAAGACCTACCATGCTCTCTTCCACCGGACCTGATAATGCGAGTGCCGGGTCGCCTGCGACGGTGCAGGCAGCGACGCCCGCTCGTAAACCGAAACGCAAGTCGCGGCGGCGTTGGTACCTCGTCGGCGGCACGCTCGCGCTGCTCGGCCTCGTCGGCTATCTGGTGGCGCGCAGCAAGCGTGAGCAGCCGACCACGGTCACGGTAGAGACGGTCACGCGGCGAAACATCACGCAGCTCGTCTCGGCCACGGGCAAAATCCAGCCCGAGACGGAAGTCAAAATCTCGCCGGAGGTTGCCGGTGAGATCATCGAACTCCCGGTGATCGACGGCCAGATCGTGAAGAAGGGCGACCTGCTCATCCGGATCAAGCCGGACAACTACAAAGCGCAGGTGGCCCAGCAGACGGCCGCGATCAGCGCGGCGAAGGCGATGAGCCTGCAAAATCACGCGCAACTCACTCGCGCCCAGGAAGACCTCAAGCGCTACACCGACCTCTACAACCGCAAGGTTATCAACGACAGCGACATGACGCTGTATCGGACCAACGCCGAGGTGGCCCAGGCCACCTTCAACGCCAGCCTCGCCCAGATCGAGCAGGCGGAAAGCCTCTTGAGCCAGTCCCGCGACCTGCTCGAAAAAACGTCCATCTACTCGCCCATCGACGGCATCATCAGCGTGCTGAGTGTCAAGCAAGGCGAGCGAGTGGTGGCAACCGGTCAGTTTGCCGGCACCGAGGTCATGCGCGTGGCCGACCTAGCGACGATGGAGGCGCGGGTCAACGTCAACGAGAACGACGTGGTTTCGGTCAAGCTCAACGACGAGGCCAACATCTCCATCGACGCCTTTCCTGGCCGGCACTTCCGCGGTACGGTCTACCAGATTGCCAACACCGCTGTTACCACCAACGCGAACACCCAGGAGGAAGTCACCAACTTCGAGGTGCGGATCCGGATCCGCACCGAAGGCGCGCAGTTGCGGCCCGGCATGAGCACGCCCGCTGAGGTCGAAACGGCCACCGTGGCCCACGTGGTCGCGGTGCCGCTCCAGGCCGGGACCCAACGCAG
>CALMAQ010000244.1 GCA_937859745.1 uncultured Verrucomicrobiota bacterium | reverse complement strand
GCGCTAGCCCTTCTCGTTACGCTGGACGCGGCGCAGGCGGCGGGCGAACGCATCCGGCGCGCGCTGGCGGCGCAGGGGCTGGAGCCGCCGTCGATCAAGGACCTGACGCCCGACGAGGTTTCGCGGCAGGCGCTGCGGTTCCTGCGCGACACGGGCGAGGCGGTGGAGATCGGCCCGGAACTGGTGCTCGGCGCGGAGAGCTTGCAGAAGGCGCGGGCGGCGGTGGCGAGGTTCATCCGCGCCGCCGGCCCCGCCACGGCCAGCGACGTGCGCCAGATGCTCGGCACGACCCGGCGCGTGCTGATTCCGCTGCTCGAACACCTGGACAAGACCGGGTTGACCCGTCGCGAGGGGGAGCGCCGGGTGTTGCGATGAGCGAGGGGGCCCGGACGCGGCTGATCGAAGGAACGGGCGCGCTCGGCTGCGGGGGTTTGGCGCGTCCCTGCCCGGGCAGGTGCTGGTCGAGGGAGTGGCGGTGGCGTGAAGATAGAAGCCGCTTGTCGGCCGGGATCGGGCTGGGTAGGCTCGCGCGCGATGTCGCGCCTCTCTCTACTTAGCTGCCTGCTCGTTCTCTGCTCGCTGGTCCATGGGGCCTCCGCCGACGAGTTCCTGGCCCCGGCCGAACAGGATTTCTCCCGGGTCCTGCCCCCGCCCTCGGCGGATGCCTCACCCGCCGGTCTGGCCGATCTGGACACGCTGCTGCACCTCCAGGAGGAACGCACGCCCGCGCAATCCGCCCGCGCGGTCCGCATCGCCGCCCAGGGGCACTGGACCTTCGGCCAGGCCGTGTACGGGGACTGGTTCACGGCCCAAAATCTCCCGCGCACGGCGGCGATCCTCGACGAACTGGACCGCGAGGAGAGCCACGCCGTCCAGGGGCTTAAAGGCGTCTTCCATCGTCCGCGGCCCTACGACCGGGACGGGCGGATCGTGCCTGCCGTGTCCAAGCCCAACGACGGCGCGTCCTACCCCAGCGGCCACGTGACGGGCGCGACGGTGTGGGCGGCGATCCTGGGCGCGGCGTTTCCCGAGGACGTTCCGGCGCTCCAGGCCCAGGTGCGCGAAACCATGTGGGGACGGCAGTTGGGCGGCGTCCATTTTCCCTCGGACACGGAGGCGGGGGCGCTGCTCGGCCGCGAGATCGCGCGCCGGATGCTCGCCTCGCCCGCGATGCCCAAGGCGCTGGAGGACATCCGCGCCGAGATGGCTCCCTTCCGCAGGAAAGCGGCGGTTCCCGCCACGCCCACGCCTGCGCCCACGCCGTAGTGCCGCACCGCGTGGATTCGGAGGGATGCGGGTGTCGGACGACACCCGTCATCCCGCCTCAATGCGCGCCGCCCTGCGCCTTGGCCGGGTCGGGCTTCTTGCAGAACCACACCAGCACCGCGCCGACCATCAGACTCCACGCGACGATCAAAAACGCATCGTTGTAGGCCATGGTGTAGGCGCTCTTGCGGATCGACATCTTCACCACGTCATACGCCTGCTGCATCGCGGTGTTCGGGGCGAAGCCCCGCGCCATGAACTGCGCCTGGATGGATTGCAGCCGCCCCTGCACGGCGAGGTCGTAAGCGGTGACACGCTCGCCGATGCGCCAGTCGTGGAACTGCTCGCGGCGCGTCGTCACCGTGTCCAGGATGGCGATGCCCACGCTGCCGCCCAGGTTGCGGAACATGTTGAAGATGGCCGAACCGTCGCCCGCGTCCGCCCGGGCCAGCGTGGCGGTGGCCAGGGCCGTGACGGGGACAATGGTGAAGGGCTGGCCGAAGGCGCGCACGATGTTCGCCACGGCAAACTGCTGCTTGCCGTAGTCGGGACTCATGTAGGAGTTCATGAAGCAGCTCGCGGCAAAGAGGATGGAACCGAAGCAAACAAGCGCGCGGATGTCCACCTTCTTGAGCAGCAGCGGCAGGAACGGGAAGATCAACAATTGTGGAAAGCCGACGTAGATCAGCGTCTCGCCGATGAGCGTCGGACTGTAGCCCTGCACCTGCCCGAGATACTGCGGGATGAGGTAAATCGTGCCGTAGAGCGCCACGCCCAGCACGAACGCGACCAAGGTGGAAAGCCCCAGGTTGCGGCTGGCGATCAGGCGCAGCTTGACCAGCGGCTTCTCCGCCATGAACTCGCGGATCAGGAACATCGGCACGAAGATCACCGCCAGGAGGCCGCACCGCTGGATGAAGTGGCTGCCGAACCAGTCCTTGCGCTGGCCCTCCTCCAGCATGGCGATGAGCCCGCCCAGGCCGAGGGCCATCGAGCCGATGCCGATCCAGTCCCCTTCGCGCAGCAGCTTGAGGTTCATCTTCTCGGCCGGGATGGTCGCAAAGACCGTGGCGAACATGATGATGCCCGGGATGAAGTTGATGTAGAAGTTCCACTCCCAACCGACGTTGTCGGTGAGCACCCCGCCGATGTAAGGCCCCACGGCGGGGGCCAGGGTGGCGGTCAGCCCGAACATGGCTTGCCCGACGCCCTGGAGGTTCTTGGGCATGTAGGTGATGATGACGGTCAGGGCGGTGGGGATGAACACTCCGCCCGTGAAACCCTGTCCCGCGCGGAAGACGATCATCTCGCCCAGGTTGGTGGAGATGCCGCACAGGCCCGAGAAAATCAGGAAGAGCACGACGTTGCCCAGCAGGTAGTAGCGGATCGTAAAAATCCGCATCATCCAAGCGGTCAGCGGGATGGTGATGATCTCGCCGATGAGGTAGCTGGTGCTGATCCAGCTTCCCTCGTCGGGGGTGACGGAGATGCCGCCGCTGATGTCGTTGAGCGAGGCGTTGGTGATCTGGATGTCGAGCACGGCCATGAACGCGCCGAGCATCGTGCCCGCGACGGCGATCCATTTGCGGGCGTCCATTTGTTGGTCAGGCATAAGAGAAGAAGGCGGGATGCGGGATGTGGGATGCGGGAGGGCAGCAGGAGGCAGGAGGCAGGAGGCAGGGTGCAGGAGGCAGGACCAGCAAAACACGCGTGCCTATAAAAACTCTGTCATCCTGAGCGGAGTGTAACGGAGCCGAAGGACCTCGCTAGCCAGGTACCGACGCACCCTCATTTTTGGTGCCGCCATAAGGATAGGGTGTGCCACGCAGCTTTTCCCAGCCTGCGCTCAAATCTTCCCAGCCGGGGTTGCCGCCCCTGGCGATCAAGGCTTCCTTCTTGGCGCGCGTCCAGCTCTTGAGCTGCTTCTCTCGGGTGATGGCGGCCAGCACGTCGCCAAACTCCTCGTGGTACACCAGGCGGTTCACGCGGTAGCGGGCGGTGAAGCTGCGTTCCTTTGCCCCGGTGCGATGCTCCCACAAGCGGCCTTCGAGGTCGTTGGTTACGCCGATGTAGAGCACGGTGCGCGCGAAGTTGGCGAGCAAGTAAACGCTGTAATCGTGTTCGCGCGGCATCGTTCGTGGCGGCTAAAACTATCAGCGGGTCAATCGTCGGAGCAAGGAAAGCGGGTACCAAAGCTGGCGAGGTCCTTCGGCTGCGTTGCCCTCCGCTCAGGATGACAGAAATTTTGCACGGCGCGCGTTTTCCTTGTCTGCATCCTGTATCTCGGATCGCACCGCGGAAATTGTTTAATCCCAGCCGCCGCCGAGCGCCTTGATGAGCTGGACGGTCGCCTGCATGCGCTGGCCGAGAAGCTGGGCGGCGGTGCGCTCGTTGTTGAACACGGTGCGCTCCGCGTCCGTCACGTCCAGGAACGTCACCGCGCCGTTGCGGTACTGGTCCTGGCTGAGTTGCAGGGTGCGGCGGGCGGAGGCCACGGCGCGGTTCTGCGCCTCGGCCTGCTGGGCGAGGAAGCGCAGGTCGGCCAGGGCGTTCTCCACGTCCTGAAACGCCACCAGCACCTGCCCGCGGTAGCGCGCGATGCCCTGGTCGTAGCGCGCGCGGGCGGCGCGCAGGTTGCCCTCGTTGCGCCCGCCCTCGAAGATGGGGATGCTCACGCTCGGGCCGATCTGCCAGATCTTGCTGCCGGGGCTGAGCACGTCGAGCACCGTCGCGCTCTCGAAACCGGCCGCGCCCGTGATCGTCACCCGCGGGAAGAACGCCGCCAGCGCCACGCCGATGCGCTCGTTCGCCGCCGCCAGTTCGCGCTCGGCCTCGGCCACGTCGGGCCGCCGCTCCAACAGTCTGGAGGGCAGGCCGGGCGGGACGCGCGGCGGGGGGTTGCGGCCCAGGTCGTCCTTGGCGAAACGGAACGTGCTCGCGGGCTGGCCCACCAAGGTGGCGAGCGCGTTCTCCAGCTCGGCGCGCCCGCGGCGTACGGCGGCGAGGTCGGCCTGGTTGGCGGCGAGTTCGGCCTGCTCGCGCACCACGTCCAGCTCGCCCGTCAGACCGGCGCTCAGGCGCTCCTGGGCGATGCCGATGGCGTCCTGGCGCGCGTGGATCGTGCGCTCGATGACGCTGATCTCCGTGTCCGTGGCGCGCAGGTTGAAGTAGCTGTTGGCCACGTTGGCGGCGACGCTCAGGCGCGTGTTGGCGGCGTCGGCCTCGATGGCCTCGCGGTCCGCCCTGGCCGCCGCGTAGTTGCGCCGCACGCGGCCGAAGAGGTCCACCTCCCAGTTCAGGTCCACGGGCTCGCGGAAGAGCGAGTAGGTGCGGGTGAGCGGCTGCTGGGTGAGCGTCACCCCGCCCGGCGGGGCCGGGCCCGCGCCGGGCAGCGTGCTGGGCTGGACGAGGCGTCCGGTCTGGTAGGGCTCGTTGTTGCTGGAGCGCTGGCGGTTGTAGTTGCCGTCGAAGTCGAAGTGCGGGTACAGGTCGCTGGCGGCCACCTTGGTCTGCGCGCGGCTCTCGGCGATGCGCGCCACGGAAAGCCGGAGGTCCTGGTTGCTGGCCTGGGCGGCCTCTTCCAGGTGGTTGAGGTCGTCGTCGCGGAAGATCGTCCACCAGCCGCCCTTGCCCTCCTTGTCGCGGGGTTCGGCGAGCTTCCACTGGCGAGCGTCAAGCCCGGCGTTCTTGAACTGGGTCGGCTCGGGCGTCTCGGGCTTCGGCGGCCCGTGGTAGTCCGGCCCGACGCCGTGGCAACCCGCCAGCAGCAACGCCCCGCCCGCCGCCAGCACGACGGCGGGCCCAAAGCGGGAGCGAGAAACGGGGGGGAAGCGCAACGACCGGGCGAAAGAGTTCATCGTACCCCGGTTCATTGCTGGTTTTTGCTCTTGGGCGGCGCGGGCTGGTTCTTGCTGACGTGGTCGCCGCGGTCGCTGCGGCTGGCCAGGTCCACCACCGGCTCGCAGGAGAGGCCCGGCACGACGAGGTCCTCGAAGCCCTTGATGCTCCCGGGGCTGTCGTCATGGTCGAAGGTGATCTTGACCGGCACGCGCTGGACGATCTTGGTGAAATTGCCCGTGGCGTTGTCGGGCGGCAGCAGCGAATACGTCGCGCCCGAGCCGTTCTGAATGGAATCCACCCGACCCGTGAACGGGTGGCCCGGGAACATGTCCACGGGAATTTTGACGGCCTGGCCCACGCGGATGTGCTCCAGCTGCGTTTCCTTGTAGTTGGCGAGCACCCACACGTCGTTGGGGGTGATGCTCATGAGCGCCTGCCCGGCGGAAAGCTGCTGGCCGGTCTCGACCGTGCGGCGGCTGACGCGGCCGTCCACGGGGGAGAGCACCCAGCAGTAGGAAAGCTGGAGCTTGGCGTTATCCACGTTGCTGCGGGCCACGTCCACGGCGGCCTTGGCGGCCTCCAGGTCGCCCGCGCGGCTCTCGCGCGTGGCCCGGGCGGCGGTGACGTTGGCCTCGGCCGCCGCCGCGTTGGCCTTGGCGGCGTCGAAGGCGGCGCGGGTGGCGTCGAGGCTGCTCTTGGTCGTGTCCACGTCGGACTGACTGACGGCGCGGGCGTCCTTGGTCGAAAGCGCGCTGTTGCGCCCGTAGTTGACCCCGGCCACCTGGTAGTTGGCCCCGGCCTGGTCCACCTGGGCGCGGGCCTGCGCCACCTGCGCCTGGGCCTGGAGGATGGCGGCGTCGGCCTGGGCCAGCTGGCCCGGGGGCTGCAGCACCTGCGCCGGGCGCTGTTCGAGGGTGGCCTGCGCGCGCTGGAGGGCCACCGCGGAATCCTTCGGGTCGATCTTGACGAGCAGGTCGCCCGCCTTGACCGCCTGGTTGTCGTCCACCCAGCGTTCCAGCACCAGGCCGCCCACGCGCGGGGCCACCATGTGAGTGTGGCCCGTGGTGTAGGCGTCGTCGGTGCTGGCGTGCGTTTTCTCGTAGTGGTAGATCGCGAGGCCGGCGATGACCAGCAGCGCCACGACAACCAGAATGAGGATGATTCCCAGCGCCGAGGTGATGAACCGCTTGAACTTGCCGGGTTTCTTGTCCTTGTCGCCGCCCTCGTTCTTGTCCTTGTCGCCGCCCCCACCGTCGCCGCCTTCCTGTTTGCCCTGGCCGCCGCCCTGGGCCTGTTTTTCGGTCAGGAAATTCCCTTTTTCAAGCGCGGCGGCGATGCGGTCGAGCGTCGGCCGCAAGGTGTCAGGAGAAGGTGGCGCGGCGGGCCGTGAGGGATGGTTTTCGGGATGTTCCTCGCTGCTGGTGCTCATGGATTGGTCAAGCCATCGGGCGGCTCGTTACTGCTTCCGGGAAAGCGGCAAGCATAAGCATTCAATGTTGAACTGTCCAATATGCACTCCGCGCCATCGGGGATGGATCCATCGGTCCCTGACACGGCCCTACCGCGTCCCGGCGGTCTCGCGCTCGCGCTCGATGCCGCTGCCGGGTTCCCCGGCGGGGTCGGGCGTGGC
>CALMAQ010000243.1 GCA_937859745.1 uncultured Verrucomicrobiota bacterium | reverse complement strand
CACCAGCGTTGCGGACGCCCCCCCTGCCCCGTCCGTCAATCCGCAGGTCTTGCAGATGCAGGTTGAACAACTTCAGGAGCAACTGCGTGCCTTGCAGCAGAAGAAGGACGAGCACACGCCGGTGAGCTAATCATCCGCACAACGGCGGCCCAGCGGTGCCAAGTCGTCAGAAAGATCGTTTGAGCGCGCGGTCCTCTTCCCATAGTATCGACAGTTCGGAGGAACGGCTATTGGCTCGTTGGCGTCGGGCTGCTGTTCGAACGATCCTCGCTTTTAGTTTCCTCGCTCTTTTGAGCACTCTAGAGGGTGCCTCACCAGACCCGGGTTCGGATCGCCTCTGGCAGACCATCCTGGAGCAAGCGGCTGGTCCAGGCACGCATTTCTCTTCGCAGGAGGAAGCCGTCCGGACGATCAAGGCGCACCTCGACAAGCAGGAGGTCAGCTTGCGGAATTTCGTCCGCCAATATCCGTCCGACCCGAGATTTTACAGCGCGTCCATCCGTCTGTCGGGGGTCCTCGCGGCAAAAGCGAGGTTGCTCAAGCAGCCTGCCCCGCGCGACGAGGCGCAGAAAATCCTTTTCAGGATCGAAGAGAACGAGGCCATCGCCCTACCTATTAAAGCGGATGCGGGATTTGCCCGCATCTCGCAGGCGATGGATGAGGCCGCCGGACGGTTCGACGATGCAACACGCGACGCTTTGCTATCCGCGGTCCGTGGCTTTGACAAAGCATATCCGGCCGACCACCGCACGGCCGGATTACTGACCGAAGTGGCCACGCTTTATGACTCGCAGCCGACGCAGAAGCAATCGCTGCTCGACGAGGCGGCCACCCGCACAGCGGATGAAATCCTCCGCAGACGCATCGACGACGACCGCAAGCGGCTGGCTCGGCTGGGCCAATCGCTCGACCTGGAGCTAACCCCGTGGCAGGGCGGCAAACCGGTGGAACTCTCCGCCCTGCGCGGCCGTGTCGTGGTTCTGTTTTTCTGGGCGTCATGGTCCCTGCCAGCTTTGCGGGAGTTGGGAGAGCTCCGGCAGGTCGCCGCCTCGTTCCTTGGCCAGCCGGTCGATTTTCTGACGATCAGCCTGGACACGGACCGCAAGAGCCTAGACCAAACATGTCGCGCGGCGGTCTTGCGTTGGTTGGTGCAATGCGACGGGCAGGGCTGGAAGGGGGAAACCGTGCGGTCTCTAGGCATCAATTCGCTGCCGACCGTCTGGGTCTTGGATCGAAGCGGGAATCTGTTGACGCTGAACGCCCGTGGACAACAGGCGGCAGAGGTCATCCAGAAGGCGTTGGAGAGCAAGTAGCGAGGGCGCGTCATTCCGCGCCTGCCTGACTGAGCAGCGCGAGCGCATCCGGATTATGCAGGCAGAGGAACCAGCCTTCCCGGCGCTCGCGCATGTCCACCAAGCCCACGAGTTGCAGGGCAGACACCACGCGCTGCAACCGTCGCTCGTCCTCATCTCCAGGCGCAGACTGGCGGCGCTCAAACGTCCGCCCGCCAGCTTGATGCTTTCGAGCAAACGCCAGGCATCGGCAGCCTCCGAAGGGCGAATCCTGACGAGTGCGCGGAGGTTGCCGCACACGGAGAACGTGACGTTCGGTGCCGCCATGAGCAGTTCGGCCACCACCCAGAGGAGGTAGTACCGTGCCTCGCGCAAGCTGTTGAGCCGCAGCCGACGGCGAGCGGTCCATCCTGCGACGAGGCACATCGTCGCCCCAACGAGGAACCACCAGCCAAACTGTGGGCCGACGAGGTTGGGATCGTTGACTTCGAGCAGCGTGTCGGCGTTGAAACTCTTTGACACCGTCAATACGACGAGCGCGAGCCGATAGGTGAAAACGTAGATCAGGTCCCACAGCGCCGTAGCGGTTCCGAGCGAGAACAGCGCCAGGGTCAAAGCCTGCCAGTCGTGTCGGCACGAGCCTTCGCAGCGCACGCACCGCCGCCGATCTGTGCCGGGCGGCATCGACTGCCGCCTCCTGGCTGGGGCGCTCGGCCGGAGGGGAACGATCAGTCATGCCGGGACGAGTGAGACCTCAACATCCACCCGCGGCCGGATTTCTCCAGCGAACTTCCACCCTTGGGGGAGCCCGGCGGCACCCTAAACATCGCCCGGCGGGGCCTGCCGGTACCGCGCCGCCACCCGCTCGGTTTTTTGCGCGATAGTGTCGCGCAAGGTGGACGGTGCCAACACCTCCACGTGTTCACCCCAGCCCAGGATCCACCGTTCGATTTCCGGGGAAACACCCACCTTCAGCGCCAATCGCAATCCGCCATCCGCCAAGGCAGCCGTTTGCTGGCTGGCGTGCCAGGTGCGCTCCTGCACCAGCCGTCCCCCCACCTCGTCGAAATGCAGCACGATCTGCTCGGGTGGCGACGATGCGAAGACCCCGAAGCTTCCCGCTAGGTGTTCGTCCAACGAAAATTCCCGGGGCCGCTCGAACGTGCGTCCCGTGCGGTGCAGCTTGCTCATGCGCGTGAGCGCAAAGGTCCGCACGCTGCCCCCGCGCCGGAGGTCGGAGCCGAAGAGATACCATTGCTGGTCGATGCAGGCGAGGTGCAGTGGCTGGATCGCGCGAGATTCCTCGTCGTCCCGTTCGAGCTTGCGATAGCTGAATTCGATCTCCTCCGCGCCCAGCACGCTCTGGCTGACGGCATCGAAGACGCCGAGGTCGCCGATGCTCTGGCCCGCCGCACGGAAGCTGATTGGTTCCCCCGCCCCATCTCGCCAAGAGAAATGATTCTGGTCGCGCAGCCCGGTAGTGAGCTTGCGGAAGGCATCCTTGAGCGGCTTCTCGAAGGAGGTTCCCTGATATTGCGCGAGCGCCTTCCTGGCCACCGAAAGAGCGATCAGTTCGCCCTCAGAAATCTGCATGGTCGGAAACTGCAATACCTTGCGCGTGTACGAATAACTGTGGGTGGAAACGTCGTACTCAATGGGCAGGCCGAGTTGGTCGCGCATGAAGTCAATGTCACGCTGGATGGTCTTGGCGGAAACTTCCAAGGCTTCGGCCAACATTCGGCGATTGGTTTTGCGCCCTTGGCGCAGCAATTCATGGATGTCCAGCATCCGGGCCAAGGGCGGTCGGGAAAGACGCTGTTTTATTTCCATGAAAATAATTCAAAAAAATGTCAACGTGGGACAGCGTTTGGCCCACCCCGGCCTTTATCGTGACTGGAAAACGCATCCACATCCATGAAATTATTCAACCTGCGCCGCCGTCCCCGGATCACGGAAGCCCTGACCCACCGCAACCTCGCCATCTACCTGCTCCAGTCGCGCGGGACCGGATCCAAGCGATTCTTCCTCACCTTGGACGAGGCGTTGCGCGCGGGGTGCGCGCGCCTGCACGAAACGGGGCGCGTCGGCGAACTGGAAATCGAAAATCTCGTGGACACGGACCTCTACGCGCAGGCGGGAGATGTGATGAAGGGCGGCTGGCAGGACCGCGCCCTGGGCATGGACTGCATCGTGCCGCAGCGTACCTCGCGTCCGCGCCGGATGCGCCTGAAGACCTTCTGCGTGGAGCGGGGCCGCTGGAGCCAGCGACAAGGCGAGGAACCGACCGAGTTTTTCCAATCGGCGCAGCACCGTGCGGCCAGCCGGGAGCTAAAGCTGTCCATCCAGCAGGAACGCTCCCAAGCTGCTGTCTGGTCTTCGGTCGATCTCGCGCAGGCCAAGCTGAGCCGGAGCCTGGGAGTGGACATCCGGTCGGTAGCTTCCCCTTCGAGCATCGCGTTGTCGATGGAGAACGAGGTGGTCTGCCGACGGCTGACGGGCTACATGCAGGCGTTCGACAACCTGCTGGCCGACAAGCCCGACGCCATCGGCTTCGCGTTCGCGGTCAACGGCAAGCTCAACAGCGCGGACCTCTATGCCTCGCCGGAATTGTTCCGCAAGCTCTGGCCGAAGCTGCTGGAAGCGGCGTCGCTGGAAGCCCTGGCCGAATCCGAGACCATGAGCGCCACTTGCGCAATCCCGGAGGCCTGGGCCGTCGCGGAATGGCTCAAGGGCGACCGGGACGGCAGCAAAACGCGCCACGCGGTCAGTCCGCGCGTCACGTTGGTCGTGCGGGAGAACGAGCGGCAGGTGTCTTTCGAGACGATGGACGGCGATCAGGGCAACCTCTGCGTGCATCAGAACATCCTGGCGCGCTGAGCTGCCCGGTCTGGGGGCGTCAGGCGCTTGCCGGTGCCAGGGCCTGCGAGACGACGACCGCCACGCCCGGTGGCTACCGCCGCTCCGAATCCATCCCCACGCCGACCCCGGGTGCGGTCGTTTTTGCGCGGGGCATCGACAAATCGCGACACACCCCCCGGGAAACTTCTGCTATGGTGCTCTTCCATGGAGCGCATCCTGGCCGTTGATGACGATACGGGCCTCACCGAGCTGTTGGCGGAATACCTCGAGCCAGAAGGGTTCGTGCTGGAAGCCGTGCACGACGGCGAGACGGGGGTAGAGCGCATCTTGGCCGGAGGATACTCCATCGTGGTGCTCGACATCATGCTTCCTGGCATCGGCGGCCTCGAGGTGCTTCGGCGGGTGCGGCGGCAGACGCAGGTGCCTGTCATCATGCTCACAGCACGCCGCTCGACGGCGGACCGCGTCCTCGGGCTCGAAATCGGGGCGGATGACTATCTGCCCAAGCCGTTCGATCCGCGCGAGCTCGTCGCCCGGGTGCGTTCGGTGCTGCGCCGCGTGCGGCCGGTCAACTCGAACCAGCCGGGCAACTTCCTGACCGTGGACGATCTGCTGCTCGACGCGGGCAAACGCGAGGTTCGCCGTGGCGGCGTGCCTGTCGATCTGACCTCGGCCGAGTTCGACCTGATGCGCGTGCTGCTCAACTCCGCAGGCCAGACCGTTTCGCGCGAAGACCTGTTCCGCACGGTGCTCGAACGCGAGTTCACCGTGTTGGACCGCGGCATCGACAATCTCGTCAGCGCCATCCGCCGCAAACTCGGACCGGCCGCCGACGGCGGCGAACGCATCAAGGCCGTCCGCGGCATTGGATACCTCTATGCTCACAGCCGAACCGCCGAGCAGGATTGAAGCTGCGCCCACTGCCCCGCGAGGCCCCGCGCGGCAGGAGCCGGGAACCGTCGTGCACCGGACGCTGCCCGCCATGCACAGCGTCTTCTGGCGCATTTTCCTGTGGTTCTGGCTGGCGATGATCGTGCTCGCCTCGGCCGTCACCCTGACGGTCTACTTGACCGATCCCGACCAGCTTTTTCCCCGGCTCCACGCGGTGCCGTTGCGCCAGATCGACCGCTTGGGCAAACGCAGCGCCGCCCTTTACGAAGCCGAGGGCCCGGGAAAGCTGCGCGAATTTTTGACCTCCCTGCCACAAGGCGAGGAGTCCGGCCAGCTCGAACCCCGCGCGCGGTTCGACGGTGCCTACCTCTTCGACGCGGCGACCGGTCAGGAACTTTCCGGCCAGCCCCCCCCCTCCTCCGCCCGCGAACTCGTGCGCCGGACAAGGAACAACCCCGACCTCCAGTTGGAACGATTCTGGACCAAGCTGCTGATGGTCCGGGCCGTGGATGCTCCCGAGGGCGGGCGGCGCTACGCCTTCCTGCTCACCATGCCGCGCTCGAGCCTGTTCGTGCCGACGACCCCGCAGTGGTGGCTGCACCTGGGAGCCGCCCTGCTCACCTCCGGCTTGGTCTGCTACTGGTTGGCGCAATATGTTCTCGCGCCGGTGCGCAACCTCCAGAACGCAACCCGCAAGCTCGCGGGCGGTGACCTGACGGTGCGGGTTTCGACCAACCGCGCTCTGGCGCGCCGACGGGACGAGTTCAGCGACCTAGCCAGCGACTTCGACGAGATGGCCGCCCGCATCGAAAACCTCCTGACCGTCCAGCGTCAGTTGATCGGCGACATTTCGCACGAACTCGGCTCCCCGCTCACCCGCATGAACGTGGCGCTGGGGATCGCGCACCGCAAGGCGAACGCCGAAGTCCGACCCGAGTTGGCGCGGATCGAGCGCGAATCGGCCCGGCTCAACGAGTTGATCCGCCAACTCCTGCTGCTTTCGGAGTTGGAGAGCCGCGAACAGATGTTCACGATGGAGCGTGTAGACCTGCTCGAATTGATCCGCGAGGTGGCCGCCGATGCCGAGTTCGAGGCCAGCAACCGCCGCTGCCGGGTCTGTGTGAGCACGATGCCGGCCGGACTGCCGGACGGGCCGCGCGAGGCGGGCGGCGCGCCCGACACCTGCACGAAAGGCAGCCGCCACCTGCTGCGGAGCGCGGTCGAGAACGTCGTCCGCAACGCGGTCCGCTACACCGCCGAAGACTCGGAAGTGACCATCGAGATCGGACGCAAGGCCGGGCCGCCCGCCTCCACCCGACGCACCGTCATCAGCGTGCGTGACCACGGCCCCGGCGTGCCTCCCGGAGCCCTCGCGAATCTGTTCGTCCCGTTCTACCGAGTCTCGGAGGCCCGGGACCGCCTGAGCGGCGGCACCGGCCTAGGCCTGGCGATCACCAAGCAAGCGGTCCAGGCCCACGGCGGCACGGTGTCCGCGACGAACCACCCCGAAGGCGGGTTCCTAGTGGAAATCGAGTTGAACGGCCTCTCCTGAGCGTGCTCCGCCCGTCAACGCGAAGGTGCGGCCAGCGCCACGGCCAGCTTGCGTCCCTTGAACCGGATGCCGGTGAGTTTTCCGCGGATGGTTTCCTCATGCGCTTCGGCCACGTCCACCAGCGATTGTCTCGGCAGAATGTGGATCGCGCCCACCACGTCTTTGTCGAGGCGCGTGACGCCCGCGATCATGCCCACGATGTCGCCGGGCCGAACGTCGTTCCTTTCACCGACGTTCAGGAGCAGGCGCGTCATCCCGGCCTCGTGCGAGGTCGCGGCGGGCGCGCCTTTGCCGGACCGCGGCGGACGCCTGGAAGGCGGTGGGCCGTCCTGGAAGGGGCGGGTGACAGCCGGTTCGTCGCTGCGGTCACGCGACGGTTCCGGTGAGGGGCGCTCCTCCACGAGGGCGGTCGGTTCTTTTTTCGCCGCGACGCCGTCCGCCAGTGGCTTGTCCGTCCCGTTCGTCACTAGGTGGATCAACGCAGAGGCGATGTCGGTTGGCGAGTGGCCGGCTTCGAGCAGGCGGTCCAGCGCATCCTCGTGCCGGCGGTAAGCCCCGGCTTCGAGCGTCTCGCGCAGCCGCTCGAACAGGGTCTCCATCCGGCGTTCTTCCACCTCGTAGAGCGACGGCACCCGGCCGCGCTGGATGCGCGCCTTCGTGAAACGCTGGATGTTCTGGAGCTTGTAGATCTCCCGGCCCGCGACAAAGGTGACAGCCTTGCCGCTTTTGCCGGCGCGTCCCGTGCGGCCGATCCGGTGGACGTAATCCTCGCCGTCGTGTGGGAGGTCGTAGTTGAACACGGCTTCCACGTCGTCCACGTCGAGACCGCGCGCGGCCACGTCGGTCGCTACGAGCAGTTCGCACGCGCGCTGCCGGAAGCGGTTCATCACCCGCTCGCGCATGGCCTGCGAGAGGTCGCCATGCAGCGCCTCGGCGCGGTAGCCGCGTGCCGCCAGGTGCGCGGTCAGTTCGTCTACCATGACCTTGGTGGCGCAGAAGATGATGCCCAGGCGCACGCCCTCCAGGTCCAGCAGGCGGCAGAGCACTTCCAGCTTCGAGCGCCGTTCCACCTCGTAGTACACCTGCTCGATGGCGGGAACCGTCAGCGCCTGGGATTCGATGCGGATGCTGACGGCGTCCCGCGTGAAGCGGCGGATGATGTCCCGGATCAGCGGCGGCACGGTGGCGGAAAAGAGCACCGTCTGCCGCTCCGGCGGGGCCTGAGCGAGGATGGTCTCGATGTCTTCCCGGAATCCCATGTCGAGCATCCGGTCGGCTTCGTCCAGCACGACGGCGCGGACCTCCGAGAGCTTGAGGGTGCCGCGTTCCAGGTGGTCCATGACGCGGCCCGGCGTGCCGATGATGATCTGCGCGCCGTCCTGCAACCCGCGCAACTGCCGCTCGTAGGACGCGCCCCCGTAGACCGGGAGTTCCCGGACCCCGCGCTTGAACAACGAGAGTTTGGCGACCTCTTCCGCCACCTGCACCGCCAGTTCGCGCGTCGGGCAAAGGATCAGCGCCTGCGGCACACGGCGCTCGGGCCGGATCATTTCGATCAACGGGATGGCAAAAGCCCCCGTCTTGCCCGAGCCCGTCTGCGATTGACCCACCACATCCCGACCGGCCAGCAGGAGCGGAATCGTCTCGGACTGGATGGGCGTGGCTTCCTCGAATCCGAGTTTGGCGACGGCTTTGAGCACCTCGGCAGAAAGTCCGAGTTCCGCGAAGGGCTTCTTGTTCATCAGGATACTTCGCCCAGAAAGGGTCCGGCGTCCATGCCGCTAGCCGTCACGGGCGAGTTTTGGTGAGCGCGGTGGCCGGCTAACTGCTTAAAATTCCCGCATGTCCGGTGATCTCCCCTCCCCTTTGTCCAAATCTGCCATGCTCGCACTGGCGCTGGCCGCGGTGCTCACGGCCGCCTGTGCGGGCCCGACCCGCTACACCTACCAGTACGTGCCGGGCCGGACGGCCACCTTGAACCGCGATGGCATCGCGGAAGCCCCGAACCGTGCGCCCGGCGCGGTCCGTGCCGCCATCGCGGCGGGCAACCGGATCGCGGGGTCCGAATATGTCTACGGCGGCGGTCACGGTGAACGGTCGGGAGGGTACGATTGCTCCGGGGCGACCACCTACGTCCTACGCGCCGCCGGGTGCCTGCGCGGATCGTCCGACTCGAACGGGTTCCGGTACTACGGCCAAGGCGGCGAGGGCGACTGGATCAGCGTCTACGCGCGTTCCGGACATGTGTTCCTGGTCGTCGCCGGACTGCGGTTCGACACGGGCTGGACCGGGGCGAGCCGGGAGGGCGCGCGGTGGACCACGCGAGACCGTCCCGCCGATGGCTGCGTGATCCGCCATCCCGAGGGATTGTAGCGAAAGCGATCCATCGATGGCGGAGGAGGTGGGATTCGAACCCACGGACCCTTGCGGGTCTCCGGTTTTCAAGACCGGCGCAATCGACCACTCTGCCACCCCTCCCGATGATTTTTGACCAAGGGCGAACGCTTTCCTTTCAGCCTCGCACCCCCAAGAAACTTCGCAAGCGGGAAGCCACTGTGCGCTCAAACCGTCTCCGGCCGCTTCGCGGACAGCCGCAACATCAGGAAATAAAGCGCCGCCAGCACGAACGCCGCCAGCGTGATGAAAATGGAGTGATGCTTGATGTAATGCTCCATCGCTTCGGGGTGCAACGGGT
>CALMAQ010000242.1 GCA_937859745.1 uncultured Verrucomicrobiota bacterium | reverse complement strand
GGTGGCGGTCGGGGGGCCGGGTGGCGGCGCGGCGGCGCGGGCGGGAGACTTCCTGTGGCTGACCGGGGACGGCGGACCCGCCGCAGGCACCGTGGAGCCCGGACTGGCGTCCCGGCTGGCCGGGGACGCACGGGCAGCCCTGGCCCGGGGCAAAGCCAGCTACCACGAATATCCGCTGGCCGACGGCGGGCGGGTGGAGGCGTTCATCGACGTGGTCGTGCCGCCGCGCTCGCTGCTGATTTGCGGCGCGGGCTACGACGCCGTGCCGCTGGCGCGTCTGGCGAAGGAAATCGGCTGGCGCGTGCGGGTGGTGGACGGCCGCAAGGCGTACACCGTGCCGGAGCGTTTCCCCGGCGTGGACGAACTGGTGCATTGCCCGCCGCCGCGCTTCGCGGAGACCATCGCCATCGAGCCGGGCGAAGCCGCCATGGTGATGACCCACAACTTTCTGCACGACCGCGAGATGCTGCACGCGCTGCTCGCGTCGGAAGCGGCCTACATCGGCGTGCTGGGGCCGCGCAAACGCACGGACCGGCTGCTGGAGGAAATCGCGTCCACAGACGGCAAGGGCCGCGCGATCCTCGGCGCGCGTTCCCTGCGGCGGCTGCACGGTCCGGCCGGGCTGGACATCGGCGCGGAAGCGCCCGAGCAGATCGCGCTGGCCATCGTGGCGGAAATCGAAGCCGTGAGCGCCCGGCGGCGCGGCGGCGTGCTCAAGCGGCGCAAAGCCCCGCTGCACGGGGAACGGGGCTGAACTTCCCGCGCGCCGGGCGCTGGTTCAATTTGGAAGCTCTACCACTTTCTTTTCGATGCGGACCGCGTGCTCCACCGGCTCGATGTGCGAGCCCAACTCGTTGGCGTAGACCTGGGTGAACTCCGCCCCGAACAGCATGATCTGCGCGGTGTAATACACCCAAATTAGGGTAGTAATCAACGCACCCGCCGCGCCGTAGGCGGAGCCCGCGCTGCCGCTGCCCAGGTACAGGCTCAAGGCCCACTTGCCGATGATGAAAAGTACGGTCGTCAAGGCCGCGCCGATCCACACGTCGCGCCACGCGATCTTGGCGTCGGGCAGGTATTTGAAGATCATCGCAAACAGCAGCGTGATGACGGCCAGGTTGAGCAGGAGGCTGATAATCACCGAAACCGTCGTGCCCCCAGGCAATAGTTGATTGAGTTGCTGACTGAAACTTTTGATCAGCGTCGTCACCGACAGCGAGACCAGCAGCATGAAACACACGCCGCCCACCATGGCAAACGAGACGAAACGCGCCTTGAGGTATCCGGCGATGCCTTGTCCGGGCTTGGCTTTGACGGCCCAGATGGTATTGAGCGCGTCCTGCATCTGACCGAAGATGCCGCTCGCGCCGAACAAGGCGACCACCACGGCGACGGCGGTGCCGATGATCCCGCTCTTTTTCTGCTTGGAGGTCGAGTCGATGATCTGGTCCACCACGTCCCCCGCGCTCGAACCCGCGAACTGAGTGACCTGCTCCTTGATCTGCGTCTTCACTCTGTCGTTGCTGTGAACGAAGAGACTGAAAACCGAGACGAGCAGCAGAATCAGCGGCGCGAGCGAGAATACCGTGTAGTAGGCGATGGCGGCCCCGAGTTGCGGGGCCTTGTCCTCGATCCACTCGTTGCCCGTGTCCACGAACAGCTTGATGGTGCGTTTCAGCCCGAAGGTATCCAGAAGAAAATCGGCGGCGCTCATAAAGAAAAGGTGCTGGTCACTGTCAATTCGCACCGGGTTCGGGGCGAGGATGTGCGGCAAGGCGGAAGGTGGCAGACGGAGTTGACGCAGCGGGTAGACTGTCGGGCCATGTTCCTGCCACGTCCCCCCGCCTGCCACGCTGTCCTGGCCGCGCTGATGCTCTGCGTCCTGCCCGGCTGCGGTTCCCACGACCACGCCGCGCACCCGGTCCGCCGTCCGGCCGCCACGGCGACCGCCTCGCGCCAGCCGTTCCTGCCCGGCGGGCCCGCGCCTGCTGCCCCCCGGGCCACCACGCCGCCCGCGTTGTCCGTGGAGGACGCCACGAAGCTACAGGTCTTCCTGGACCGCGAGAACTTCGGCCCGGGCAAGCTCGACGGAAAAACAGGGGAGTTCACGCGCAAGGCGCTCGCACGGTACGGCCGCGCGCACGGCCGCACGCTGCCCGAGCCCGGCCCGGAGCTGCTGGCCGCGCTGCCGGAGGCGGCGGCGATCCGGCCGTTCCGGGAATACACCGTCACCGCCGCCGACACGGCGCAGATCGGCACGATCCCCGAAGACCGCGCCGCGCAGGGCAGGCAGGCGTCGCTGCCCTACACCAGCCTGGTCGAACTGCTGGGCGAACGCTTCCACGCCGAGCAGGCGTTTCTGCGGCGGCTCAATCCCGGGCAGAACCTCGGCACGCTGGCGGTCGGCAGCCGCGTGCGCGTGCCCGACGTGGCCGACCCGCTGGAAGTGCCCAAACTCGCGCAGCACGGGCGCTTCCTGCCGGCGCGGCCCGAGTTCCGGCCGCGCGTCATCCTGGTGCACACGAAGGAAAAGATGCTCGACGTGACCGAGGACGGCCAGTTGCTGGCGAGCTTCCCCATCACGCCCGGCTCGACGGCGCTGCCCGCGCCCCCCGGCACCTGGAAGATCGAGAACGTCGCCAGCATGCCCTACTTCCGCTACGACGACATGATGCTCGAACACGGCGTCCGCAGCGACAACTTCGTGCAACTGCCCCCCGGGCCGAACAGCCCCGTGGGCGTGATGTGGATGGGCCTGAACAAGAGCGGCATCGGCCTGCACGGCACGAACAACCCCGAGACCATCGGCCGGGCGGCCAGCCACGGGTGCATCCGGCTGGCGAACTGGGACGCCGTCAAGCTCAGCCAGATGGTGACGCCGGGCGTGACGGTCAAGATCGACGGCGAGGGCAAGCCGCCCGCGCCCGCGCCCGGCGTGACGCCCGCGCTGGCCAAGCCGACCGGCGAAACCGGCCACCCGTAGAACACACGCGAGAAAGGATTCTGGACGGGCGGCGAAGCCGCCGGTCGTTCATAAGGTCCTGATCGCTCTCCGAGCGACTCCCAATCTGTCCGCCGG
>CALMAQ010000241.1 GCA_937859745.1 uncultured Verrucomicrobiota bacterium | reverse complement strand
CCGCCCTCCCTGCCCACCGGCGGCTTGCCCAACAACGTCCAGCGCCGGGCGGCGACGATCCGCACGTCGCCGACCGTGACCGCCCCGGCGATCCGTCCGCCGCCCAACATCCGCCGCCCCGTGGACGCCAGGAACGAGGAAGAGAACTAGAACGTCTGCGTTTGGGGTAGCGTCCGAATTTCGATGCGAGACGACGGATGGCGGACGCCGGATGCTGCTTTCTGCTCCATAGCTCCTGCCGGGACTGCGGAGGACAAGCGTTATCCGTCATCCGCCGCCCCGACTCACTGCTTCAACGACAAATATTTGTACGGATGATCGTCGATCAGGTTCGGCACCCAGCCCTGCACGGCGGGCGACATCAGGTACACCCGGTTGTAATGAAAAATCGGGATCAGCGGAGCCTGGTCCATCAGGATTTCCTCCGCCTGCTGGATGTGCTCGAAACGCCCTGCCGGGTCGAGCGTGCGCGCCCCGTCCTCCAGCGCCCGGTCAAATCGCGTGTCCGCCCAACCCGCCTGGTTGATGATGCTCCCGCCGACGAACAACTCCAGAAAACCGGTCGGGTCCAGATAGCTCGTCGTCCAGCCGCCCTCAAACACCTGATAATCCTGCTGCGTGCGGCGGTTGAGGTATACTTTCCATTCCTGGTTGGCGAGCACGGCGTTGACACCCAGTTCCTGCTTCCACATCTGCTGGATGGCCTCGGCGATCACGCGGTTAGCCTCCGACGTGTTGAAGATCAGTTCCAGGTTCGGCATTCCCTTTCCGCCCGGGAAACCTGCCTGCGCCAGCAGCGCCCGCGCGGCGGCGGGATCGAACGGCTGGTGCGCCCGCGCGGTGTACCCCGGCAAGCCAGGTGAGGTCAGCGAGTAGGCCGCCTTCTCGCCGCCGCGCGTGATGTTCCGCACGATGGCCTCGCGGTCCACCGCCAGGCCCAGCGCTCGGCGCACCTCAGGACGGTCCAGCGGCGGGCGGCGGCAATTGAGGCAGAGATACTGCGTCCGCACGTAGGGGTCGATCCGCAGCAAGTCCGGGTGCTCGCGCCGGTAGGGCTCGATCTTGGCGAACGGCACGTCGTAGGTCTTGTGCAACTGGCCCGCGCGGAACGCGCGCTCCTCGCTCTCGATGTTCTCCGTCGGGAAGAATTTGATCCCGTTGAGCCGCACCCGGCCCGCGTCCCAGTAGTTCGGGTTTTTCTTGAGCCCGACGACCTTGTTGACGGTCCACTCCTCCAGTTGGAACGGCCCGCTGCTGACGAGACGGCCCGGCCGCGTCCATTCCGTACCACGCCGGGTCTGGCCTCCGGCGGCCTGGATCGCCTTTTTCGGCACGGGCATGAAGGGCGCGAAGCTCATCAGGTCGAGCAGGTACGGTGCGGGATTCTCCAGCGTGATCTCCAGCGTGCGCTCGTCCGGCGCGCGCACGCCCACCTGCGAGAAATCCGCCGTGCGCTTCTGGTTGTAGTCTCGCGCGCCCTGGATGATCCACAGGTAGAACGAGAACTCCCCGCCCAGGAGCGGGTTGAGCACGCGCTCGTAGGCGTAGACGAAGTCCCCGGCGGTGAGCGGGTCGCCGTTGCTCCACTTCACGCCGGGCCGCAGGTGGAAGGTGTAGACCCTGCCGTCGGGCGAGATGTCCCACCGCTCCGCCAGGGCGGGCTGGGGGCGGCCCGTGGTGGGGTCGGTCGCGGTCATGCCCTCGAACAACGCGCGGATGATGTTGTTTTCCTTGGTGCCGGTGATGATGTCCGGGTCGAGGTCCGCCGGTTCCGCGCCGTTGCCCAGCAACAAAATTCCCTCGCGGTTGCCGCGCTCCACGGCCGTTTCCGCCCGGTGACAGCCCGTGCCGAGCGCCGCCAGCAATCCGCCCGCGCCCAGCGCCAGCAACCACCTTGAAAAGTTGTCCATTCGCTAGTTTCCCTTCCGTCCTTCCGCCTTCGCCCTTGCGCCTTCCGCCTTCAACGACACCCGCTGGTACGGATGATAGTCGAGCAGGTTGCTCGGCCAGCCCTCGACGCCGGGCTGGATCAGGTACGGGTGCGTGTAGAAATAGATCGGCAGGATCGGCATCTGGTCCATCAGGACGGCTTCCGCCTGGTGGAAGACCTCCATCCGTGCGGTGGGGTCGGTCGTGCGGGCGGCAAGGTTCACCAGACGGTCGTATTCCGGGCTGGCCCAGCCCGTCTGGTTGTTGCCGCCGCCGCTGGTCATCAGTGTCATGAAGCTGTTCGGGTCGGGGTAATCGCCCGTCCAGGCGTAACGGGAAACCTGGTAATCCATCTCGCGCATGTTGTTGACGAGCACCTTGAACTCCATGTTCTGCACCCCGACGCGGACCCCGAGGTTCTGCTGCCACATGGCCTGGAGCGCCACAGCGATGCTCTGGTGCACCTCGTTCGTGTTGAAGACGATTTGCAGCGGCGGGAAGTTCGCCCCGCCGGGGTAGCCCGCCTCGGCGAGCAGCTTTTGCGCGGCGGCCACGTCTTCGGTGAAGTACGCCGTGGGCCGGTAGCCGGGCAGGCCGGGAGGCACGAGGCCGAAGGCGGGAATCTGGTCCGCGCGCGTGACGTGCTCGACGATGCCACGGCGGTCGATGCTCAGCGCCAGCGCGCGGCGCACGCGCGGGTCGTTGAGCGGCGGCCGGGTCGTGTTGAGGCGGTAGAAGTACGTCGTGAAAAACGGTGGCGTGCGGATCAGCTCCGGGTGGTCCCGGCGGTAGGGCGCGATCTTCTCGCTGGGGACCGTGCCCGTGACGTGGAGCTGCCCGGCGCGGAACATGCGCTCCTCCGACTGCATGTTCTCGACCGGGTGGAAGTTGACTCCGTTGAGCCGCACGCTGGCGGCGTCCCAATAGTAGGAATTACGGACGACGCGGATGACCTCGTTGGTGCGCCACTCCTTGAGCAGGAACGGCCCGTTGCCCACGAGGTGCCCCGGGCGGGTCCAGGCGGTGCCGCGTTGGTCCATCCGCCCATACTTTTCGATGGCCGCCTGCCGCACCGGGAACCACGACTGGTGCGAGAGCAGGCTCAGGAAGTAGGCGACGGGAAACCGCAGGGTGATCTGGAGCGTGAGCGGATCAATCGCCCGGCAGCCCACCTGCGAGAAGTCGGTGAGCTTGCCCGCGTTGAACTCCTCGGCGTTGACCATGCCGAAGAGCATGTAGGCGTACTCCGCGCCCAGCACGGGCGAGAGGATGCGCCGGAAGGCGTAGAGGAAGTCCTGCGCGGTGACGGGCGCGCCGTCGCTCCAGCGGGCGGTGGGGCGCAGGTGGAAAGTGTAGACGGTGCCGTCGGGCGAAATGTCCCAGCGTTCCGCCGCGCCGGGGACGGGGTGCAGGTCGTCCGGGTCGAGCCAAGTGAGGCCTTCTTCCAGCGCGCGCACGATCTGGGCGTCGGGCGTGCTGGTGATGACGTGCGGGTCGAGGTCGCCGGGTTCCGCGCCGTTGCCCAGTTCGAGCACCTGGTCGCGGTTGCCGCGCTCGAC
>CALMAQ010000240.1 GCA_937859745.1 uncultured Verrucomicrobiota bacterium | reverse complement strand
GGTGCGCGCGGTGGCGGCGGAGGGCGTGGACACCTTCATCACCGGAGAGGGGCCCCACTGGACCTACGCGCTGGCCGAGGAACTCGGGATCAACATCCTCTACGGGGGGCACTACGCGACGGAGACGCTCGGCGTCAAGGCGCTGGCCGCGCACGTGGCGGACCGGTTCGGCCTCCCGTGGACGTTCATCGACCATCCGACCGGCCTGTGAGGCCTAGAAGGAAATGTCCCAGCCCACCATCGGACCGAGCGTGTTGAGTCCGATGTTCGGCCGCTCGGGTTCGCTCAGGCCGCCATTGGAGAAATGCTGGTACAACAGGCTAAGGCTGACCTGCTGCCGCGGGGTGATCTGGTACTGGAGTCCGCCGCTGACGATGCCGTTGAAAGTGAGGTCTTGTCCCTGGCCGTGCGGCGGCCCGGAGCTGTCGATGGCTCCCACCGCGAAGCGCCCGCCCACGTAGACCGACCAGGGGGATCCCGTCCGGCCGTAGACGAGGCGCGTCCCGACGTGCAGGCCGAAATAGTGGTGCTCCGGGCCGTGCCAGAACGGGACGATCACCGCCCCGAACTCCCACTGCCGCGTGAACGTGAAAGGCGTGTGGAAGAACTGCTCGGTGGCGTAAGGTTGCCAGCGCGCCGTGAGGAAGTACGGATTGGTGACGTAATGGTTCGGGTTGTTGACGCCAAAGTTGACGGCGGACTCCACCGCAAACTGGAAGCGATTATCACGCACGGGTGCCGGTTCGGGAGTCGGGGCGGGAGCGTCGCCAGCCCGCAGGGAATCAGCCGACCCGCCGGCCAGCAGCCAAAGGAAAGCGAAGAAGGCACCCCACGGGACGGAACGGGCGGAAGCGGTTCGCGCTTGGCTCATGGCAAGGCATTCAACTCCCGTTGAGGCAGAAACGCAACCGGAGTTCCCGACCCGCTCGCGGTTGCTCGGACGCAACGCATGCCGTATGGTCAGGCGGTCGATGATCTTGACACGTCTCCTCGTGCTGGCGGCTTTGTCCGGCGTGACCGTCACGGCGCGCGCAGGCCATCGCGGACTTCGCGGTGGCCGCTGATTTCGCGGGAGACGAGCGGGCGGCGAAGCTGGCAGACCATTACCACGCTCTGCTGCTAGCGCACCCGCTCGAAGGCGTCGCGCTGGATCGCCTTTGGAAAGCCTGGGAAGATCATCATGCAACGGCCGCGTTGATCGAGCGGTGCCGGGCCGACGCGGAGAAGACCCGGGGAATGGCGGCGTGGTTGATCGACGGGCATGTGCTCAAACGCGCGGGCCAATTCGAGGAGGCAGCCACCGCGTACGAACGGGCAGGCGTGGCGGACCCGGCGAGTTGCCTGCCTTTCTTGGCCCGCGCCAATCTGGCGGCCGAGCAGCACCGGCCGGAGTCCGCCGCGCCCCTCTACGCCGCCGCGGTGTCCCGGTTGCGCGCGGACGACCGGCTGTGTGCGGATCTCCTCATGAAGTTGGGCACCGCCTAGCTGCGTCTGGCGACCCCGGCAAGGCGGCGGCAAGCTGGGAGCAGCTCGTGATGGGGAGCCTTGGCAATCTCCCGCCCCGCAAACAACTCGCCGAGATCTACGCGCGCAATCACCTCACGGATCAGGCGCTCGTCCAGTACGGGTATCTGGATCAGCACGCCGACCCTCTGGCCCGCGCTGCGGCGTTCCGGGAAGAGGCGCGCCTGCACGAGGGCTGGGGGGAGTTCGATGCGGCTCGCGACGCGCTGGAACGCGGGCTGGAACTCACCTCGCGCGACAACTGGCTCCACGGCGAACTCCAAACCGCGCTCAACCGCCTTTACCAACGCGCGGGTCGGGAACCGGAACTGGAGGCCCGGTGGCGGCACGCCGCCGAGCAGAACCCGCGCGACCTCGGCGCTTACCTGCGTCTCGAAGCCCTGGCCGAATTGCACGGCGACCGCGTCCAGGAGAAAACCTGGTTGACGAAGATCACCCTGCTCGCGCCACGAGACCGCGACTGACGCCTGAAACTCGCCCGCCTGCTCGCCAGCACGGGCGAACGCGAGGCTTCAGCGGGGGGCTACGATCAATTCCTCGTCGAACAGCCCGACCAAGTCGAATGGATCGTGGCCCGCGCCGACCTCGATCTGCAAATGGGTCAAACCGCTGATTGCGTCGCGCGGTTGCAGTCCCTCCTGGCACGCCATCCAGCGACGAAACCGTGAGTGCGCCGATCCTGGAGTTTTTCCTAGCCCACCACCTGGATGAACCTGCCGAACGCCTGCTGCGCGCGGCGGCCGACCGGTCGCCTGCCGCCACCGAGCCCCGCGTCGCGCTGGCAAAATTCCTGTTTGCCCGCCGCCGCGCCAACGAGGGACGCCAGGCGCCTGCTGCGCTCGGCGACCAGACCGGGCCCCCCAGGAAAAAGCGGAACGCTGGCAGAGGCTGGCCAAGGTGTACCGCGACGAGAACCTGCTCGACGATACGTTGCGGTGTTTGGGCGAGGCGCAGACGCTCGCGCCCTACGATCCATGGCCGATGCTGGGTGAACGGACCGCCAGCCTCGTGACAACGACTCGCGCCTTTTACGCCTACGAGACGGCGCAATAGGAACTCGCCCTGGGATGGAACGACCGGGCGCGCGGCTTGCCCGGGCGCGCGAAGAGCTCGCCTCCGCGTTGACCCAGGGACCGGGGCATTCCTACGAAGGCAACGGTGAGGACACGATCTTCCAGGTCTTGCGTGCTTATGATTTGCTTCTCCCCAACGCCGAGCGTCCGGCCTTCGTGGAGGGTTATCTCCAACGTTGGCGGGACCGTGGCGAGCCGAGATCCACACGCTGCTGGCTGCCATCGTCCTGCATGGTTTGTAGGGGGATGAAGCGATGGCGCGCGCGCAACTGGATCAGCTTCTGGCCCTGCAGATCAGTGGGCGGGACGTGGAGGAGTCCGCCGACCTGTGCCGCTGGAACTACCTGCTCCACATCGGCATGCAACTCCAGGAGTGGGGCCTCGTCTCCTTGGCGGTGCATCTCTGGCGGAACGCCTTGGCCGAGGCGACGGCGTTCGACCGGCAGGCAACCGCGTCGCAGGGCACACTGACCGATCTAAGCCGACGCCTCGTTGACCTTAAAATCGCCACGGCCAGCGACCACGCGACTGAAATCGCGTCGTTGTACAAAGAACTCGGAGAGCCGGTGAAAGCGCTTTTGTTCTACCAGCGCGCTATCGAGCGTGACCCGAATGCAGTCCATTCCCAAGTCGCGTATGTCGGCCCGGCAAACATGGAAGCGGCGCGGCACGACTGGCCGGCCGACCGGCGGCTGCTCTTTCCCGTGTTCCGGCATTCTATCAAGATAACATTGAGTACGCTTGCCCGGTATTTGTGTGCCGCCGGTCCATCGACCGGCGTAGGCAACGACCGCAGAGAAACCAACGGATTTCCCTTGACGTTCCTTGAACGCGCGCAGCTTCTCGCGTTGATCCACGAGAGTCTCGACGGTTCCGACGCTGCGCAAGTCCCGGCCCGAGTTCTTGGTTCAATCTCCCGCCTTGACCGCCGCGGTGCGCGCGGACAAACAAGCCGAAACGCTCGCGGCCGACGCTGTGCTCCTGGAGCAGGCAATCGTCGCGGCTGATCCGCCCGTCCCGCGCCTGCACCGCGAACTCGCCGGTCTGTACGTCCGCTGGTCGGATCAGCAAGCAAACGGCGATCCGCGTGACGCCGGAAGCCGTCTGGCGCACCTCTCCCGAGCTAATCAGCTCGTGCCGGGCGACTTCGAGGCTGCGCGCTGGTTGTCGGCGCTCGAACTGGAAAGGGATGACAGCGAGCGGGCGGCGGGGGTTGCTCCGGCCGTTTCTCGCCGAGGACACCGTGCCCACCGAACGTGAAGAGGCCTTTCGGCTGCTGGCCCGGCATTGAGGCGGCGAGTGGCGTGTAGGCTCACAGGCCTCTAGAGCACTTCTCAGTTGAGTTTGCCTAGGTAGCCGCGGTGGGCAAAGTAGCCG
>CALMAQ010000239.1 GCA_937859745.1 uncultured Verrucomicrobiota bacterium | reverse complement strand
GTCCCCCCGGCTCAAGGCGCGGGTGAGCGAACTGGGCCTCCAGGCGGCCGACCTCGCGGGATTAGCGGGCACGGGCGCGGGCGGCCGGGTGACGGTCGCGGACCTGGAAAAATTCCTCGCGGAGTTGGAAGGCCGCTCGCCGCAGCCCGCCGGGGCCATGCGCGTGGCGGTCGGCGACGCCATGCGCCGGAGCTGGTCGCGCCCCCTGGCAACCGTGGGCCGCCCGGTGTGCCTGGACCACATCCTGGCGCACCGCAAAGGCCAGCCGGACCCGAAACCGGGGGTCGTGCTCTACGCAATCCGCGCGCTGGCGCTGGCGCTGGCGGAAGACCCGGTCCCGGCGGGCCGATTGATCGGCAGGCGGATCGTGCCCGCGTCCGAGTCGGTGGACATCGGCTTCGCGGTGGAGGTGGACGGCGGGCTGCTCGTGCCCGTGCTGCGCGGGGCGAACCGGCTCCCGCTGACGGAACTCAACGCGCGCTACCACGAACTGGTCACGCAGGCGCGGCGGCGGCAGGTTCCGGCCGAATCCATCGGCCACGCCGCCGCCTCGGTCACAAACTTCGGCACCTTCGGCCTCACCTGGGCCACGCCGATCCCGCTGCCGGAAGAATCCATCATGCTCGGCCTCGGTTCCGGCCGCCGCGTCCCGAGCTGGGACGAGGAAAAGGGGGCGTTCGTGCCCGTGACCGAGGCGGAGATCACCCTGAGCCTCGACCACCGGATGCTTGACGGCGGCAGCGCCGGGCGGCTGCTGGCGCGGGTTGAGCGGCTGATGGTCGAGCCGGAAAAGCTCTGAAGGCCCCGGCTATTCTTCCTGGAGCGTGTCGATGCGCTCGGCCAGTTGGAAGTCCAGGTCGGTCAGGCCGTTCTTGTTGTGCGTGTAGACGCTCAGCTTGACCTTGTTGTAGCGGATGTCGATGTCGGGGTGGTGTTCTTCCTCCTCGGCGATCTCGGCGACGTTGTTCACGAAGTCCATCGCCTCGGTGAAATCGTCGAATTCGAACGTGCGTTCGATTTTTCTCTTGTCGTTTTCCCACTCGGGAATTTTCTTGAGAGCGTTCTTGATTTCGTCCGCGTCGAGAAGGTCGGCCATATGCGTTCGGTATGAGAAGTTGGTGTCTTGAAATCGCGCGTTCGGGGGGCGGCGGTTGCGCCAATCGCTGGGAGAGATAGCACCGCCGAAAGGGATTTCAAATATTCGTCGCGTGAACGTGCCGGCCGGGCCCGCAACCCCGATTTCCACAGGAAGCCTCCGCGCAGCTTGTGCCTTGATCGTGGCAAAACTCTCCGCTAGGTTGCCGCTCCCGCTCCCATGACTTCCGGCAAAATCTACAACAACATCGTCGAGACAGTTGGCCGCACCCCGCTGGTCAAACTCAATCACATCACCGCGGGGCTCCACGCCACCGTGGCGGTCAAGTGCGAGTTCTTCAACCCGCTCGGCAGCGTGAAGGACCGTATTGGCATGGCGATGATCGAGGCCGGCGAACGCGACGGGCACATCAAACCTGGCACGACCATCGTCGAGCCGACCAGCGGCAACACGGGCATCGCGCTGGCGTTCGTCTGCGCGGCCAAGGGCTACCAATGCATCCTCACCATGCCAGAGACGATGAGCGTGGAGCGCCGCACGCTCCTGGCCATGCTCGGCGCGAAGCTGGTGCTCACCCCCGGGGCGGAGGGCATGAAGGGAGCCATCGCCAAGGCCAAGGAGATCGTGGACAGCACGCCCGGCGCGTTCATGCCGCAGCAGTTCCAGAACCCGGCCAACCCGGCGATCCACCAGGCCACGACGGCCGAGGAAATCTGGGCCGATACGGACGGCAAGGTGGACATCTTCGTCGCCGCCGTCGGCACGGGCGGCACGATCACCGGCGTCTCTGAGGTCATCAAGGCGCGCAAGCCCGGCTTCAAGGCGGTCGCCGTCGAGCCCGTGGACTCGCCCGTCATCGGCCAGACGATGCGCGGCGAGCTGGTCAAGCCGGGCCCGCACAAAATCCAGGGCACCGGGGCGGGGTTCGTGCCGGACAACCTGCACCTGGGAATCGTGGACGAGGTCGTCACGGTGACGAACGACGAGGCGTTCGCCATGGCGCGCCGGCTGGCCAAGGAGGAAGGCATCCTGGGCGGCATCAGCTCGGGCGCAAACGTCCACGCCGCCGTTGAGATTGCCAAGCGCCCCGAGAACGCGGGCAAGCTGATCGTCACGGTGGCCTGCTCGACGGGCGAGCGTTACCTGAGCACGCTGCTGGCGGCCGAGGCCCGCGCCGAGGTGGGTGGCTAGCCGTTCCTGCCGTTTTCTTCCCCCGGCGTTTTTTCTTCCCACCCCGTGAGCAAGAATCCTCTCTCCACCAACTCCGCCGACCGGACGGCTTCGACGACCCTCTCGACCGAGGAGCGGCGGACCATCGCGCCCGACCTGGTGCTGGAAGGCACGATGATCTGGGACAGGTACAAGCTGCCCATCGTCGCGGCGGTGACGCTGGTCGTTCTGGGCCTGGTGGGCTCCGAGTTTTACGAGACCAACCGCGCGAAGGCTGCCTCCGCGGCCAGCGCGCTGCTCGACGCCTCCAAGACGCCCGCAGAATACCAGAAGGTGATCGACACCTACCCGGGCAGCGAGGCCGCTGCCAATGCCTACCTGCTGCTGGGCCGCGCCAGGTACGACGCCGGGGATCATCCGGGGGCCGTGCAGGCTTGGCAAACGCTCGCGTCCAAATACCCGCAGCACCCGCTCCTGCCCACGGCGCTGATCGGCGTTGCCGGGGCCCTGGAAGCCCAAGGCAAGCTCGACGAGGCCCGTACCATGTACCAGCGCGCGGCCTCGGCGCAGCCACATAGCTACGTGGCACCCCTGGCGCGGCTCGCCGAGGCAGAACTCCTGCTGGCACAACGTAAAACGGCTGAGGCTAAGCACATCTACGAGGATTTGATCGCCACGGGCCGCCAGGACATTGCTGGGCTGGCCGGGCAGTCGCTCAAGATGTTGAACTCGCTGCCACCGGTGGGCAGCACCCCCGCCGCGGCACCCGTGGCGGCGGCTCCGGCGGTCGTACCTCCTGTTGCGGCCGTCGTGGCACCTGCGGCTGCCGCGCCCTCACCGGCGGCTTAGGCGGGAACACCCGCGCCCGCGGGGCCGCCCTGACGCGCCGGGGGGGATTCGCCGCCGCGTTCAACCGAGGGCCGGGCTGCGGTCCCCGCCGAGCAAGCCCGCTTCCGCCGCGTCTGCCGGTGACGCGCTCGGGGCGGCAGGCGCATCTGCGGTGGCAGCGGCACGCCGGGGCATAATCGTGAGTTCACCCTGGAAGCACCCTCCGGTTTCGACGCTGAAGCACGCGGCTGAGACCGCCCCTTCGAGCAGACCGCTCTTGGAAATCGTCACCTGGCCATTGGCCACGATCAGGGCGTTCACCCGCCCATGAATCTCGGCGGTGTCCGCGTTGACCGGACGCATGAACGCCACCTCGGAACCTTTTTCGACGACCAGCGAGCCCGCTTCCACGCTGCCGAAAATTTTGCCTTGCACCCGGATCGTCACCTTGCCGGAGCAGGTCAGGTTGCCGCGCATCCGCCCGTGGATCGTCGCCTGCGAGCAGACGATCTTGCTGCTGCTCAGGTCCCCCCGGGAACTGACGTAGAGCGTGCCGCGCGTCTTGATGTTGCGGCTGAAGCTGCCCGTGACCTTGTAGTCCTGGAGGTCGATGTAAGCGCCGCACGCCTTGCAGGTGCTCGACTGCGCCGTGCCGCTGACCTCGTGCCAGCCCGTGCATTCGAAGCAACGGGCCACCTGCACCTTCGGCTTGCCGCCGAACAGACCCTCGATCCTTCCCAGCAACCCGGAAACGGGTTCAACGGCGGTGGCGGGCGGTGGCGCGGCGGACACCCGCCCCCCGCCGAACGTGGGTGCGGCCGGAACCACCGGGGCGACCGGGGCGCTTGCGCCCGTCCAACGGTTGGCGGCCTCGACCGGCTTCTGCGCGGTGGCTCGGGGAGCCGCGTCCGCGAGTGAGGCCGGGGTGATGGCGAAGTATTCGCTGCACCGGCGGCAGAAGGTGGATTTCGCCAGCGTGGGCTCTTGCTGCTGCGCGCTGCAATGCGGGCAACGAACCGTGATTTTAGCAATGGCTTTTGACACGGGAAAATTTTGCCCGCCGGGACCGCCGGGGGCCGCCGCCTATCCTAGCAGGGTCCGCACCACGGAGAGCACGCCCCGTGGTGCGACGTGGCTGCGGCTCCCTCCGGTGGCGACCGCAGGAAAGAGATCAGTTCCCGCCCGCGAACACCGGTTTGGGCGTGGCGAGGTCTTCGGGAGCGCCGCCGAGCAGGGGCTTGTTCGGCAGGGAATTCTTGTTGCTCGTCACCTCGGACTTGCCGACGAAGGTCGCACCTTCCTCAATGACGAGGCGCGCCGCCTTCAGGTCGCCCACGAGGTGCGCCCGGGCCTTGAGTTCGCAGCGCTCGCCCACGGTGATGTTGCCGTTGACCTTGCCGAGCACGGTCACGCTCTTGGTCTTGATCTCGCCGCGGATGTCGGCGTTTTCGCCCACGGTCAGCACGCCGTCGCTGGAGATCTCTCCTTCGATCTTGCCGTCGATGACCAACTCGTTGGTGAACTTGATGTTTCCTTTGATTTCGACGTCTTTGGAAAGGATGTTCTTGTTGGGATTCTCAGGCATAACGGGCAGTTTTTCGGATAAGTTTTGTTTGGTGAAAGGCAAGGCGCTGCTTCCCCGGGCGTGGGCCACGGGCGCGAGGGGAGCCGGAGCCAGGGTGGTTTCCTCGTGGTAGACCTCGTCGGCGGTCGGGGCAGACTCAAATTCCGCCCCCGCTTCGGGCGCGGCGACCGCTTCCGGGGCCAGTTCGGCCTCGTACTCCGCGGGGATCTTTTCAGGCTCGGCAACCGGTTCCCGCGCGGGAGCGGGAGCCGGCTGGGGCTGCCGCGGTTGCGGTGCAGGCGTTTTTTGGGGAAAAAATTTCAACACGCCGGATTATTCGTGCGCGCCGGGGTACTGTCAACGCTTTCGCTCAATTTCTTCCGGACCGAACAGGGCGTTTAACCCAAGCCCGCGAGTTCCTCGGCCGGGTACGTCCAGATTTCGCTCAGCGTGGGATGGTAGTGGGGCACGACGGCCAGTTGCCTCGCCGTGGCCCGGAACGCCATTGCCACGGTGATTTCGTGGATCAGTTCCGCGGCCTCGGGACCGACGACCGCGCCGCCGACGATCTCGCCGCTGGCCCGGTCGGCCAGCAGCTTGACGAAGCCGTCCGTCTCGCCCATGACGATGGACTTGCCGTGGTCGGCGAACGGGTACGTCGCGGCCACGCAGTCCCGGCCGATCTGCCGCGCCTCGTGCTCGGTCAGGCCGACCATCGCCACCTGCGGCTCGGTGAACAGCACGAACAATTTCAGCCGCAGGTCGATGTTCTCCGGCGGCCCATCGAGCTGGCCGAGGTGGCGCGCGGCGTTGCGGGCGGCGAGTTCCGCCTGCTGGATGGCGATGTGGACGATCTCGTAAGGGCCGCACACGTCGCCCGCCGCGAAGATGTGCCGGCGCGAGGAACGCTGGTCGGGACCGACCCGCACCCCGCCCTTCTTGGTCAACTCCACCCCGGCGCGGTTCACGTCGAGGCTGTCAGTGCAGGGCCGGCGGCCCAGCGCGAAGACGATCTCCTGCGCCGCGGCGGAGTGCAGGGTCGCCCCGCACTCGAACCACACGCGCTTTTTGCCGTCCGGGTCGGTCTCGACGCGCTCGAGGTGCGTCGCGCAACGGATGCGGACGCCCTGCCGATCCAGCGCCTGTTGCAGCGCACCCGCCACGTCCTCGTCGGCGTCGCGCAGGATGTGGTCGCCGCGCTGGAGGAGCGTGACCTCGGTGCCCAGGCCCGCGTAATAGTGGGCGGCCTCCAATCCGATGGCCCCGGCCCCGAGCACCACGACCGCCTTCGGGATGTCTTCCATTTCGAGCACGTCGTCGCTCGTCAGATAGCCGGTTTCCTTCAGTCCAGGCACGGGAATTTCCGCGACCTTGGAGCCCGTGGCGATCAGGAACGTGCGCGCCTCGATCTCCGGGGGCGGCGCGGATAAATCCTGTCTCTCCTGGAGCGGGACGACGGCCAGCCGGTGCTCGCCGACGAAGTGCGCCAGGCCGCGGATGAAGTCGAAGCGGCCGTGCTCGAGTTGCTCGCGGCGGTGGTCCGCGAACTCGCCGACCACGCGCCGCTTGCGCGCGAGGATTTCGGGACCCACGACGCGGATGTTCTCGGCGCGCAGCCCGAACTCGCTGGCCCGGCGCAGCGTCACGAAGCGGTTGGAGGACTCGATGAGCGTCTTGCTGGGCATGCAGCCGCGCAGGATGCACAAGCCGCCCACCTCCCGGCCGCCCTCGATGACGGCGGTCTTCAAGCCAAGGCTGCTGGCTGTGCGCGCGGCGGAATAACCGGCGCTGCCGCCGCCGATGACCACGAAATCGTAGGAGGGAACGTCGGGGCTGGGTGGCGGGGAATCTTTCATGCGGGAGGTGGGAGCAGGGCAGACCGCACTTCGTAAACCTTAAAGTACGGGGACGCCAGTGCGAGGCGCAAAAATCGCGGCGCGGCCTCGGGCCGCTGGTAGAGCGTCACGGCCATGCAGCGGTTCGAGGCGCGGTCCTTGCCCAGCAGCGGCCCCGCGGTCTGGAGGATGCGCGCCGGCTCGTAGGCGACGACCCAGCGCACCCGCCGCCGCCGCAGGACGGCGGCGCACTCGGCAGGGTCGGACGACAGGTAGAATCGGGCCGTGGCCACCGTGCCCGGCAGGCTCTCGTGCGAACTGCCCGCCAGGGCGGGCTGCCCCGACCAGTACGTCAGCGCGGGCGACTGCCACCACGGCGCGAGGACGCCGGCATCCGGCACGCCGTCGTCGGTCGGCGCGCCGTCGGGTGCCACGGGGGACTCGGCGATGCTCCTGACGAGGAACGCGGCGACCTCGCGCAACTGCCCGGCGTC
>CALMAQ010000238.1 GCA_937859745.1 uncultured Verrucomicrobiota bacterium | reverse complement strand
GGCCACGACCGCCTGAACCCACCCCGGAGCGCCCGCCTTGCCGTCCTCCGCGCCAGCCGTTGTTTCCGCCGCGCCCGCCGCGCCTGTGGTCCCCCTGCGCCTGCGGCACGTGGACAGCCTGCGCGCCGTCGCCGCCGGGACGGTCGTGTGGACGCACTTCGCCGAGTCGCTCGACCACGTTTCGGCGGGCGGCCCGGCGTTCCTGGGCTTTCTGCTCACGCTGCCGCCCTGGCTCAACCTGGGGCGGTTCGGCGTCATGGTCTTCTTCGCCATCAGCGGCTTCGTCATCTGCCGGAGCTTCGGCGGCCCGCGCGAGGGCGTCACCCGGCGCTTCCTCATCCGGCGAGGGTGCCGGCTCTACCCGGCCTTCTGGGTGTCGATGATCGGCGGGGCGCTCGTCTGGCGGCTCGGCGGGCAGCCCCTGAGCTGGCCCCTGCTGGCGGGCACGGCCACGATGCTCCCCACCGCCTTCGGCCAGCCGCACCTCGTCGGCGTGTACTGGACGCTGGAAATCGAGATCATCTTCTACGCCCTGTGCCTAGGCTGCTACCACCTGGGCTGGCTGGACCGCCGCGGGCGGCTGGGCGTGATCGCGCTCGCGCTCGCGGTGCTGCCGCGGACGGTCCGCAAGGCGGGCCACCTGCTGGGCGTCGCCTCGCTGGCGCTGCCCGGCGAGGGCAACACGTGGATGCTCAGCCTCGCCGTGATGTTCTGGGGGGCGGCCTTCCGGCTGGTGTACGACGAGACCGGCGGTTTCCGGCGGCGGCCCCTGGCCAACGCGGGGACGTGGTGGCTGCTCTTCCTCATCCCGGCGCTGGTCGATTTTTTCGATCCGAGCATCAAGCGCCTGCTGCTCGACGGCCAGACCACGCACGCGCTGCACGAGATGGGCTCGTTTTTCGCCATGGCGGTCTTCGCCCTGTGGGTGGCCGTGCTGCGGGTGGATTGGCGTCCGCTGACGTTCCTGGGCGTCATCAGCTATTCGCTCTACCTGTTCCACCCCGTCGTCATGTACCTCGCGCTGCACACCATCGAGGCGGCGCAGGCCCGGGATTGGCTGCCGCCCGGGCCGCTCTGGCTGGGGATGTTGCTGTGCGGGGCCGCGACCGTGGGCGTCTGCGCGCTGACCTACCGCTGGGTGGAGGGTCCCGCCATCGCGCTGGGCAAACGCTGGGTGGCGGCGGGGCAGGGCAAGACGCCCGGGAAACGTTGAGCGAGGCGAGGCGACGCCGGACGCAAATTTCTTTTGACACCACCGGGGCATCGGTTAATTTGCCTCCGCTTTTTCGGCATAGAAAGGGAAGAAATCCTGACCGATGCGGACGACTTCGGAAGTCCGGTGGGTCTGGGAACTTTTTCCCTTTTTTGGCCGGGCAAAAAGCCGGAGTACGCCCACATAGCTCAGTTGGCAGAGCACGTCCTTGGTAAGGACGAGGTCACCGGTTCGATCCCGGTTGTGGGCTCCCCCGGCCGCTCGGCCAGAGCCGCAGAAAAGCGCTGACTGCCCAGAATTTACGCAGAAACGAAAAGAGCAAACACCCAAGAACCGCAGCAGACCCCAAGGCACCCAAACGGGTGCCGCTGTTGTCTTATCAGACCGGAGTAAAACCCAACCGCCATGGCTAAGGATAAATTTGAGAGAACGAAACCGCACGTCAACGTGGGCACGATTGGCCACGTCGATCACGGCAAGACGACGCTGACCGCCGCCATCACCACCGTCTTGGCCAAAACCGGTAAAGCCCAGGCCCGCGCCTACGATCAGATCGACGCGGCCCCCGAGGAAAAAGAGCGCGGCATCACGATCAACACCGCCCACGTCGAGTACGAGAGCGAGAAGCGCCACTACGCGCACGTCGACTGCCCCGGCCACGCCGACTACGTCAAGAACATGATCACCGGTGCCGCCCAGATGGACGGGGCGATCCTCGTGGTTTCCGCCGCCGACGGCCCCATGCCCCAGACCCGCGAACACATCCTGCTCGCCCGCCAGGTCGGCGTGCCCGCGCTCGTCGTGTTCATGAACAAGGTGGACATGGTGGACGATCCCGAGTTGCTCGACCTCGTCGAGATGGAAGTGCGCGACCTGCTCACGCAGTACGAGTTTCCGGGTGACACCATCCCCATCGTCAAGGGTTCGGCCCTCAAGGGCCTGAACGGCGACGCCGAAGGTGAGAAGCAGATTCTCGCCCTCGTCGAGGCCATCGACGAGTACATCCCGGTGCCCGAGCGTCCGATTGACCTGCCCTTCCTGATGCCCGTCGAAGACGTGTTCAACATCGAAGGTCGCGGCACGGTGGCCACGGGGCGCGTCGAGCGCGGCATCCTCAAGAAGATGGAGGAAGTCGAGATCATCGGCCTGACGGACACCCAGAAGACCACGGCGACGGACATCGAAATGTTCCGCAAGCTCCTCGACGAGGCGCGCGCGGGCGACAACGTCGGCGTGCTGCTGCGCGGCGTGAAGAAGGAGAGCATCCAGCGCGGTCAGGTCATCGCCAAGCCGGGCTCGATCAAGCCGCACAAGAAGTTCAAGGCCGAGGTCTACGTGCTGAGCAAGGAAGAGGGCGGCCGTCACACGGCGTTCTTCTCCAACTACCGTCCGCAGTTCTACTTCCGCACGACGGACGTGACGGGTGCCGTCAAGCTGCCCGAGGGCGTGGAAATGGTCATGCCCGGCGACAACGTGAGCCTCGAAATCGAACTGCTCACCCCCATCGCCATGGAAAAAACCATCCGCTTCGCCATCCGCGAGGGCTCCAAGACCGTCGGCGCGGGCCGCGTCTCCGAGATCCTCGACTAAGCAGCGGATCACCCACTAAAAAGTCAGTTGCCGAGCGGCGCGTGCCCGTGGAAACTCTGGGCACGCGCCGCTGGCTTCAAAACCCCAACCGGTTTTCGCGCGGCGTTTGCCACCTAGGTCAGTAGCTCAATTGGTAGAGTAGCGGTCTCCAAAACCGTTGGTTCAGGGTTCGAGTCCCTGCTGGCCTGCGCGAACGGCCCAATTCCCTCCCCGGGACCGATTTTTCCTTTTTCCGAAGCCCACACGAGATGAACCGAGTATCCACGTTCTTCGAGGAAGTCCGCGGTGAGCTGCGCAAGGCGAGCTGGCCCTGGGACCCCAAGGAGAAAGGCTTCAAGAAGTACAAGGAGCTGACCGATTCCACGACGGTGGTCATCGTCGCCATGCTCCTGCTGGGCGGCTACGTCTCCCTGTGGGATTTGCTGCTCAATTTCCTTGTCGGCGTGCTCACAGGTGTTCGCGCCCACTAAACTATTTTGCCAACCATGAGCGTCAACGATTCCAAGGGCGAGTGGTACGTCGTCCACGTGCTCTCCGGCCAGGAGAACAAGGTGCGCGACAGCCTCACGCGCCGCATCGTCACCGAGGAGGTGGGCGACGTGATCTACAAGGTGCTCATCCCGACCGAGCGCGTCAGCGAGATCAAGCGCGGCAAGAAGACCGAGACCACGCGCAAGTTCTTCCCGGGCTACCTCATCGTCAACATGCACCTCATCGACGAGCACAAGAAGCTCGTGGACCGCGCGTGGTACTTCGTACGCGATACCCCCGGGGTGATCGGCTTCGCGGGGCCCAAGGATCGCCCCGTGCCGATGCGCGACAGCGAGGTGGAGAGCCTCCTGGCGCAGATGCAGGACCGCGAGGAAGGTGCGGCCCGGCCCAAGGTCATGTTCGAGGTTGGCGAGACCGTCAAGGTCGCCGATGGCCCTTTCCAGAACCAGAGCGGCGTCGTCGAGGAGATCGACCAGGCGCGCGGCAAGCTGCGGGTCAGCGTCACCATCTTCGGCCGCACGGCCCCCGTGGAACTGGAGTTCTGGCAGGTCGAGCGCGGTTAGGACCGGCCCCACGCACCACGCACATTTTCAGCAGGCACCAACACAAAGAATTTATGGCAAAGGAAGTCGTCGCACAGATCAAACTGCAAATCCCGGCGGGAGCCGCCAATCCGGCACCCCCCGTGGGTCCGGCTCTGGGCCAGCAGGGCGTGAACATCATGGCGTTCTGCAAGGAGTTCAACGCCGCCACCCAGAAGCAGAGCGGGGACATCCTCCCCGTCGTCATCACGGTCTACAAGGACAAGACGTTCACCTTCATCACCAAGTCGCCGCCCGCGGCAATCCTGCTCAAGAAGGCCGCCGGCATCGCCGCCGGTTCCAAGGAGCCGAATAAGACGAAGGTCGGCAAGCTGACCAAGAAACAGGTCATGGACATCGTCAAGATCAAGATGAAGGACATGAACGCGCGCAGCGAGGAAGCGGCCTTCCGCACGCTCGCGGGCACGGCGCGCCAGGCCGGCATCGAGATCGAGGGCTGATCCCTTTCCACTCACAGTAAACATTCGCTAACCACTTCGAGGCAAGGAGAATACATATGGCTACCAACCGCAGCAAACGATACGAGGCCGCCGCCAAACTGCTGGCCCCCAACAAGCAATACCCGCTGGCCGAGGCCGTGGAAACCCTCAAGGGCTTTCCCGCGCCGAAGTTCGACCAGACCGTCACCCTCTCGTTCCACCTGGGCGTGGACCCCAAGCAAAGCGACCAGATGGTGCGCGGCACCTGCCCGCTCCCGAACGGCAGCGGCAAGCAGGTCCGTGTCTTGGTGTTCGCCTCGGGCGCGGCGGCGACGGCAGCCCGCGAGGCCGGAGCCGAGTTCGTCGGCTTCGAGGACATGATCAAGAAGTGCCAGGAAGGCTTCCAGGATTTCGACGTGGCCGTGGCGACGCCCAGCGCGATGAGCGAGGTCCGCAAGCTCGGCAAGGTGCTCGGGCCGCGCGGCCTGATGCCCAACCCCAAGGCGGGCACCGTGACAGACGACACCGCCAAGGCGGTCAAGGAAGTCAAGGCGGGCCGCGTGGAGTTCAAGCTCGACAAGAACGGCAACGTCTCCGTGCCCGTGGGCAAGGCATCGTTCACTCCGGCGCAGCTCGTGGAAAACGGCTCGGCGGTCATCGACGCGGTGGCCAAGGCCCGGCCTTCCTCGGCCAAGGGCAAGTTCATCCATTCCATCACGCTGGCCGCGACGATGTCGCCCGCCGTGCCGCTGGACGCTTCCGTCTACCAGACCGTTTGATTCACGGGTTTTAACGCCGCATTTTATCCTTAGATTTCCGATCCCGTGAGACACGAAAAAACTTACATCGTCGAGGACCTGCTCAGCCGCCTGAAGGCGTCGCCCTTCCTCATCGTCACCGACTACCATGGCTTGAAGGTGGACCAGTTCAGCGACCTGCGGACCCGTCTGGCGGGCGTGGGCGCGAAGTACACCGTGGTCAAGAACACGTTCCTGACCCGCGCCAGCCGCGAGGCCGGCATGCCCGACCTGGGCACGGCGCTCAACGGCCAGACGGCCATCGTCACCGGGGACAAAGACGTGAGCGCGGCGGCGAAGATCCTCCGCACGTTCGCCAACGAGTCCAAGAAGCTGACCGTTCGCGCGGGCGTGGTGGAAAGCTCGCTGTTCACCGACAAGCAGCTCGACGCGCTGGCGGACCTTCCCTCCAAGGAAGTGCTCCAGTCCCAGCTCCTGGGGCTGCTCCAGACCCCGGCGTCGCGCCTGCTGGCGACGATGAACGAGCCCGGCCGCGGCATCGCGAGCCTGCTCGCAGCTTATGTCGAGAAGCAGGGCGGCGCATCCGCCGAAGGCGACACGGCAGCCGCCCCGGCGGAAGCCGAGGCGGCCCCGGCGGCGGCTTGATCGCCACGCACAAGAATTTCCGGCGCGAGCGACCGAACCGCGGACGCCGGTCTACCCAAACAAACCAACAGAAAAGGTTCCTCGTCGGACCGGCGGCTGCCGGTTTGAAACGTTCCCGGGGCTCCGGGGCGCGACGATCACCACAACATCACAAGAAAGGATGGGCCTGCCGGTTGGCGGGTCCATGACCGAATATGGCCGATACCAGTGCATTAGTTGAACAGATCAGCGGGTTGACCCTGCTGGAGACCTCCGAGCTGATCAAGGCTCTCGAAAGCAAGCTGGGCGTGAGCGCCGCCGCCCCCGTGGCTGCCGCGGCTCCCGCCGCTGGCGGCGGCGCGGCTGCCGCGGCTCCCGTCGAGGAGAAGACTGCGTTCGACGTGATCCTCCAGGAAACGGGTGGCAACAAGATCGCCGTCATCAAGGAAGTCCGTGCTTCCGTGGCCGGTCTGGGTCTGGCGGAAGCCAAGGCGCTCGTCGAAGGCGCGCCGAAGACCCTCAAGGAGGGCGTTACCAAGGCCGAGGCCGAGGAGATCAAGAAGAAGATCGAGGCCGCTGGCGCCAAGGTCACGATCAAATAACTTGCCGAATTTCTGTTGCCTCTTCGGGGCAACAGACCACTCGGCAGACTTCATTGGCCGTGGGCAGGTTCCTTTCGAGGGACGTTGCCCACGGCCATTTTGCGTTGCTGGCCAATGCACACGACATGTATACAAAAGTTAGCTTTTGTATACATGTGGGCAGCGTCGTGCATAGAAAGTATGCAAAACGTATGCACTGCATATGCCTCTTCATGTCCCCTCTACCCCTTCCTGCCAGTGTTGAACTGGAAGCTCCGGTCATCCTGCGGCAACTGGCAAGGTCTCACCGGTTCTTGGCCGAGTTGAAGGGCAGTGTGGGGACAATTCCCAACGAACTGATCCTGATTGACACACTCGCGCTGCAAGAAGCAAAAGCCTCGTCCCAGGTGGAAAACATCATCACCACCGACGACGAACTTTACCGTGCGGACCGCACGGCAAACGAATACCCCAGTGCCGCCGCCAAAGAGGTGCTCAATTACGGTGCCGCACTGAAGGAAGGGTTTCGGCGGCTACAGCAGCAGCGGGTTCTACGGTTAGAGGACATTCTCGCCATCCAAGCAACATTGGAAGGCAACGATGCCGGGCTGCGGAAGGTTCCCGGCACCACCTTGAAGAATGATCAAACCGGCGAAGTGGTTTATGAGCCGCCGCAAAGCGCGGTCGAGGTGGAGCGGTTGATGGACAACTTTGTCGTCTACTTGAACCGTGACGAACTCGGCGATCCCGACGCCCTGATTAGAATGGCGGTGTTACACCACCAGTTCGAGAGCATCCATCCTTTCTACGACGGCAACGGCCGCACAGGCCGCATCCTTAACCTCCTCCATCTCGTGCTGCACGGGTTGCTCGACCTGCCGGTGCTTTACCTGAGCCGCTACATCCTGCGGGACAAAGCGGAATACTACCGGGGCTTGCAAGCGGTGCGGGAAATCGGCGCATGGGAACCGTGGGTGTTGTACATGTTACGTGGGGTTGAGGAGACGGCCCGCGAGACGCTCGCGCTCGTAGAGAAAATCCGCGCGCTGATGGCGGAGACGAAGCAGCGGATGCGGCGCGAGTTGCCCAAGCTCTACAGCCAGGACCTGCTAAACAACCTGTTCCGACATCCTTACACGAAGATCGAATTTGTGGAGAGGGATTTGAGCGTTGGCAGGCTGACCGCAGTCAAGTATTTGAACGCGCTCCAGAAGGCAGGATTCGTGAAGAAGATCAAGGTGTCGCGGACCAACTTCTATCTCAACGAAAAGCTCCTGCGGCTCCTGAGTCAATGAGCAGGTGCCGACGAGAGCCGCTGCTTTCCCGGCAGGGCGGCCCGTTTTTCCACGTTGCCACTCCGGGATGCGTTTGCCATCGTGGCCCGCGCTTCCGTCAGCACCCATGTCCGACCTCCTTCCCGTCGAGCGACCCCGAGCCACCCCGGTTCCTGCGCCGTCGCGCCGCCAGGTCGTCGCGCTGTGCGGCGTGGCGCTGTGCCTGAGCCTGTTCGTCCTGCGGACCTACCGCCGGGTTTACGATCCGCAGGACGGCTGGACCCGCCTGGTCTGGTTCGGCTCGGCGCGCTCGGCAGACGCCCTGCCGCGCCTCCGGCAAACGCCCCACTACGTCAACCCCGGCACCTGGGCTCGCTACGGCTACGACGGCCAATTCTACGCCCAACTGGCCCTCGACCCTTCCCTGCGCGATCCCGCCTTCGCGCGGGCGCTGGACGATCCCTCCTACCGCGCCCGCCGCATCGGTCTCCCCGCGCTGGCCTTCTGCCTGGGCCTGGGTGATGCCAGCCGGGTCTTGCAGGCTTGTGCCCTGGCGAACGGACTCTGCTGGTTTGTGCTGCTGGCCACCCTGGCCGTGCTCCTGCGGCCGTGGACGGGACGCCGGCTCCTCTGCCTGGGCGCGGCCCTGCTCGGCTACGGGGTGATCGTCAGCCTGGACCACGCGCTGACCGATCTGCCCGCCGCCGCGCTGCTCTTTGCCGGGGCGGCGCTGGGGCCATGGGGC
>CALMAQ010000237.1 GCA_937859745.1 uncultured Verrucomicrobiota bacterium | reverse complement strand
GGCGGGCGCGTGCCGGGTCAGCCGTTCAAGGTCGTCAAGGTGCGCGCGCGGAGCATCTTCGAGAAGGACACGGGCCACAAGCTCGACGTGTCCGAGCTGACGCTGGTCAACGTGGACACGGGGCGCAAGACGGTGCTGGTCAAGGGGATGCCTTCCAACAGCCCGGACGCGACGGCGATCCTGGCCTACCAGATCGACCATTCGACGATCCCGGTGCGCGTGGGGCAGGAGTTCACCCTGCCGCGCGACGCGGCGAGCACGCGCTACGAGGTCCTGGAAATCCGCCCCTCACAGGTGATCCTGCGGATCGTCGGCAGCGGCCAGACGGTGACGGTGGAGGCGGAGAAGCGATAGGAAAAGCGGAAGGCGGAAGGTGAAGAATCATCGGGGTTGAAGATTGTTTTCGTTGGTTGAATTTTGTCCGCGGCAACGTGCCTCCAGTTTCTGCCCCTCCGCCTTCCGCTTTTCCATGATCCCTCTCGAAGACCAACTGACCGACGTGCTCGGCAAGGCCCGCCGCGGGCTGCGCCTGAGCGAATCCCAACTCGCCCAACAGGCCGGGGTCGGCCTGGAAGCCGTTGAAGCGTTCCAGAGCGGCAAGCTGGATGACGCCGACAGCATCGCGCGCATCACCCGCGCGCTCGACCTCTACGCCCCGGCGCTGCTCGACCTCGCGCGCGGCGAGTGGACCCCCGGCGACGTGGGAGCCCCGCCCACGCTGGCGGCGTACAACGTGCCCTTCGGCGGCGACATGACCGTCAATTTCTACCTCGTCTGGGACCAGGACGGCGGCCGGGCGGCGGCGTTCGACACGGGCGGCGACTGCCAGAAAATCCTCCAGACCCTGCGCGAGAAGCGGCTCAAGCTCGACGCCATCTTCCTGACCCACACCCACGAGGACCACGTCGCCGACCTGGACCGGCTCAAGGCCGAGACCGACGCGCCCGTGTACGTGTCGGAACTCGAACCCCTCGACGACGCGACGCTCATCGAGGACGGCGAGCGGTTCATGGTCGGCGGGCTGACGATCACGGCGCGCCTGACCCCGGGCCACTCGCCGGGCGGGACGACCTACGTCGTCTCGGGGGTGACGCCGGGGGTGGCAGTCGTCGGCGACGCGCTGTTCGCGGCCTCCATGGGCGGCGTGCCGCCGGAGAAGTACGCGGGCGCACTCGCGGCCAACCGGGAGCATATTCTGTCCTTGCCCGAGGACACGGTGATCTGCCCCGGGCACGGTCCGCTGACGACCGTGGGTCTGGAGCGCAAGCACAACCCGTTCTACGCGGCGGGCATGGCGAAGCCCTGAGCAGGCCACAAGGTCGGCATCTTGTGTCAGCCATCGCTGACCGCGCTCTGCCCCATGCTCCTTGCATCAGTGGCAAGCTAAGGTAGATGCTAAAATGGTGTGAAGCAACGCGCCACCTTGGCGTACAGTGTTGGTTAGACACACCATGCGCGCCAGCCATGCCCGAATTGGCAGAAACACAAAATGATGGGTGGCAGAGAGTCTGGGATGCCCGCATCGCCGCTCTCACGCCGATTGTTGGTAAACCAGCAAACACGGTTTTACACGCCGTGCTTCCATTTCGGCTTGGCGGTTTTGCTGACGTGCTGTCCTTTCCCGATTTCACGCCGGGCGTCACTTATATCACTGCAGAGATGACTGGCGAGGATGTCGGCCAACGTCCGACCACTCTCGGTAATTATGAGTTGATGATTTGCGCGAGGCAGCAACTGCAGAAAGCAGGAGACCTTGTTTCCAAACTTGCACGCTACACTTGCGACGCAGAACTTGAGCCGGGAGAGACGATGGACCTCGGCACATTCTTCGGCGACTCGGCCATCCGAGCCTTGCTGTTCACTCATCCACGCGAACAACCAGTGTACTTCGAGTTTCTTGGTCGGCGTTACGGTTTGTTGCTCTGCATCGGCATCACCGCAGACGAGCTTGCCTTCAAGCAGGCACATGGTTCGGACGGCTTGCTCGCACTGCTGAGGCAACACGGCATTTTCCCATACACCATGCCAGATCGCCTATCCCTGCCACTGCCACCGGCGGCTGATTCTTGATGAGCAGTTCCGATTTGTACCGGCTGGCTTGTGGCATCCGCGCTGAGGTGTGCGGACGTTGCGTGGATGACTGTGAATCGGGATAACTCGATGGTTCAACCGCGTTCCAACCCAATCACCGGATGCGCGGTCGAGGTAAGGGTGTGAATCAGGGGATGGGCCTACGGAGCACAGAGGCTGAGCCATTTAGGAAAAGACTGGCTTCGAGCCGGTCGGGATAGAGGCGCAAGGTGAGTGCGCCGCCCCGAGTTTGGGACAAAGTGCCCGGCGGTAAGGATGTGCCGAGCGAACCACCACCATCCTGGAGTAGTACCCAGTCAAGGGCAAAGGTGCGGAGCCAACCGTTCGCGGGCAACGCAGTGGCAATCAGCACGTCGCAGCGGAGGTCGTTGGGGGCTAGGTCGGCCAGGGAAGCGTCGTCCGCTCCGGCGGGTAGGAGCAGCACGCGCCAGCCCGCCGCTTCCACCCGCAGGATCAAGGCGCGGCTGGCGGCGGACGACGGGCCTTTGGATGAGAAAGGCGGTGACAGCACGCGCGCCCACACTCCCGGGCCCAGCGCGAATCCTTCGCCCCGCCGCACCCACATCTCCGGTGGCCCGCCGCGCGCCGCCAGGGCCTGCCGCAACTCGCGCACGGCGGGCGAGCGCGCGGAGGGCGGCGCGCCGTCGATGAGGCGGGCGGGGCGGAAGTCGTCCAGCGCCAGCGGTGCGGCGGCGAGGTGGAGTGCGTCGGCCTGGGTGAGGATCAGGCCGCTGAGTCCTTCCACGGCGCGGCTCCGCAGGAAGGGGCGCACGATGCGTGTGTAGGGTGACGCGCGGGCGGTGTCGATGAGCCAGTCCCCGCCGCCGCGTACCCGGACGTGGGTCGCTTAGCCCTGGCCGGAGGTGTCCAGGAGCGTGATCTCGGCGGCGGGCGGCGTCCAGTGCCACGCCGCCGGGTCGCCGACGTGCAGGCTGCCGCCCGGGACGGCGTCGCAGGCGCGCACGATGGCCAGAAACCCTCTCGCCACGAGCCAGTTCGCGTTGTTCATCCACACGGACCACGTCGGCCAGGCCCAGCCTCCCGCCAGCGACAGCACGCCTAGCGCGAGCACCGTGAACGCCAGCGGGAACGACACCAGGTTCGCCAGCGGCGACACGGGCGATACCCAGCCGAACGTCCACAGCATCACCGGCAGCGAGCCCAGCGTGGCTGCCAGCGCCACGGCGAGGAGGTCGAGCGCGCCGCACCGCAGCCACTCCCAGGCGGCCCGCGTGCGGGTGTAGAGCTGGCGGGGCAGGAACGGGTCCGGCGCGCCGCAGCGCGCGAACCAGTGCGCCATCCCCGGCGCGAACAACAGGATCGCCAGGACGACGAGGAACGTCAGTTGGAAGCCGACGGCGAAAAGTTCGTTGGTGTCGTAGCAAAGCAGCACCAGGGC
>CALMAQ010000236.1 GCA_937859745.1 uncultured Verrucomicrobiota bacterium | reverse complement strand
AGCGCGAGCAGGGTGGCGGCGAGGTGCTGCGCGCACGGTTCGGCGAACACGGCCGAGCTGTTCGTCAGCGCCGCGCCGCGCCCGCGCAGGGCCGCGCGCACGTCGTCGCGGTCGTAGCGGGTGTAGCCCGCGCTGGTCAACTGCACCCAGCGCAGCGGGCCGTCGGAGAGCAGGGCCGCCGGGTCCGGTTGGCCGAAGAGGATGTCCGCGCCCGCCGCCGGGGCGGGGTCCGCCGCGTCGCGCTCCGGCGGGCGGGACCGGTCGCGCTCGTGGAGCAGGAGTTCGTGGCCCGCGGTGCCCGCGCGCAGGCTTCGCAGGGCGTCGGGCGGCAGCGGATGGTTGCACCAGATACGCATGAGAAGAGAAACGGCGGTCCGCGTGCCTTTGACCTTGCGGAGCCTTTGTGATCGCCGATCGCCGGATACGCAGCATCCTGTCTCGACAAGGCGGCTCGCTCCGGCAAGGATAGGTGCCATGAGATTCCGTCCCCCCACCACCAGCCTCGGCCTCGCCGCCGCCTTCGTCGGCGGCCTCGTCGTTTCACCGCTCGCGCGCCACCCCATCCCCGCCGCACGCGGCCAGTCACCCGCGCCCGCCGTCCCGGCCGTCCTGGCTCCCGCCATGATCGACCTGTCGGCCCTCCAATACGACGACCTCCCGGCCACGCCGTTCCCGGACCTGCACGCCAGGACCTTCGTGGCCAGCGACCACGCCACGGTCGCGCTGCAATCCGGCAACATCGCCAAGCACTTCCACGCGGGGAACGACGAGATCCAGTTTATCATCGAGGGCAGCGGCGCGATGTGGCTGGGCAGCGAGCGCAAGGCGTTCAAGCCCGGCACGCTTATCATCATCCCGAAGGGGGTGCCTCACGCGGGCACGGTCGTGGCCAGCGGACCGGTCAAGGCACTGGTCGTCAAGCTCCCGCCCCAGGGCAAGACGGACATCGCGTTTGTCGATTGAGGGCGGAAGGCGGAAGGCGGAAGGGCAGGGGGAGCGTATTTCCTAAGCTCTGTCCTCCTGAGTGCAGCGAGTCGGCGAGTGTAGTCGAACGGACCTTCCGGCCGGCGGCAGCCAGAGGCGGAGCGTTTTACTCGCGCGCCAGCTTGATGGCAGCATTTGCCTCCGGCGGCGGAAGGTCCTTCGGCTGCGCTCGCGGACTCGCTGCGCTCAGGAGGACAGAGTTGTGGAGGAGCACCCGCTGCTTTGCTGGCCTCCTGCATCCTGCCTCCTGCCTCCTACATCCCTCTGCCTTCCGCCTTCCGCCTTCCGCTCACCCTTCCCGCTCGCGCACCCAGCGGATGGCGAAGTGCTGCAACTCCACGGCGTTGCGGAAATTCATCTTCTCCTTGATGCGCGCCCGGTAGGTGTCCACCGTCGCCACGCCCAACTGCAAGGCGGCGGCGATCTCGCGCGTCGTGCGCCCGAGGCCGATCAGTTCCATGACTTCCAGCTCGCGGTCCGTCAACCGGTTGATGGGCTGGGCCAGTTCCTTGGCACCGCCCACCCCGCCCGCCGTCGTCAGCGTCCGCAGGAAACCCGCCGTCATCTTCTCGGAAAGGTACACCTCGCCCGCCAGCACGCGCCGGATCGCCGACACCACCTCCGCCCCGGGCTGGCGCTTGGTCACGTAACCGCTGGCCCCGGCGCGCAACGCCCGCTCGGCGTAGAGCGATTCGTCGTGCATCGAAAGCACGAGCAGCGGGATCTTGAGCCCCAGCGCGCGGATGCTCTTGATGAGTTCCAAGCCGCTGGCCCCATCGAGGGTAATGTCGATGATGGCCAGGTCCGGCGTCGTCTGCTGGATCGTTTCGAGCGCCTGCTGCGCGCTGCCCGCCTCGCCGCACACGGCCATGTCGAGTTCGTGGTTGATGATCTGCGCCAGGCGGTCGCGGAACATGGGATGATCGTCCACGACGACCACGCGGAGTTTCTCAACGAGGGTTTCCATAAGACAGGGCGAGTTCGGCCAGCGTGGACGGCCCCATCCCCGGGACCGCCGCCACCGCCCCGGCCGGGACCGCCGCGCCGAGGTGGACCGTGCAGGCGACCACGGTGCCCGTCGGCGCGTTCGGGTAGACTTCCAGCGTGCCGCCGATCATGCGCGCGCGGTAGCGCATGATGTTCAGGCCCATGCCGCCCCGGCCGCCGGTGGTCGCGGCGTCGAAGCCGCGGCCGTCGTCGCTGACGCGCAGGGCGAAGTCGTCCTCGCTGGCCTCCGGCGCGACGACATAGCCGCAATTGGCGACATGGGCGCCCCCGCCCGACTGGTTGGCGCGCAGATAGAAGGTGCCGAGGATCGCGCCGCCCTCTTCCCCGTCCTGCTCCTCTTCGGCGACGAAGGTTTCGCGA
>CALMAQ010000235.1 GCA_937859745.1 uncultured Verrucomicrobiota bacterium | reverse complement strand
GCGGTGGACGGCGCGACTTCGGCAGCGGCAGCGGCAGCGCCCCCAGCCCGGCACCCGGTGAAACCACCACGATCAACGATCCCGTAGCTCCTGCCGCCGCGCCTGACACGGCCGACGCAGTGAGCGCCTGATCATTCATCCAGAAAAACTTTTTTAAGAGGAACGACCTATGCCATTGCAGCCCAAAAGAACGAAGCATCGCAAAATGCAGCGCGGCACCCGCGCGGGCACGGCGACACGCAACGTGCGGATCGCGTTCGGCGAGTTCGCCCTCCAGACCCTGGAACGGGGCTGGATCACGAACACCCAGATCGAAGCGGCCCGCGTGGCCCTGACGCGCAACATGAAGCGCAAGGGCAAGCTGTGGATCAAGATTTTCCCGGACAAGAGCGTGACCGCGCGTCCGCCCGAGACTCGCATGGGCAAGGGTAAGGGCCAGCCTGAATACTGGGTGGCCGTGGTGCGCCCGGGCAACATCCTGTTCGAGATGGACGGCGTGCCCGAGTCCGTGGCGCGGGAATCCCTGCGCTTGGCGGCGACAAAGCTGCCGCTGCGGACCAAATTCCTGGCCCGCCACCGCGCGGTGCCGCTCTCGACGGCGGAAACCGCGGTGGAAAGCGGCCGGGAGCAGCACGCGCCCGACCACCAGCCCGCCGCCGTTCCGGCTGCGGCATAAGGCGTTTGACCCGAACATAGAAGAGACCGAACATGAAGACCAAAGAGATCCGGGAACTGAGCAGCGAGGAACTCGCCACTCGCAAACGCGAACTGCGCCAGGAGAGCTTTAACCTGCGCCTGCAACAGCAGAGCGGCCAGATGGAACGCCCCAGCCGCGTCAAGGACATCCGCAAGGAGGTGGCCCGGATCGAGACGATCCTGTCCGAGCGCACGAACAAGGCCAAGACCGCCGCCGCGTAAGGCACCCGGCTTTTAGCAGAAAATCAATTTTTATGACCGACGAAACCCCAGCGACGACCGAGCCGACGGCCCCGGCCGCCCCGGCCGAAGCCGCTCCGAAGACGCGCGGCCTGCGCAAGACCCGCGTAGGCGTGGTCGTCTCCAACAAGATGGCCAAAACGGCCGTCGTCGAAATCACGACCCGCGTGCCTCACCCGAAGTTCCGCAAGATCGTCAAGCAATCCACGAAGTTCTACGCGCACGACGAGGAGAACAAGGCGCAGATGGGCGACCTGGTCCGCATCATGGAAACGCGCCCGCTGAGCAAGCTCAAGCGCTGGCGTCTGGTGGAAGTCCTCAAGCATTGAGGACCGCGCCGCCCGGGCGACCCTGACAGAACCGGGCACTTTTCGGAAACATTTAGAAACTCTCAAGCATATGCTCCAGATCCGCACCCGCATCGACGTGGCTGATAATTCCGGCGCGCGCATGGCCACGATGATCGGCGTCATCGGCAAGGCGACGCCCACGGCGGGCATCGGCGATGTCATCACCGCCAACGTCAAGGAAGCCACCCCGGGCGGCACCGTCAAGAAGGGCGACGTGGTCCGTGCCGTGGTCGTCCGCACCAAGCAGGCCATCAAGCGCCCGGACGGCTCGTATCTGCGCTTCGACAACAACGCCATCGTCATCATCGACAAGGACCTCAACCCCCGGGGCACCCGCATCTTCGGCCCCGTCGCCCGCGAACTGCGCGAGCGCAACTTCATGAAGATCGTCTCGCTCGCGCCGGAAGTGCTCTGACGCTCTTTCCCACCCCGTTTTTTATGATCTCCGCATCCCGCAAGAAAACGCACGTCAAGACCGGCGACCAGGTCACGGTCATCTCGGGCAACCACAAGGGCAAATCCGGCAAGGTGGCCCGGGTCAACGTCAAGAAGAACCAGGTGGTCGTCGAGGGCGTGCGCATGATCAAAAAGCACGCCAAGAAGAGCCAGGACCGGCCCCAGGGCGGCATCATCGAGATGGAAGGCCCCATCCACATTTCCAACGTCAAGCTGGTCGAGGCCGCTCCCCAGGATGAGAAGAAGGCGCAGCACGCCAAGAAGAAAGGCGCTTGACTCCCGGCCTAGACCAGGCAAGTTCCCAGCCCCGCTGACCGCTGCCGGCCGGAAATCGGCAGCACCCATGATATGGAAGTCGAACTTTACAAAGAATACAAGGAAACCGTCGTTCCTGCGCTCAAGCAGAAGCACGGTTACACCAACATCCACCAGGTTCCCAAGCTGGAGAAGGTGGTCGTCAACGCTTGCGTCGGCTCCTCGGCCGACGTGAAGGCGGCGCTCGAAGAGGCCAAGAAGGAAATGGCCACCATCACCGGCCAGAAGCCGATGGAGACGCGCGCCAAGAAGAGCATCGCCAACTTCAAGCTGCGCCAGAACCAGGCCATCGGGGCCAAGGTTACGTTGCGCGGCGCGGCGATGTACGAGTTCTTGGAGCGCCTCATCAAGACGGCGCTGCCCCGCATCCGCGATTTCCGCGGCGTCAGCCCCAAGGCGTTCGACGGCCAGGGCAACTACACGCTGGGCGTGCCGGACCAGTCCATCTTCCCGGAGATCGAACTGGACAAAATCCAGCGCAACATCGGCTTCGACGTGAGCATCGTGACCTCGGCGCGCACGAACGAGGAAGCCAAGTCGCTCCTTTCCGAACTCGGCATGCCCTTCAGCGACAAGAAGAAGGCCGCCTGATCCCTTTCACCCTATACGGAATCAGCAGACCTGGAAGCCAGCTTGGCCCCCACCGCGCTGGCGTCTGCCCATCCCAACAGTAGCTGCCAAGCCTCTCCCCTCCCGGAGCCGCCCCGGGTCTGTTGATTCCGTTCCTTCCTTCATACCTTCCGCATCCATGAGCGCCCTGACCGATCCCATCGCCGATTTCCTGACCCGCCTGCGTAATGCCACGCGGGCACAGAAAACGCAGCTCGCGCTGCCGTTCTCCACCATCAAGAGCGACATGGCGCGCGTCCTCAAGGACGAGGGCTACATCGCCGACTACTCCGTCGAGGGCGAGGGCGCGGAGAAGAAAATCACCGTCAAGACGAAGATCGTCTCGCAGTCCTCGGCCATCACGGGCCTGCAGCGCGTGAGCCGTCCCGGCCTGCGCCGCTACGTGGGCGCGGACGAGATCCCCCGGGTGCGCGGCGGCCAAGGCATCGCCATTCTCTCGACCCCGCGCGGCGTCCTGAGCGGGCGCGAGGCCAAGCGCCAGAACGTCGGCGGCGAACTGCTCGCCTACGTTTACTAATCCCTCTTCCACTTCGTAGCCCAAGAAAACAGACTCCCATGTCTCGTATCGGCAATAAAAGCATCGACATCCCTGACAAGGTCAAGATCAACGTCGGCAACGGCGGCGTGGTCGCGGTCGAGGGGCCCAAAGGCAAACTTTCCTACACTCTGCCGCGTGCGATCACGGCCAAGGTGGAGGGCAACAAGTTCACGGTCAGCCGCGGTGAAAGCGAGGAGCGCGCCGTCAAGGCGTTGCACGGCCTGGCACGCAGCCTGGTCAACAACATGGTGCTGGGCGTGAACACCGGATTCGTCAAGGACTTAGAAATCCAAGGCGTCGGCTTCAAGGCCGCTGTGCAGGGCGATAAGCTCAATCTGAGCCTGGGCAAGTCGCACCCGATCCTCTTCCCGATCCCCGCGGGGATCAAGATCACCGTCACCGAAAACACCAAGGTCAAGGTCGAAGGCTTTGACAAACAGGTGGTCGGTCAGGTCGCCGCCGACATCCGCGGCTATTACCCGCCGGAGCCGTTCAAGGGCAAAGGCGTGCGTTACGCGGGCGAGAACGTCCAGCGCAAGGAAGGCAAGACCGTCCAATAAACCTGCCTCGTCCCGCCCCTTTCATTTTCCAGCCCCTTTTCTGTTATGGCCAAAGCCGACCGCCGCCTCATCCGCAACCGCATCCACCTGCGTATCCGCAAGAAGATCAGCGGCACGCCCGAACGTCCCCGCCTGAGCGTGTTCTTCTCGGGCCGCCACGTGTACGCCCAGATCATTGAGGACACGGCGGGCCACACCCTGGCCGCCGTCAACACGACCGAGGAGAAGTTCCGCACCGACAAGACCAGCCGAGCCAACAAGGCCACGGCCGAGAAGGTGGGCGCTCTCATCGCCGCACGCGCCAAGGAAAAGCAGATCGAGCGCGTGGTGTTCGACCGTGGTGGCGCGCAGTACCACGGCAAGGTCAAAGCCCTCGCCGATGCCGCCCGCGCCGGTGGCCTGGATTTCTAAACCTCGTTTCCTTCCGCCTTTTTACCTTTCTCTTCTCGCCTTTTTCCTATGCCTCCCGGCCAATCTTCCAACCGCCGCAACGACCGCGCCCGTGACACGAGCCAGAACGCCGCCCCGGTGCGCGGCGAAACGACCGAAAAGGTCGTGTTCATCAACCGATGCGCCAAGGTCGTCAAGGGTGGTCGCCGCTTCTCGTTCAGCGCGCTGATCGTCGCGGGCGACCACGACGGCAAGGTGGGCTGCGGCTTCGGCAAGGCCAACGAGGTCAGCGAGGCCATCCGCAAGGCGGGCGACAGCGCGCGCAAGGCGATGGTCAAGGTGGCCGTTCACCAGAACACGATCCCGCACGAGGTGCTGGGCGAGTACGGCGGCGGGCGCGTGCTCCTGCGTCCGGCCTCGCCGGGCACGGGCGTGATTGCGGGCGGCGGCGTCCGCGCGGTCGTCGAGGCGGCGGGCATCAAGGACGTGCTCGCCAAGAGTTTGGGCAGCGGCAACCACGCCAACGTGGTGAAGGCGACGCTCGAAGCGCTGAGCCAGCTCCGTCTGCGCGACGAGACCATGAAACTGCGCGGCATCAAGCCGGGCTTCAGCCGCGCGGAAGGCAGCGTGGATTCGGCGGGCTCCGCCGAACCGCTCGCAGCCGTCCACGCTTAATTTCCCGCTCCTCGCTCCTCGCTCCTGTCAGGGGCCTTCCTTCCTTTCCTTTTATGCGACTCCACGAACTTAAACCCGCGCATGGGTCAACCCACCGCGTCAAGCGCCTCGGCTGCGGCGAAAGCTCCGGCCACGGCAAGACCAGCGGCAAAGGCCACAAGGGCCAGAAGGCCCGCTCCGGCGGCAGCATCCGCCTCGGCTTCGAGGGTGGCCAGATGCCGCTCATCCGCCGGTTGCCCAAGCGCGGCTTCAACAACGCCCAATTCAAGAAGAAGATCGCCATCGTCAACCTGTCCGATTTGGCCGAACTGGCGGTGGAAGGCTCAATCAACGAGCACACCTTGCGCGAGCACGGTTTGATCCGGGGCAAGTTCGACGGTCTCAAAGTGCTAGGCGGCGGTGATTTGTCCAAGAAGCTCACGCTGGAAGCCGATTTCGTCAGCGCCTCGGCGCGCGAGAAGATCGAAGCGGCGGGCGGCACGGTGACGATCCGCGACCGGTCCGCGTCCACGCCCGAGCAGGCGTGACCTCCTCCCGGCGGGAGTTGAAAGCCCCCGCCGGCACGGCTAGTTTGTTTCTCCGGTCCGGACTGGTTCGGGCGCGTGCGCCGCGGGTCAGTCCGGCCTTGCTTTCACCTCTGGACGCGCGTAGTTGAATTCCTTTCCTCCTCCGACATGCTTTCCGCTTTTGCCAATACGCTGAAGGTTCCCGAACTCCGGGCGCGCATCCTTTTCTCGCTCATCGTCATCATCGTGGTGCGCGTGGGCGCGCAGATCACGACCCCGGGCGTCAACGCCGCCGTGCTCCACCAGTGGTTCCTCAACCAGGTGGACAAGCAGTCGGGCGGTTCGGTGGCGGCGTTGTTCAACATCTTCAGCGGCGGCGCGCTGGAAAATTGCGCGGTCTTCTCGCTGGGCATCATGCCCTACATCAGCGCATCGATCATGCTCCAATTGCTCACCTCGGTCATCCCGAGCCTGAGCAAGATGTCGCGCGAGGACGGCGGACGGCAGAAAATCAGCCAGTACACGCGCTACGCCACGGTGCTGCTGTGCATCGGGCAGGGTTTCATCTTGGCGCGCTCCTTCGAGAACCCCAGCTCCAACTTTTTTCTCCAGGGCATCACGGACACCATCCGCAAGATGAACCTGGAACTGGTGCAAAACCCGGGGCCGGGATTCGAGACGATCACGGTGATCAGCATGACCGCCGGGACGATGCTGCTGATGTGGCTGGGCGACCAGATCACCGAGCGCGGCATCGGCAACGGCATCTCGCTCATCATCACCATCGGCATCGTCGCGCGCCTGCCCGCCGCCCTGATCCAAGCGTGGCACCACTTCATTCCCGCCGCTGGCACGCCCAACGCGCAGGCCAATCCGGCGGTGCTCGTGATGATGGTGGCGTTCTTCATCATCGTCATCGCCTCGGTCATCGCCATCACCCAGGCCCAGCGCAAGGTGACCGTGCAGTACGCCAAGCGGATGGTAGGGCGCAAGATGTACGGCGGCCAGACGCAGAGCCTGCCGCTCAAGCTCAACTACGCGGGCGTCATGCCGATCATTTTCGGCCAGGCGCTGCTGCTCTTTCCCTCCACCATCGTCAACATGGCGTTCAAAAACTCCCGCACCGCGCAGGAGATCGCCCAGAGCCTGACGACCGGCTGGATGCACTACGTCTTCTACTCGCTGATGATCTTTTTCTTCAGCTATTTCTGGGTGGCGATGATGTTCCAGCCCAACCAGATCGCCGACGAACTCAAGAAGAACGGCGGCTACATCCCCGGCGTGCGCCCGGGCAAGCCGACGGCGGAGTTCCTGGATTTCACCATGTCGCGGCTAACGTTCGCGGGGGCCTTGTTCCTGATCCTGGTGGCCATTCTGCCGCAGGCGATCAGCCAGGGCGCGGGCGTGCCGTACCTGACGGCGACTTTCTTCGGCGGCACGAGCCTGCTCATCATCGTGGGCGTGATCCTCGACACGATGCGCCAGATCGAAACGCACCTGATCCAGCGCCACTACGACGGCTTCCTGCGTAAAGGACGGATTCGCGGCTCGGGCTTCAGCCGCACGACGGCGATCCGCGAGGGCGAGCCCGCCAAGCAGAGCACGATGGTCATGCTGTGCGTGGGCGCGGCGTTGCTGCTCATCTGCGGGCTGGCGTTTTTCCTCAACCGTTAACCCCGGACCGCCTTGAAGCCCTGCCGCCTCGTCCTGCTCGGCCCCCCTGCCTCCGGCAAGGGCACGCAGGGACGGTTGATGGCGCGGCGGTGGCAGGTGCCGACCGTTTCGGTGGGCGAAACGTTGCGGCGCGAGATCGCGGCGGGGTCGCTGGCTGGCCAGGAAGCGGCGCGCTTCCTGGACCACGGCCAACTGGTGCCGGACAAGCTCGCCATTGCCACGATTGACCGCTGGCTGGAGCTGCAACCGGAAAAAGCCTTCGTCGCCGACGGTTTCCCGCGCACGCTCGGCCAAGCGGAAGCCCTGGAGACGATGCTGGGCAGGCGCAAGAGCCCGCTGACCGCCGCCCTGTGGCTGGACCTGGACGAAGACCGGGTCGCGGAACGCATCAGCAAGCGGCTGACGTGCGCGGATTGCGGCGCGACGTTTCGCCTGGGCTCGCACGTGCAGGGCCGCGAGGAAGCCTGCCCCGAGTGCGGCGGCACGTTGACGACCCGCGGCGACGACGGGTCCGGTGCCCTGGCCGAACGGATGCTGGCCTACCGCGAGCGCACGGAACCCGTGGCGGCGTTCTACGACCGCCGCGGGCTGCTGCGGCGCATCGACGCGGGCGGCACGCCCGACGAGGTGTTCGCGCGGATCGAGGCGGCGGTGGCGTCGTCCCGGCCGGAACCGGCGGAGGCGGCGGCGGGCGTATGAGCAACATCCCCATCAAGAGCCCGCGCGAAATCGAGAAGATGCGACTGGCGGGCCGCGCGGCCAGCCAGGTGCTCGAACAGGTGGCCGAGTTCATCCGGCCCGGCGTGCTGACGCGCGAGGTGGACCAGTACGCGGCGGAACTCATCGCGGCGGCCGGGTGCAAGAGCGCATTCCTGGGCTACCGCGGCTTCCCGGGCAACATCTGTATTTCGGTCAACGAGCAGGTGGTCCACGGCATCGGCGCGGCGCGGGCGATCCTCTACGGCGACATCATCAAGCTGGACATCGGCGTCATCAAGGACGGCTGGGTGGGGGACACGGCCAAGACGGTGCCGGTGGGCATCATCCGGCCCGAGATCCAGCGGTTGCTGCAAGTGACCGAGGAGGCGCTGGAGCTGGCGATTCCCTTCGCGCGGGAGGGGCGGCGGCTGCACGACGTGTCGTGCACCATCGAGAACCACGTCGTCGGCCATGGTTTCAGCGTGGTGCGCGAGTTCGTCGGGCACGGCGTGGGCCGCAAGCTGCACGAGGAGCCCCAGGTGCCCAACTACAAGGCGGGCGACAACCCCAAGCTGCGCGCGGGCATGACGCTGGCCATCGAACCGATGGTCAACCTGGGCAAGGCGGACGTGAAGGTTCTCAGCGACGATTGGACGGTCGTGACGACGGATGGCAAGCCGTCCGCGCATTTCGAGCACACGGTTCTGGTGACCAAAGGCGAACCCGAGATACTCACATGGCGCGAAAAGATGTTATCGAGGTAGAAGGCATGGTGGTGGAACTGCTGCCCAACACGATGTTCCGCGTGGAACTGGTCAACAGCGGGAAGCGAATCCTCGCGCATGTGTCCGGAAAAGTGCGTTTGCACTTCATCCGCATCTTGCCAGGCGACAAAGTTATGCTAGAGATGAATCCCTACGATTTGACCAAGGGCCGGATCACGTTCCGTCACCGCTAGGCTTTTTTGTACGGAACCCTGTCAGATTCAACGGTTTACCCTCATTTTATGAAAGTTCGAGCCTCTGTGAAACGCCTGTGCGAGCATTGCAAGATCGTCAAAAGGAAGAATGTCGTGCGCGTGATCTGCACGAACGCCCGCCACAAGCAGCGCCAGGGCTGATCCTGGCCGCCGAAACTTAAAAGTCACTTTTTATGCCCCGTCTACTTGGAGTCGATATCCCCGGAGAAAAGCGCATTGAGGCCAGCTTGCCGTACATCTACGGCATCGGGCCCAAGACCGCCAAGCGCATGCTCGAACAGGCCAACATCGACCCGAACATCCGCGCCAGGGACCTGTCCCAGGGGCAGATCAGCGAGATCATCTCGATCATCACTTCCAGCAAACTCCTCATTGAGGGCGACCTGCGGCGCGAGCTGCAAGGCAACCTCAAACGCCTACAGGCGATTAACTGCTACCGGGGCATCCGCCACCGCCGCAGCCTGCCTGTCCGCGGCCAGCGCACCTCCACCAACGCCCGGACCCGCAAGGGACCGCGCAAGACGGTGGGCGTGCAGCGCGCCAAGGACAAAAAATAATCCACCCGGAGCGTGACGCGCGGGACAGGCCCTTGAGGCGCCGGTTCCGCGCTTGTCCGTTCCATCCCTAGAGAGACCGAAATGGCCGAAGAAGAAAACAAACCCACTGCCGCCGACGCTGGCAGTACCCCGGAGCCCAACGCCGCCGCCCCGGCAGCCGCCGCTC
>CALMAQ010000234.1 GCA_937859745.1 uncultured Verrucomicrobiota bacterium | reverse complement strand
AAGGCCCGCCGCGCGCGCCCGCCGCTCCGGGCGTTTTCGAGGTGGCGCAGGGCACGCGGCCCCTGCTCGCGGGGGCGGCGCACTTCGCCGACGCGCGCGAGGCGGATTTCCGCGACGCGGCGTCCGCCGACACCCTGGCGGGCAAGACCCGGCGTCTCGCGGAGCGCAACACCCGGCAGGACACGCTCTGGCCCGTCTTCGCGCTGCTGCTCGGCGCGGTCTTGCTCGCCAACTGGGTGCTGACCGGGGGAGGCGGCGCGCCGTGATCCGCTTCCTGGCTCCCGAGTGGGCGTTGCTCGTGCCGCTGCTGCTGGTCGTCGGCTTCACCTGGCGGCGGCTGCGGCTCTGGCAGCCCTGGCGGCTGCTGTGCCTCACGCTGCTCGTGCTGGTGCTGGTCCAGCCGCAGGTGCGCCGCCTGGGCCCGGGGCTGGACCTGTGGGTGCTCGTGGACCGCTCCGCCTCGGCGGCCGATGGCATGGCGGCGCGCCTGCCCGAATGGGAAACGCTGCTGGAACGCTCCAAGGGCGCGGACGACCGGCTCTTTTTCGTCGATTACGCCGACGTGCCCGTGGTGCGCGCGGAGGGCACGGGCGATTTCTCCGAGAGCGTCCAGGCCACGCGCACGAAGCTCGCCGCCCAGCACGCGCTGGCCCAGATGAGCCGCGACCGCGCCGCCCGCCTGCTCGTGCTGACCGACGGCTTCAGCACGGAATCCCTGGAAGGATTGTCCGAGCGTCTCATTCGCCAGGGGGTCAGCCTGGATTACCGCCTCGTCGCGCCGCCGGACGCCACCGACTACGGCATCACGAACCTGCGGCTGCCCGCCCGCGCCCAGCCGGGCGAGCCGTTCATCCTCGAACTCGACGTGGCGGGCACGCCGGACGGCACCGTCCCCTTCACCGTCAGCCGCGACGGCCAGCCGCTGCGCGCGAGCAGCGTCATCGTCCGCCAGGGCCGGGGCCGCGCCCGCCTGACCGCCCGCGTCGGCGCGCCCGGCGCGCACCGCTACGAGGTGCGGCTGACCCCGGAGAAGGACGCGCGCCCCGGCAACAACCAGGCCGCGAACTGGATCGAGATCGTCGGCGGCCCGCGCGTGCTGCTCGTGACGAACTATCCTGACGACCCGGCGGCGGGTGCGCTCCGCGCGCAGGGCTTCGAGGTGCAGGCGGTGGCGGACCTTTCCTCGCTCGACGCGGGCAGCCTCACGGGCACGCGCGCCGTCCTGCTCAACAACGTGCCCGCCTACCGGCTGCCGCCGGATTTCATGGCCGCGCTGGACCTGTACGTGCGCGTGCAGGGCGGCGGCCTCCTGATGGCCGGGGGCAGGAACGCCTTCGGCGCGGGCGGCTACGCGCACTCGCCCGTGGACGACCTCTTGCCCGTGTCGATGGAACTGCGCGCCGAACACCGCAAGCTCGCCGTGGCCATGGCGATCGTCATGGACCGCTCGGGCAGCATGGCCGCGTCCGTGGCGGCTGGCATGACCAAGATGGACCTGGGCGACGAGGGCGCGGCGCGCACCATCGGCCTGCTCGGGCCGCAGGACGCCGTGGCCGTGTTGGCGGTGGACACGGAATCGCACACGATCATCCCGCTCACGCGCCTGGGCGGCGACCGCAGCGGCCTAACGGACACGGTGCGCCGCGTCACCAGCGAGGGCGGCGGCATCTACATCGACGTGGGCCTGCGCGCCGGGTGGGAACAGCTCCAGAAGTCCGACGCGGGCCAGCGGCACCTGCTCCTGTTCTCGGACGCGGCGGACTCCGAGCAGGGCGGCGACTACCGGGAGATCATCGCGGACATGACGGCGCACGGCGCGACCGTCAGCGTCATCGGCCTGGGCACGGAGGCGGACAAGGACGCGGGCCTGCTCAAGGACATCGCCGCGCGGGGCAAGGGGAGGGTTTTCTTCAACGCCGACGCGACGACGCTGCCGGGCCTGTTCGCGCAGGAAACGGTGGCCGTGGCGCGCTCGGCGTTCCTGACCGATCCCGTCAACGTCAAGCCCTCCGCCGGCTGGCTCGAACTGGCCGCCCGGCCCCTGGCGTGGCTCCCGGCGGTGGACGGCTACAACCTGAGCTACCTCAAGTCCGGGGCCACGGCCGCCGCCTATTCCGGCGACGAGTACGCCGCGCCGCTGGTGGCCTTCTGGCAGCGCGGTGCGGGCCACGCGGCGGCGGTGTCGTTCCCGCTGGGAGGTGAGTTTTCCCGGCAGGCGCGCGCGTGGCCGCAGTACGGCGACTTCCTCCAGACGCTCACGCGCTGGCTCATGGGCACGGACGTGCCGCCCGGCCTGGCGCTGCGTCCGCGGGTGGAGGGCTCGGAACTGGCCCTGGACCTGTTCTACGACGCGGGTTGGGAGGAACGCCTGGCCGCGGCGGCCCCGCAGGTGCTGGTGGCCGACGGCACGGGCGGACAGGCGCGCCCCGTCACCTGGGAGCGGCTGGAGCCGGGACACTTCCGCGCCAACACGCCGCTGCGGCCCGGCCAGTCCCTGCGCGGCGCGGTGCAGGCCGGCGCGTACACCCTGCCGTTCGGTCCCGTGGCGACCGGCACCGACCCGGAATGGACCCTGGACCGGACACGCGTGGTCGAATTGCAGAACGTCGCGCGCCTGAGCGGCGGCGGCGAGCGCATCGACCTGGGCAAAATCTGGCAGGCCCCGTGCCGGGAGGAGTTCAGCGACGTGCGCGCCTGGCTGCTGACCGCGCTGCTGCTCGCCTTTTTGGCGGAGGCACTGACGACACGCATGGGCTGGCGGCTGCCCAGTCTCCCCCGCCTTGCCCAGCTCCGGGTGCTCCCGGCGTTCCGGCGGCAACGGTCAACCGTGGCAAATACTGCCTCCGCCCCGGCACCGCCCGCCGCGCCGTCCGCCCCGGCGCAACGCCGCCAGCGGTTCCGTCAGGCCAAGAACACGACGCGAACCTGAAGCCGCCGTCACACCGCGGGAAGATCCTCTTCCGCGTGGACCCAGTCGCCGAGTTCGTCGCCGGGGACGCCGTTGCGCTGCCGCTCGAGGAAGCGGAAATACGCCGCGTGGCGGACGTGTTCCTCGCGCTCGGAGGCCCGTCCGAAGGGCGTGCCGCCCGGCGTGCCGGTGCCCGTGACGCCTTCCGGCAAGGGAAGTTCTTCCGGGTTGGCCTCGCCGGTTTCGCCGTCCAAGAGCCGGTCTTCGGCTTCGGTTTCGTGCAGCGTCGTGGCGGTGAAGGCGTCATGGAACTGCCCGGCCGTGACGCCAACGGGTTCATCGACGTTCGAGCCCGCCACGCGGCCTTCCTCGGCGGTCGCCGCGGCCTCGGTTTCGAGAATGCCCGCCTCGGCCGGGGCCCGCAGGTTTGCCGCGGGCAGTCCCGTGGACGGAAAGCCCGACATTCCCGCCGCGGGGGTAGTCGGCTCAGCGTCGGCCGGGAGTGGGTCTTCGTCCCCGGCCGCGACTTCCTTGCCCGCCAGGCCCCCGGCGACCGCGCCGATGGCCGCGCCGATCAACGCCCCGACCGGACCGGCAACCATGCCGATGGCCGCTCCGGCAAGCCCGGCTCCGACCGCCCCGACCCCGACGCCGAGCGGGTGCGCGCCGGGTTCTCCGGTGATCGGGTCGGGATGAGCCGCTTCGTCGGTGGTGTGGTGCGCGGGCGTGGGCATGGGATCATCGGCAGGAGTCATAATGTGCTTTATGAGATGCATCGCGGCGCACGGCAACCCCGGTCCTAGGAAAGGCGCGGCCATCCGTCATCCGTCATCCGTCATCCCGCCGCTCAAATCTTGAGCGCCCGCTGCCGGTAGTGCTCGTCGATGCGGTCCACCTCCTTCGGGGAGAGGAACCGCGGGCCGCCAATCGCGGCAGCCTCCAGGAAAATCCTCGCCGCCTTGTCCGCCATGAACATCGCTGCCTTCACCGCCTCGGGCGACGCCCCGAACGTGATGATCCCGTGGTTCTCCAGCAGCACCACCTTCGGCAGCACACCGCGCTTTTCCATGAACCGTGCCACCTTGCGCCGGATCGCCAGCGAGAGCGGCAGACCCGGGTCCGTGTAAGGCACCAGCACCGACGCCGCCCCGCAACACACGACCTCGTCCGGGCACATCCGCCGTCGCGCGAACGACCCGGCGTGCGCCGTGCACAGGATGCCGTTGACGCTGACCGGGTGCGTGTGCCCGACGAAATCCACGCCCGGCAGCGAGAGCAGGTAGGCGTGGAAAAGTGCCTCGATGGACGGCTTCTTCGCGTCCGGGTCCACCCGGCTGGCGAACAGCGCGTCCTCGATCTGCTGGTCGCTCAGGTCGTCGCGTTCCAGCATGGCCAGCAGCGGCTCGGAGCGGCATTCCACCAGGCCGTGCTCGTTGAGCGTGCCCAACGTGCTGCCGCTCGCCTTGACCAGGAACGTGCCGCCCTCCAGCCGCGCGGACGTGTTGCCTTCGCCCAGGATCGCCAGCTGGCGTTCCGCGCGTCCCAGCGCGTGCGAGAGCGCGATCAGTTTTTCCTTCGTCTGTTCGTGGTGTGTGCTCATAAAAAACGGTTCTCAAACGTCGCCGCACAGCGAGACTTCCAGCCCCAGTTCGCGCATCGCCGCCGCCTTGGCGAACAGGCCCTGGCGCGCCCCGCGTCCTTCGTCGGCGCGTAGACGACCTGGATGTGGTTGGACTGATGGCGCGCCATCATCTGGTCGCGGCTGATGCCCTGCAACACGGCGTGCATACTTCTTGTCGTCGAACGTGTCGCTCCACAGCGTCGAGGACCGGGCCCCCGCGCGGGTCATCGAGCCGTTGAGGTTGAGCATCCCCACCAGCCCCGGCCACGTCCCGCTCCAGTTGGCGACGGTGAGGATCGGCCCGTGGTGCGTCAGCAGGCCGTGGAGGATGTGGTGGCTGTACTGCCACACGGCCCCGGCGACCACCGGCGGCGCGTCCTTGGGGAGGTGCCGGAACACCTCCATGCCGTGCTTCTGGCTGTCGATGAAGCCGTGGCCCTTTTCCGGGTCGAAAGGGTGCGCGCGCTGGACGGTGAAGCCCTCGCGTTCCACGGCGGCGACCACCTGCGCCTCCATCGCCGCCTGCGCCTCCTGGCACTTCTGGTTGGCGGAAAGCCGCAGGTCTCCGTTGGCGACGAGGTAGATGGTCTTCATGGAGGGCGGGGGAATGATCGGTCCGCCATCATACCCGGCCATCCGTCACGCCAAAGCGGCAAATTGTGACAAATTTCGCGGCGTCTGGGATGCGGATGACGGGTGCGCCGCATCCGTCATCTGTCATCTGTCATTCCTGGTGGCCATCGGGTCAGGGCGCGGCCGGATCGGCCAGCAGGTAGGCCACCCGTTGCACCGAGGCGCGCGCCCACGCCGTGCTGGAGAGCCAGCCGAGCCCCGCGACGGCCGCGCCGCTGCCCGCCATGATCCACCAGACAGGGTGCGTCGCCTCCGCGAAGGGGATGCCGTGCGCCCGGCTCGCGCCCGCCGCAATCGTGCCCGCCACCGCCACGCCCAGGGACGCGCCCACCTGGCGGCTGGTGGAGGCCACCGCCGCCGCCACGCCCGCCTGCGCCCGGGGCATCCCGGAGACGGC
>CALMAQ010000233.1 GCA_937859745.1 uncultured Verrucomicrobiota bacterium | reverse complement strand
GGGTAGTGGTTATGGAGCGAGTGAGAGGTTGTAATAATGCACGAACAAACGCAGAGCGACTTCGTGCATCCGGTCGCACTTGGAGAACGAGAGCGTTTTGCGGACAAAGCGTCCGAGCCGCTGGCGCAGGGTACAGTTCCACCGCTCGACGTGGCAGGTCTCGCCCGCGCCTTTGCCGCCCGAGCGGTGAGTGCGTCGAGGAAAGACTTCGTCGTACGCCAGCCACCAATCGCTGCGGGTGGCCCGGCAGCGGTAGTCCGGTGGAATGCGTTCGCGCAAAGCACGGGCACTGTCGGCCGAGCGGTCGCCGACGAAGTAGGCCACCACTTGGCGGGTCTGGCGGCAGAGTGCGATCCACACCCAGCGTGGGTGGAGCTTGGAACCGACGAAGCTCCAGAGTTCGTCCAACTCCAGCACGTCGCCCGCCTCGGCGGCAAGCAGCGTTGTGCTCAGCGGCGGCAAACTTTCGGCTTTTTTTCGAGCCACCTGGCAATCGTCTGTCGAGCCACGCCAAAGACGCGCTCGGCCGCCCGCAGGCCCAGTCGCTCGACTTCCACCGCCCGCAGGATCAACGCCTTGCGCTCGGGATCGGTGGCAGAACTCTTGGCCACCAGCACCCGGTGCGCTCCACACGCCTTGCAGAGATATTGCTGGGTGCCAGCAGAATTGTGGCCGCTTTTGACGACGGCTGTGCTGGCGCATGTCGCGCAGCAGGGAACGGGAGATTTCACGCCCACTCATCGCCGAGAAAATCCGCTCTGTCACTCGCCAAGCTACCACTACCCGAACTCATATTCGATTTCTCCGTGGGTTTCCTTGACGGGTCCGCTGAGGCCTTCGCAGCCAATGAATTTTGCGATGGCAACGATGTATTGTGATGCAAGCACTGAGATTCGGATGTCTCCGATCTCCGATCCTATCTGATCGTTTTCGGCGCATTCAGCCGTTCTATAGTTGTTTGGTGGGTGGTGATTAGTTGAGTGTTGCAGTCTGCTGGATAGAGAGGTTGTAGGTGGTGATGAAGAAGTGGATGGCGTCGAGGTGGTTTTCGGGGCACTTGGAGAAAGAGTATGCCCGGCGTACCAAGCGGCTCACGCGTGCTCGCAACGTGCCAAACCAGCGTTCCACATGGTTGGTTTCGCCTTCCTCCTTGCCGCAGCAGCGGTGGGTTCGTTTGGGAAACGCGGTGGCGTAGGCGTCCCAGAAGTCGCTACGGGTGGCACAGCGGCGGTAGCCCGGCGGCAGGTCCGCCCGCAGGTCGCACGCGCTTTGCAGACTTCTGTCGCCCAAGGTCCAGGCCACGATCTGGCGGGTTCTTCGACAGAGGGCCACCCACAGCCAGAGGGTGTTGGCCTTGGCTCCCACAAAGCTCCAGAGTTCATCGAGTTCAAGCACGTCGCCCGCCTGGCAGGGCAGCAACGTGTCCACGAAGGCGGGAAGCTGTTCTGCTTTTTTCCCCCAGCCACTTCATGACCGTCTGGTAGCAGACGCCGAAGGTGCGGTGGATGCCTCGCAAGCTCATGCGGTCCTGGTAAGCCGAGAGCACCTGTTTTTTCAGGGCCGGACTGTGCCGTGGCCCCCTGGGTGCCAGGGTAAAGGTGCGCTGGCAGTCCTTGCACTTGGCCCGCTGCGCCCCGCGCACCGTGTGCCCGTTCTTGTAGAGGCGTTGGCCTTGGCAGTGCGGGCAAACGTGGATCAGCGTCGTGGAAAGCATCCTCCATCCTCGCACAAACCACCCGCTTGCAACACTCAACTAGTCACCACCCGCAAAATGGGATCCACGGTGACCTTCGCGTCCGCCCCGGCGGCGGCTCCCCCGGCGACCGCCGGCCAAGCAAACATGATGTTGCAAGGATTAGACTTTGTAGCTTGTGGCCCGTGGTGTTTGAACCGCCGGTTGGTGTTTCGAGAGACGTTCAGGTGGTGCGAGTGGCTACTCTCGGGTTGTGTAAACCGTTGGCAGCAAGCGCAAGGCAAGCATCTCCGACAAGGGATAGCTCTTGAAGTCAAGGAGCAGGCACGAGAGCCGCGTTCTGGTCGTTGGCAGCTTGCCCGGCCCGCCCGCGCCAAAAGCCCGCTGGCGTGGCAAGCCATCGTGCCGACGCTCGGCTCGCTCCTCGACCAGAAGCTTCTCCGAGCTTTCTTCCCAAAGGACG
>CALMAQ010000232.1 GCA_937859745.1 uncultured Verrucomicrobiota bacterium | reverse complement strand
CCCGCCCCCCCCGCCCCTCCCCCCGGTTTGTTCGCCGCGGCAACTAAAAACCCGGCGCAACCCCGCCGCTGGTGCCCCGGCACCGGCGCGGCGTTTTATCTTTTGGAACGGGGCCTTCACCGTTTTGACGCCGTGGCGAGAAGCGTTTGCAAATGCGGGGGCTCTTCCTCGCGCGCCACGACGGAAACGTCAATCCCGGTGAAGCCGTTGCTTTCGAGCAGTTGCTGCATGTCCACCTCGCTGAAGCCCAGCCACAGGTCGGCGTAGAGTTCGCGCGCCTGCTCGAAGCCGTGGCTGAGCAGGTCCAGCACGACCAGCCGTCCGCCCGGCTTGAGGATGGCTTGCGCGGCGGCGACAGCCCGCGCCGGTTGGTTGGCGTGGTGGAGCGCCTGGCTGAAGATGGCCAGATCCACGCTCGCGGGCTCGATGGGCGGCGACTGGATGTCGCCCAGGCGGTATTCCAGGTTCTTGAAGCCGTGCTCGCGGGCGAGGTTCGCGCCGTACTCGACCATCTTTTCGGAATTGTCCACGGCGATGACCTGGTGCGCGGTGGTGGCGAGCAGTTGCGAGAGCGTGCCCTCGCCCGCACCGAGGTCCGCGATGACCAGCGGCGGCAGCAGCTTGAGCAGCATGTGGCCCAACCCCTGCCAGGATCGCCCCGGACAGTAGCTGCGCCCGAACTTTCCGGCGAGCCGGTTGAAGTATTCCCGCGCGCGGTCCTCGCGTTTGCGGAGCACGAGCCCCAGGGCCGTGCGGTCCGTGGTGCTCTCGGGGATCTCGCGCGCGCTGGCAGCGACGATCTCGCGCCACCGCGCCTGGGAGGCATCCTCGGGCACGAGCCCGTAGTAGACGTTCTTGCCCGCGCGGCGGTCGCGGATCAGGCCCGCGCGCTTGAGTTGCGCCAGGTGCGTGGAGATGCGCGACTGGCCCATGTTCAGGATTTCCTGGATTTCCGCGACGGTCAACTCCGCCTGTTCAAGCAGCAGCAGCAGCCGCAGACGGGTGGCGTCGGCCAGGAGGCGCAGGGATTGAATGATGGAAGGCATGGCGGAGGCACCTGCGGTGTCGGATGAGGGCTGACGGATGATGGATGTCGGAGTTCTTTTGACCCACTTCTCCTGACGGCGATACGCGGACGCTCACTCCCGTCACCCGACATCGGCCGGATACACCAGCGGCGTGGGACACAAATATATATCTATCCATCATGATTTGTTTATAAATAATTGTTGCGCGCAACAATCAGCCCCGTTAAAGAGAGGCTCGACCGAATTGGTCCACGCCCATCCATTCCTCGAAAACGCTCCTCCGCATGGCACGCCACTACACTTTCTCCAGCGAATCCGTCACCGAAGGCCACCCCGACAAGGTATGCGACACCATCAGCGACCGCATCCTCGACGCCTGCCTCGCCCAGGACCCCAGGAGCCGCGTGGCCTGTGAGACCCTCGCCAAGGGCAACGTCGTCGTGCTGGCCGGTGAGATCACCACCAGCGCCAAGTTCGATTACCTCGCCGAGACCCGCGCCGCCATCCGCGAGATCGGCTACACGAACAAGGATTGCATGTTCCAGGCGGACACCTGCCAGATCCTCTGCGCGCTCAGCGAGCAGAGCCACGACATCGCCCAGGGCGTGGACAGCGACGCGCACGAAGGCAAGGACACCGACGAACAGGGCGCGGGCGACCAGGGCCTGATGTTCGGCTACGCCACCAACGAGACGCCCGAATTGATGCCCGTGCCGATCCAACTGAGTCATCGGCTCGGCCAGGAAATCGCCCGGCTGCGGAAAAGCGAGGAACTGCCCTGGCTGCGGCCCGACGCCAAGACGCAGGTCTCCGTGGAGTACGAGGACCACAAGCCCGTGCGCGTGGACACCGTGGTCGTCAGCACGCAGCACGCGGCGGACGTGAAGCACAAGGAAATCCGCGGCGTCATCATCGAGATGCTCATCAAGAAGGTCATCCCCGCGCACCTGCTCGACGAGAAAACCCGCTTCTTCGTCAACCCGACCGGCCGGTTCGTGGTCGGCGGCCCCGAGGGCGACAGCGGCCTGACCGGACGCAAGATCATCGTGGACACCTACGGCGGCATGGGCCGCCACGGCGGCGGCGCGTTCTCGGGCAAGGACCCCTCCAAGGTGGACCGCTCGGCGGCGTACATGGGCCGCTACGTGGCCAAGAACGTCGTGGCCGCCGGGCTGGCGGAGCGATGCGAGGTGCAGTTCGCCTACGCCATCGGCTTCCCCGACCCGGTCAGCATCAACGTCAACACCTTCGGCACGAACACCGCGGATGAAACCAAGATCGAAAACGCCATCCGCGAGGTGTTCGACTTCAAGCCCGCGGGTATCGTGCGCGAACTCAATCTGCTGCGTCCCATCTACTCGAAGACGACCAACTACGGTCACTTCGGCAAGGAGGACGATCTCGACTCACTCACCTGGGAAAAGCGCGACAAGGTCGATGCGCTCAAGGCCGCCGTTTAAGACCACCCGGTAAACCAAACAATCGACCACCGTCAAACCAATCAACATCCCAATACTATGAGCACCACTCTGAACGCTCCCGCCATCTCCAACGACCAGGATTTCGCCGTGCGCGACCTGTCCCTGGCCGAATTCGGCCGCAAGGAGATCGAAATCGCCGAAAAGGAAATGCCGGGCCTCATCGCCATCCGCGAGAAGTACTCGGCCGAACAGCCCCTCGCCGGAGTCCGCATCGTGGGCTCCCTGCACATGACCATCCAGACGGCCGTCCTCATCGAGACGCTCGTGGACCTCGGCGCGGACGTGCGCTGGGCCTCGTGCAACATCTTCTCGACCCAGGACCACGCCGCCGCCGCCATCGCCAAGGCGGGCGTGCCCGTGTTCGCCTGGAAGGGCGAGACGCTGGAGGAATACTGGGACTGCACCTGGAAGGCGCTCGTCAACCCCGAGGGCAAAGGCCCGCAGATGGTCGTGGACGACGGCGGCGACGTGACGCTGCTGCTCCACAAAGGCTACGAACTCGAAGAGGGCGACGACTGGGTGAACAGCCCCTCGGGCAGCCACGAGGAGGGCGTCATCAAGGCCCTGCTCAAGAAAGTCAACGCCGAGAACCCGTACATCTTCCACGAGATGGTCAAGGAGTGGAAGGGCGTGTCCGAGGAGACGACGACGGGCGTGCACCGCCTCTACAAGCTGCATAACCAGGGCAAGCTGCTCGTCCCGGCGTTCAACGTGAACGACACGGCGACCAAGTCGAAGTTCGACAACCTCTACGGCTGCCGCCACTCGCTGGTGGACTCCATCAACCGCGCGCTGGACCTGATGATTTCGGGCAAGGTGGCGGTGGTCTGCGGCTACGGCGACGTGGGCAAGGGCAGCGCGCAGTCGCTGCGCGGCCAGGGCGCGCGGGTGATCGTGACGGAGATCGACCCCATCAACGCCCTTCAGGCGGCGATGGAAGGCTTCGAGGTGTGCCCCATCGAGGACACGCTGGGCCGTGCGGACCTGTACGTGACGACGACGGGCAACGTCGATGTCATCACCATCGAGCACATGAAGGCCATGAAGGACCAAGCCGTGGTCTGTAACATCGGCCACTTCGACAACGAGATTCAGGTGGACGCGCTGGTGAGCTACCAGGGCATCAAGCACACGAACATCAAGCCGCAGGTGGACAAGTACATGTTCCCGACGGGCAACTCGATCTACCTGCTGGCCGAGGGCCGCCTGGTGAACCTGGGCTGCGCCACGGGCCACCCGAGCTTCGTGATGAGCAACAGCTTCGCCAACCAGACGCTGGCCCAGTTGGACCTCTGGAGGAACCGGGAGACCTACCAGCCCGGCGTGTACATCCTGCCCAAGAAATTGGACGAGGAAGTCGCCCGCCTGCATCTGGAGAAGATCGGCGTGAAGCTCACGAAGCTGACCCCGAGGCAGGCCGAGTACCTCGACGTGGACGTGGAAGGGCCGTACAAGCCCGCGCACTACCGGTACTAACCCCTCCTGCCCAGGCGGGTAAGTTTAGCGCGCCGACGATCTTTACAAATCGTCGGCGCTTGCTTTTTCATGGGGGGCATGAAGAACCGATCGTTTCGCGGCCTGCTGTTCCTTGCTTTAGGGCTAGCTGCCATCTTGCAACCTGCCACGGGCGCTCCTCCGCCGGACGCGAGCGCGAAAGTTCGCGCCGCGGCGTACCAGGCGCAGGCACGCGCGGTGTTCGAGGCGCGCGGCTGGACCGTCCATCACGACCAACCGGGGAAGTTGGTGGTGGAACATTATGCGGGAACAAATCGCGGTCCCGGAGGAACAGTCGAAATTAGTTTGGTTGACCAGAATGCGAACGTGGTCGGGGTAGGACAGGCAACGGTTACTTTCGTGCCCAAAAGTGCGACGAACACGGACTGCAACGCTAAGTTGGTGCTGTATTTCTACGGACAGAGGCGTGGAACTGGAGGAAATTATCCCTTGAAAGGGCCTTATCCTTTCGGGAATCATCAGGCAGTCGAAGCGGTGAAAGCGGCGCTTTCCAAAGCGCAAACGCAATTGCGATCCGCTCATCCCGAGTACGCCTCGACCGCGCATTGAGGCGCTTTATGCGTCAGGTTACTTTCTTTCCTGGATGCCAGTGCAGCAAAAGGCGACCGAAAGAACCTCGCCGCCCGGTGACTTCGTGGTCCAGGATACCGCGTTGGCCAAGGTGGAGGAGATGGCGTGTTCTTCGTCGGGACTATCCACCGGCAACACGAAGTCTTCCCCGCTTGCCAAGCCCTGCTTCGGATCAAACCTGCGGATGGTGACGTTGTATTTTTTCAGTTTGGCCGACGTCCCCAGTTGAGACGACACGGGCATGCTGGTGCCAGGTTGCCGAGCCTGTGCCACCCCACAAAGAAGGGCGGCTAGGGCAAGAGAGACGAGCTTGATTTTCATCCGCGTGCAATCCGGGCGGGCCGGCCGGTACGTTCCGAGGGCATCGGCGCAAGCATCAATAGCTGTCGATGGCCGGGTGGCCGAGGGCATCCCGCGCCGAGGTGCCCAGCGCGGCGTTGGAAGCGCCCGCGTCCTGCGGCGAGGCAGGCTTGGCGGTGGTAGCAGCGGTGTCGCTGGTGCTGTCGGACGGCGTGTGGCGGCGGTGGTGATGCCGGTGCGATGCGGTGGAACCCTGGTCAGCGCACCCCGGGAGAACGAGGAGCGTGGCGGTGGCGAAAAGCGCGGCGGAAAGTATTTTCATGCGGGGCGAAGCGCGTGTTCAGAAGAGAAACGCCGGACAACGCTCCCCAGGACGTAGGTTGACCGCGTCCGTCCGGACGTGACACGTTCCCACCACCATGGAACTGACCCCCGCCGAAACCCGCGTGCTCGGCTGCCTGCTGGAAAAGGAGCGCACGACGCCGGACGCCTATCCGCTCACGCTCAATTCGCTTCTCAACGCCTGCAACCAGTTGACGAACCGCGACCCGATCATGACCCTGAGCGAACGCGAGATCGAAAATGCGCTCGACGGGTTGCGCCAGAAGAAGCTGGCCACCGTGATCTTCGGCGGTGGTTCGCGGGTGCAGAAGTACCGGCACATCGTGCCCGACATCTACAACTTCTCGCCCCAGGAGTCGGCGCTGCTCTGCGTGCTCCTGCTGCGTGGCCCGCAGACGGCGGGCGAACTGCGCGGCCGGGCGGAGCGGCTGGCCCCGTTCCCGACGCTGGCGGACGCTGAGCAGGCCCTCGACGGCTTGGCGGCAGGCGACGAACCGCTGGTGCGCCTGCTGCCCGCGCGTCCCGGACAGAAGGAGCGGCGGTACGTGCAACTCCTCTCCGGCGAGCCGGTCCTACCCGCCGAAAGTGCCGACGCCCCCACACCACGCCGGACGTCGGCGGAAACGCCTCCCGGCGGCGGGTCGGAACTGGCCGGGAAGGTGGAAACCCTGGAGCGCGAGGTCGCGGAAGTGCGCGCTCAACTGACGGAAGTGCGGGAAGGTTTGGCCGACCTGCGCCGACAGCTCGGCGCGTAGGCAGGCGGCGGGCGGCGGCTCACGGGTGCCCGGCGGCCCCGGCCAGAAAACGCTCCGGCGCGGATCGCCGCAGTCGTCGGTGGAGACTGTCGAAGCGCCGCCGCAGTCGCGCGCCGTCGAGTAGGTCGTAGTGGTTCGGCACGATCCAGCGCGGGTTCAGTTCGGCGACGCGCTGGAAGCTAGCGGCGAAGTGCTCCGGCACGCTGTTGAGGATGGGCGGCGGTTTGTGCGAGCCGAAGAAGTAGCTGGCGAACAGGTCGCCGCTGAAGAGCAGGTCATGCCGCTCGCTGTAGAACCCGCAGTGCCCCTTTGTATGGCCGGGCAGATGGACTACGCGCAGGCCGCCCCAGAACGGCAGCAGTTCGCCGTCCACGAACGTCCGGTCCACGTGCCCCAAGCGGCGGCGGAGCACGAAGCGGCCGGTCGCCTCCGCCCAGCCACAGACGCGCGCCACGCCGGTGTAGCGGTAGCGGCCCTCGACGTGCGCGCGCTCCTCCGCGTGGGCCCAGACGGGTGCGCCGGTCCACTCCTGGATTTCCGGCAGGCTGCCGACGTGGTCCAGGTGGCCGTGCGTCAGGAGGATGGCCCGGATCGCGGCCGGCGGCAGACCGAGCCGCGCCAGCAGCTTCTTTAACCGGGGCGTCTCGCCGAAGAAGCCCGCGTCCACGAGCACGCCGCTCTTCCCGTCGTCCTCCACCAGCAGGTGGAAACAGCCCATGGCGTGGCGGATCGGGTAGAGGCCCGCGGGGACGTTTTGCATGCGCCTCCACCATAGAAACGAACCCGCGGAAAGTACAGCGGCGCACCCATCGATAAAATCTTGCCGGGGATCGGTCCGGGGCGCAAACTGGCCGGGCTTTTCTGCCATGAGTGAGGGCTAATGCCCTGGTGGCTGCCAGGCGACTCTTGGTGCACCGCGGCCGAGTTCCGACTTTCCACCACCTGCTTTTCGGGCTACAATCCGCTTTCCGTCCGGCGAACCCGGCGGCCCTGAAGGCATCGGACACCCGCGGCGCAGGGTTGCCCCCGGCCGCCCGGCGCGGTGACTCGACCCATGGTTTTTGAAGATCTCCAACTTTCCGAGGACGTTCAGCTTGCCGTCAAGGCAGCCGGGTTCACGGAACCCACCCCCATCCAGCAGCAGGCGATTCCCCTGATCCTCCAGGGCCGCGACGTGATCGGCTCGGCCCAGACGGGCACGGGCAAGACGGCGGCGTTCGCCCTGCCCATGCTCACCCGGCTGGACCGTCCGCCGAAATCCCGCCATCCGCGCGGGCTCATCATCGAGCCGACGCGCGAACTGGCCTACCAGGTGGACGCCGCGTTCCGCACCTTCGGGCGGTTCAGCCCGTTGCGGACGGGCGTGATGTACGGCGGCGTCGGCTACGGCAAGCAGTCCGAACTCCTCGCCAAAGGGGTGGACGTCTGGGTGGTCACGCCCGGACGCGCGCTGGACTACCTGGAACGCGGCGAACTGTCGTTCAAGGAGCTGGAATTCGTGGTGCTCGACGAGGCCGACCGCCTGCTGGACATGGGCTTCCTGCCCGACGTGCGCCGCATGCTCGAACAATGCCCGAAGGAACGCCAGACCCTGCTCTTTTCGGCCACGATCCCGCCGGAGATCGAAGGGCTCGTCAAATGGGCGATGCGCGACCCCGAGACGATCAGCATCGGCATGCGCCGCTCGCCCGCCGAGACCGTGACGCACAACCTCTACCCGGTGGCCGCCGCGCAGAAGTTCGACCTGCTCCACGCGCTGCTCGAAGGAACCCACTATGAGAGCGTCATCATCTTCTGCCGCATGAAAATCGGCGCGGACCAGGTGACGGCCCGGCTGCTGGGCGAGGGCCACAAGGTGGCGGCGATGCACTCCGACCGCTCGCAGAGCGAGCGCGAGGAGGCGTTGGCCGGATTTCGCGACGGCAAGTACGAGGTGCTCGTGGCCACGGACATCGCCGCGCGCGGGCTGGACATCGCGGGGGTGACGCACGTCATCAACTTCGACGTGCCGCAGCACCCGGAGGACTACGTCCATCGCATCGGCCGCACGGGCCGCGCGCAGAAGGAAGGCGACGCGCTGACGCTGTTCACCGCCGAGGACGTGCAGCACGTGCAGGCCGTCGAGCGGTTCATTGGACGGCCCATCCCGCGCAAAAAGATCGAGAACTTCGACTACCTTTACACGCAGCTTTTCGCGCTGAAGGAAGGCGCGAACCTGGAGCGCCTGAAGGTATCCGGCGGCCGTTCGGGCAAGGGCTACAGCTATTCCTCCGGCAAGCGGAAGCGGTAGGCCGCTTCCCTCGTCACGAGGTAGGGCTGGGCGTCCCGCCCGGCCGAAGCTCCTCCGGACAAACGCGCCGACAAGGCAAAATTATGGCCGGGCGGGACACCCAGCCCTACCTCGTGGGAGGCAGGAACGCGTGCTCGGAGAGGAAATCCTCTAACTGGCCCACGTCAAAGTCGGCCAGCATGAGGTCGCCGATGACCAGCGTTGGTGTGTACCGCTGGCCCGAGACTTTCTGCATCTCCTTGTAGGCCGCGCCGTCCCGCAGCACGTCGATTTCCTCGAACTTGTAGCCGTGCTGGCGCAGGTAGGCGGTCGCCTCGACGCACCACGGGCAACGGGTTTTCACGTAAAGAATCCAATCGGGGCGGTCCATGGTCTAGTTCAAAACGGAGGTGACCTGCCAGCCGGTTGTCAGGCATCGCGCCGCGCGCTGGCGGCGACCAACGTACGGTAGAAGTGGGTGAGGCGTTCCGCCGTGACCCGGAAGGAGAGTTCCTGGGCCGCGCGGGCCTGGGCGTCGCGCCACGCGTGGTCGTAGCGGTCCGAGTCGGTGAGGAGCGCCGCCGCCAGCGCGGAAAGTTCGTCCGGCTCGCGCCGCAGGCCGTTCAACTCGGGGAAGGCTACCTGTTCCACCGCACCGTCGCCACCCACGCAGGGGACGCGGCAGAGCAGCGCATCGCCCGCCACCTGGCCCGGAACGCCGCTGCGGTCGAGCTGGAAGACGAGCTTGTGGCGGGCCAGCACGCGCAGGTATTCGGTATACGGCAGCGGACCAGGCAGGACGCGCAGGGGAGAGTCGGGCCGCTTGGAGAAGCCCAGCGCCGCCAGCGCCCCGGCCGCCGCGCGGCCCTCGGGGTTGAGCACCGTGACGGACTCGCCGGTCGTGCGGTGCAACCCGCGCGCGGCGAGAAGCGCCCGGAGATGCTGGCGAGAGGGCGTGGCGAACTCCCGGGTGCCCACAAAGACCCCGTGGCGTTGCGCCGGGGGGATGGAGAAGTTCCACCGTGCATCATCGACCGGATAGGGCGTCGGCAGAAAAGCGACCGTGCCCGCGCGCTCGGTGGGCGGGGTCGAGCGCAGGGAAGCAAGGAAATCCACCATCCATGGCACCGGAGCCAAGCAGCCGTCGGCGAGGTCGACGATGTCGGTCAGCCGCCGGAGGTCCGCACCGCCCGTCAAACGCGCCGCGACCTGGGCCGCGCCCGCCTCCTTGAACGCCACCGCCACGGGCCGGTTGAACTTCTTGAGCCGCCGCAGGCACTTCCACGCGCCCTTCAGGTCGCGCCGCAGCAACAGGAGGATGGGGCGGTTGAGCACCAGCGCAGAATTGGCCTGGGGATGGAACGATCCCCCGGTGCAAGCCGCGTAGGCGTGATAGTTAATCGGCGCATGCGAAACGCCGGGAGCGTCGGGTGAACCGGCCCCGCCGGGAAAATGCTGTTCCGGGTCGCGTCCGCCCGGATTGACGACGGCCAGAATAAACGGGGCACCCGCCTCGCCGCCGAGCATCGGCGTGAGCCGGGCAGGCGTCGCGGACCGCCGACGGAAGAGCATCAGGACAGCGGGGAATCCGTGCGGCGGGTCCGCAGCCAGAACAACCCCCCGGCGGCAGCGAGACTCAGCAGCCCGGCGTCCGCCCAGTGGGAGGAAGCCGCGGGGTTGACGCGAACTGCTGCTACGGCCGGAACCGGCTTGGCGGCGGCGGCCGGGAGCGGAGCCACGGGACGGCGGATGATCGTGGTGGGCAGGTCGGACGCCTTGGTGACAACGCTGGCTGCGGCAGGGGGCACGGCGAGGTTCGCGGACGGCGCAGGAGCCTGGTACTGGCTGGTCACGCCTTCGAGCGGGAAGTTCTGCGCGCCCACCTGCGAGTTGAACCGGGCGGCTTCCGGGTCGCTGGCCATCATTTCGCAATATTGGCACGCACCGGCCACTTGACCGCTGACCAGGAACACGAGCGCGGCGCACAGGCAAAGGAAGGAAGTCTTCATGGCGTGTGGTTGCAGATTAGCAGGAAGTGGCGGCGGTTCAAGGTTCGAGCTTGTCAGGATTTATCGTCGGCGGGAATATCTTCGCCATGAGCAGCTTCTACGAGGTCAACGAGCGCGAAGGCAGGACGGTCGATGTGCTGACCAACGCCGGCGCGGGCGTGCGCTTGATGGTAGCACGGCTGGGCGCGGAGCCTGTCAGCCTCGCGCGGCAGGAAGCGGGCGGCACGTGGAAGGGCTTTCTCTGGCGCGACGGCGACCTTTCCAAGAATCCCGATGGTTGGAACAACCACGCGACGGTGATGGGCTACTACCTGCACCGGCTCAAGGACGAGCGGACGACGTACCGCGGCCACGAAATTCGCGGTGGCACGCATTCCTTTCTGCGGCACAAGACGTTCGCGGAACCCGAGGTGGACATCCGCCCGGACGGCAGTGCCTCCCTGACCTACACGATGCCCTCGGATGGCTACGAGCCGACCGAGTACCCCTTCAAGGTCTCTCTGCGGCTGACGTACACGCTGGCAGCGGACGGCGCGTGGCGGGTGACGTTCCGCTTTCAGAACGAGGAGCCGGAACTGAGCACGCACGTTTCCTTCGGGCTGCATCCGGGCTTTGCGGTGGGCTCACTGGAGCAGGCGCAGGTGCTTTTACCTGCGGGCACCTACCGGCGGCACCTCGCGCCAGGCAACTTCCTGAGCGGTGAGACAGAAACTTTCCAGCATCCCGGCGGTCCGATGCCCTTCGAGAAGGCTAAGCTGCCTGACTCGTTCCTGCTGGAACCTGTAGAAGTGGCCGAGCGGGTGTTTGCGATGGTTGACCTTTCTACTAAGCGGTTTGTGAGTCTGATTTGCCCGGAAGCACCCTATCTGACGCTTTGGAGCGATGGGCATGATTTCATCTGCATGGAACCTTGCTGGGGTTTGCCCGACGCGCACGAGCAACTGCCCTTCGAGCGAAAGGCAGGAGTACAGGAGATCATGGCGGGTGGCGAGCTGGCGCGGGGTTTTACCATCAAGGCTAATCTGGACGGTCAAAAATCCGGTTGGACCTCCTACGCGCCGCTTCAACATTGAGCGGAGAGCAACTGACGGATGGCACATCGGTTCATCGCTCGACACTATCTTTCGTATCGTTTAAACACTTCGCCATGCGTCAAATAGGGATCGGACTCGCCGGGTTGGGAACCGTGGGGGCGGGCGTTTACAAGCATGTCGCGCAGAACCGCGCGCTGCTCATGGAGCGTATCGGTGTGGAGCTCGTTGTGCGGCGCGCGGTCGTGCGCGATCCTTCCAAGGCGCGCGTCGCGGGTCCGTCCAGGGAACAGCTTTCCACGCGCTGGCAGGACCTCATTGATGATCCCGCCATCGACATCGTCGTCGAACTGATGGGCGGCATCGACGAACCGCTCGCGCTCATCCGCGCGGCGGTCACGGCGGGCAAGGTGGTCGTCACGGGCAACAAGGCGCTGCTGGCCGAGCATGGACAGGAAATCTTCGCGCTCGCGGCGGAAAAGCGGGTGCCCGTGTTCTTCGAGGCGTCCACGGCGGGGGGCATCCCCATCATCAAGACGATCCGCGAGGCACTCATCGCCAACCACATCGTCAGCATTCACGGCATCATCAACGGGACGAGCAACTACATCCTCACCCGCATGACCGACGCCCGGCTCGACTTCGCCGAAGCCCTCGCGGAAGCCCAGGCGCAGGGCTACGCCGAGGCCGATCCCACCCTGGACATCAACGGCTGGGACGCCGCGCACAAGGCGGTCATCCTCGCCTCCCTCGCCTATGGGTTCTGGGTGGGCACGGACCAGATTTTTGTCGAGGGCATCGACCGGCTAACCGCCACGGACATCCGCTTCGCCGACGAACTCGGCTACCGCGTCAAACTGCTGGCGATCATCAAGGCCGACGCGGCCGGTCCCGACGGCACGGCCGGCAGCGGCGGCATCGAGGTGCGCGTCCACCCGACGCTGATCCCCAAGCACCATGTGCTCGCGTCGGTGTCCGGGGTGTTCAACGCCGTGCGCGTGTGCGGCGACGTGGTGGGCGAGACGCTGTTCTACGGACGCGGCGCGGGCCAGGACCCCACGGCCAGCGCGGTCATCAGCGATCTGGCGGAGGCGGCGATCTCGCTCGGCGGCGCGCGGGGCAGCTACGGCTTCACGCCGCACGGACTCTACGGCAACTGCCGCCCGCTTGAGGACATCCGGTCGCGCTACTACCTGCGGCTCGCGGTGGACGACAAGCCGGGCGTGCTCGGGCAGGTGGCGAGCATCCTGGGGCGGCACGACGTGGGCATCTCCTCGGTGGTCCAGCCCGAGACGCACGACGAGGCAGGCCGCGCGCAGTTGGTGTTGATGCTCGACCGCGCGAGCCACCGGCAGATGCAGAGCGCGCTGGAGGACATCCTGCGGCTGTCCGCCGTGATGCCGCCGCCCGCGCTGCTGCGGGTGGAGTCGTTCACGACTTAGGCTCGCCCTTGTAGCTCACCTTCCAGATCGTGTTGTTGTCGTCCTCGCTGAAGAGCAGGCTGCCGTCCTTGGCCACGGCGATGCCCACGGGGCGGCCCCACACGCTGTCCTGGTCCTTGACGAAACCCGTGACGAAATCCTCGTAGTCGCCGCGCGCCTTGCCGGTGCCGGGGTCCACCACGACGCGCACGATCTTGTAGCCGGTGCGAGTCTCCCGGTTCCAGGAACCGTGGAAGGCCGCGAAGATGTTCCCGCGGTACTCTTCCGGGAACTGTTTGCCGTCGTAAAAACAGAGGTTGAGCGTCGCGGAATGGCTCTGCACGGGCACGTCCGGCACGAGTGTCTTGGGACCTAGCTCCGGGTGCGCGCCTTTCTTGCGCGGGTCGGGATGGTTGCCCATGTAGAAGTACGGCCAGCCGTAGAACCCGCCTTCTTTCACGCAGCTGATGTAGTCCGGCACGAGGTTGTCCCCCAGCCCGTCGCGCTCGTTCGTGCTCATCCAAAGTTCGTCGTTCGTGCCCGGACGAATGGCGATGCCCACGGCGTTGCGGATGCCGTAGGCATACACCTGCTGGCCGGTGCCGTCCGGGTTGAACTCGAAGATGCGCGCCCGGTCGTTTTCCTCGGGGTTGTCGTTCTCGTCTACGTTGGACTTCGAGCCCACGGAAACGAACATCTTCGCGCCGTCTTTCGAGAATACGAGGTCGCGCGTCCAGTGGCCGCCACCGCGCAGCAGGCCGCCGCCCGGGAGCGCCACGCCGAGCTTTTCCACCGGGCCCGAAGTCTTCAGGTCGCCGTTGTGGTAGGGAAAACGAACCACGGAATCGGTGTTGGCCACGTAGAGGTACTTCGGGTTCGGCCCGGGCGGGTAAAAGGCGATACCGAAGGGTTTGTTCATCCCGTGGTCCGCGAACACCTCGTTCACGTCGGGCTTGCCGGTGCCCTGGGTGTCGCGCAGGACACGGATGACGCCCGGGCCGCTCTCGGTCACGAAAAGGTCACCGTTGGGCGCGGTGAGCAGCTTGCGCGGGTTCTTGAAGCCGGAGGCGTACACCTCGATCTGGAAGCCTCTGGGGACCTGCGGTTCCGCGCCGTCGGGCCGCCGGACCTCGTGCGGGCCGTTCCCGGCGGACTCCGTGGCGAAGGGCGCGGGCATCGTACCCAGGTCGATGCGGTGCCGGGTGCCGGGGGAGTCGGCCGTCCAGTCGCCCGGGACGCTCTTGGTGGGGGCCACGTCCTGGGCGGCGAGCGAACAGGCTCCGAACGCGGACAGGGCACACAGCAGGAAACGGCCGGGCAGGAAAACGAAAGGGCGGGAATGTGGCATGGGAGTATTACAAATTCGCCCGTGCGAGTGGCCTCGCGTGCTTTCCTCCCGGGCCAGGCCGGTGGGGCGAACCTGCGCCGCAGGCTTGCCAGCCGGGGGAGAAGCGGGTATGCACAGACCAACGGACTTCCCCAACCTTCCCGCCAACATGAATCCACCGCGTTCTTCCTTCCTCCCCTCGCTCCGGCGGTGCCGGACGCTCGGTTTCGTCCTGATCCTGGCGTGCACCGCCGTTCCCGCGGTCCGGGCGGGCAGCGTGGCCGACCTCGACCGGGACGGCGGCCTGCCTGGCGCGCCCATCGGAGCACCGCTCAGCACGTTCAACGGTCTCAAGGAAACTGAGAACACGGGCCGCTGGCTCACGTACACGCGGCCTGCCGACCGCCTGGAATTTCTGGGGATTCCGATCAAAGGAATCACCTACAATTTTTTCAAGGAGCGTCTGTATTCCATCAACATCGATGTCACGGGCAAGCATGAGACCCGCAAGTTGATCAAGACCCTGGAGGAACGTTACGGTACCGACCATTCCTTCGACACCCGTGCGTATCCAAAAACCAGAGCCGAGATGGAGATCAGGGAATGGAAGGGAACCAAGCTGTATTGCCTCTACAAGAGCGCGTCGGATTTCGAGGGCGGCGTGTTGACGCTGCTCGACCGGCCCACCTGGGACCAACTCCAGGTGCCCAAACAGGAAAAGGATGCGGCCACGCGCTCCCTGCTCAACGGCAGCTTCACAAACGGGGACTTCTGAAGGTGGAAGGCGGAAGGGCTGGCAAAACAACGTTGCCCATCAGCTTTCCCTAGCCGCCCAAATCTTCGCAATAGAACCGCAAGGCTTCAATCACCCCGGCGCTGAAGGAGTCCCGCGCCACGTAGCCGCCCGCGCGCCGGACAGTCTCCTTCACCTGCTCCGACGAATTGGCGGGGCAAGCCGTGTGCCGGGCGTGGACGCCGGTGAGCATCGGAAGGTCGTTCTCCTGGTCGCCAACCGCGAAGATGGCCTCCGGCCCGAGGCCGATCATGTCGCCGAGGGCCTTGAGCGTCGTGCCCTTGTCGTAGGCGGCGTGACAGAAGCTCAGGTAGATGGCGTTGCGCTGGTAGGAAAAATCGGGGATCTGCCCCTTGAACCGGTCGATGAATGCGACGATGCGGTCCATCTCGGCGCTGTCGGTGGCCACCAGGCCGGCGAGTTCCGGCTGGCCGTCGCGTCCGCGCAGGTGGCGGCCGTAGCGCACCTCGGCCCCTGTGTGGCGCTCGACGAAATCCGTCACCTCGCGCAGGGCGGGCCCGGCCGCCTCGAACATCGTCCGGTGCCGCCGGGCACAAAGCTCGTTCCAGTCGCCGAAGTCCACCCAGCCGCGGCCCTCCGCGCCTGGTCGGTAGATTTCCCGTTCGGCCGTCAGGGCGAAGTCGGGGTGCACGGGCAGCGCGAAACTTTCCAATCCCTCTTCCAACGAATCCAACGTGCGGCCGGTGTTGATCGCCCAACGCACGCCGCGCGCACGCAGGACGTTGAGGATCTCCACGAGCAGCGGCGAGAAGGGCGCGGGGTTGCCGTGCTCAATGAGCGTGCCGTCGAAGTCCGTGCTCAGGAGCATCAGTGGGGACGGGGCGGGGGGATGGGACATGGAGGAAGGCGCTACGCGCCAGTGCAGGATGCAGGA
>CALMAQ010000231.1 GCA_937859745.1 uncultured Verrucomicrobiota bacterium | reverse complement strand
GTCCTCGACCGCGCCCTTGTGGTCGCCCGCGACGTCCTTCTCGACCGCCAGGAAATAGCGCGCGCGGGCGTCCTTTGGATCGATCGCGACCGCCTTGGCGAAGGCGGCGTGGGCGGGCGGGTCGGCGGCGCTGGTCATGGTGGCGGGTCGGCGCGGCTTCCTGTGTCCTCGCGCGGGGACCGGGAGTCAACGCAAAAAACCCGTGCGGACGGCGAACCGTCGGCACGGGTTTGAATGAAGCGATGGCCAAGAGCCGGACGGCGCGATCAAGCGACGGCTTGCTTACTCTGGCGCCAGCGGCGCACGCCCGCCGCGCCGAGGCTCAGCGCGCCCAAGGCGAGGGCCGCGTTGGTGCCGGGCTCGGGCACCGCGCCAGCGAAGATCGCCGCTCCGGTGTTCTCGTAGGCATAGCCGGTGATGGTGGCAGGGAAGCCAGTAGTGCCGGTGGTGTTAAGCCGCAACCAGCCGTAATCGGTCGCCCCGGTGGTTTCGTTGAGGAACTCGAGGCCCAGGTAGCCGCCGGTTTCTCCCGCACGGAAGGCGGGATCGGCAGGGATGCTGGTGACGAAGGTGGTGAGCGGCCCGATGTAGCTGAAGGCGGAAAGCACCGCGAGGTTGGTGCCGTCCTGACTCAGGCCACCCGACCCGGTGGGAAAGAAAAACGAGAGGCTGCTGGACGATGAATAAGGATTGATGTCGTAGCCGGTGGTGGGCGTCGTGGATGTCGTGCCGGTGACCAGATTCAGATAAACGCCCGCGAAGGTATTTGGCACGGCAATGCTGACCGGGCCACTGTAGACGACGGCGGCCGGGGTGGTGGGGGCCCCCGCCGCCGGGGGCCCCGCCGCGGCCGCCGCCGGGGCATGTGTCCCCCGCGGCGGGGGGGGGGCGGGCCCCAAGGCCCCCCCTGGCCACCGCCGCGCCCGCCGCCGTGTAGGCCGCCAGTCGCAGGTCGAGCCGCGAGCCGGAAATGACGGTAGATTTCATGTGAGTTTCCCTAGTATTTCTGATTTGGATGATGCTCAGCCTTTGGAGGCTGAATCGATGAATGCCATACATTCCTCCCTCAGAACCCCTTAACCCGGTTGTCCTGTGGAGGAACGAACGAGGGGATAATGCCGATGACCCACCATCGGCACAAGATAAATTTTTCACTATTTTGCCCCGGAAACCTTTCTGAGCACGCGTCTTGTAGCCGAGCCCGGAAGATGGCGTGCGAAAGCGCGCGTCTGCGGGGAGGCGACACGACGTAATGACCGGTGGCGCGGCGGCACCCTCCCGCTCGTTTCTGCTTAAATACCCAGGATCAAACGACCTGCTCCCCCTTCGTCCTGATGGCCGTGTACTCCCAAGATGACCTGTTCGATCTGGCGGGTTCCCCGGTACTTGGCGCGCCAGACGGAGCCCCAGGATTGGAGATGTCGAACCCGGAACGTGAAAAATTGCGACTCATCCATGAGAGATTGTGCCGGGAATACGGCTGCCCGGTCGGTTACTTCCATGAACTCTCACCTTTGGACGAGTTGGTCTCCTCGCTGTTGTCGCACCGCACGCGCAACTCGGAATCCGGCGCGGCCTACAAGGAACTGCGCCGCCGCTTCCCCGATTGGGTCGCCGTGCGCGACGCGCCGACCGCCGAGGTGCAGGAGGCCATCTCGGCCTGCAACTGGCCCGAGCAGAAGGCCCCGCGCCTCCAGCAGATCCTGGGGCTGGTGACGGAACGCCGGGGCGGGGACCTGTCGCTCGACTTCCTGGAGCACCTCTCCATCCCGGAGGCCCGGGCCTGGCTGGAGGAGTTGCCCGGCGTCGGCCCCAAGACCAGTGCGGCGGTGCTCATCTTCAGCCGCCTGCGCCGCCGGGCGCTGCCGGTGGACAGCCACCACCACCGCGTCGCCCAGCGCCTGGGTCTCATCCCCATGAGCCTGGACGTGGGCCCCGCCCACCGGGTGCTGGAGGACATGCTGCCGCCCGAGTGGGACGCCCAAATGGTCTACGACGACCACGAAATCCTGATGTTCCACGGGCAACGCTGCTGCTTCTACCGCGCGCCGGAATGCGCCCGGTGCGTGCTGCTCGACCTGTGCCCGGACGGGCAGGCCCGCCTCAAGCAGGCCGCCGCCCGGCCGCCCAAAGGGCGCGCCCGGCCGGGGCCGGACGCCGGGTTGTGAGCGGCTGGCATTTTTGAGCGGAAAACCCGTTTTTATTGCGCGAAAAGGCGCAATTTAGTCGCCGGTTGTTTCAGACGTGCCGGTTGTGCCGGAAACGCCGGACCGCCCGCCTTGACGCCCCGGACCCCCGTTCCACGTTGCCAGTGTCCCGCCATGACCACCACGTCTACCCCACGGCCTACCCCGGCCCGAAGAGCGCCGCCGCCATCGCCCGGCTGCGCCGGCTCGTGGTCACGGACCCGTGGCCGTTCGTCCTCGACCTGGCGGCCTCGCGCGGCATGTGGCCGGCCGGCGCCTCCTCGACTGGGCGGGCTACTACGCCAGCAAGTTGATCGGCCACAACCACCCAAGCCTGCCCGACCCCCGCTACGCCCGGCGGTTCGCCCTGGCCGCGAACAACAAGGTCGGCAACCCGGACTTCCTGACCCTGGAATGTCTGGAATACTACGAACTGCTCCATTCCCTGGCCCCGCTCTGCATGCGCAACGAGGCCCTGGAGGTCTACGCGCTCGACTCCGGAGCGGAAGCCGTGGAGAACATGCTCAAGCCGATGGAGGACATCGGCGGGCTGGATTCCGCTTGGGGCAGGTCGCTGGCGGACATGGTGCGCTTCATGGAAGAGATGAAGGTCGTGCGCGGGGAGGGCTTGATCGAAGCCGTGCCCTCGAAGGCGGACCGGCTCGTCGCCGGGTTGGAGACCTTGGCGCGGGACTTTCCGGGGGTCATCCACAACGTGCGCGGCATGGGGCTCTACCAGGGCTTCAGCTTCCGGCGCGAGGACGACAAGAAGGCGTTCACGCGCCGCGCGCTCCAGGTGGAAAACCTGCTCCTGCTCGGCGCGGGCACGCACACGATCCGCCTGCGCCCGAACCTGGAAGTGACCTCGGAGGAGATCGACCTGCTGCTGGCGATCCTGCGCCGCGGGTTGGAGGCGTTGGCGGCGGCCAATGACTGATCCAAGCGATAGAAGTGTCGTTGTCCGGGGGTGATGTTGAGCCGAAACCGTGTCTCGCAAACTCGTCCCCAAGTTCAATGTTGAGACGTTGGTTGAAGAGACAGGTCTTTGAGACATTTACACCATCTCTCGACGCTCACCGTGTAAACCGATGTACACCGTCTCGAAAAAACGAGTGTTTTGCGAGACCGTGCGACGAGGCCAAGCACCCGTCCATGAAACCACCGTCTTGTCAGCCTCCTTGGGGCTTGTCAGCCCGTGGCCTGCTCGGTTAAGCTGGTGGCTCAATGACCGGCGAAACGTCGGGTAGGGCCGCTTCTTCAGATGGCCGGATTAGGCGGATGACGTTCGCCTTTTTTTGCGACTTTCGTTCGTCTACTACTAGTTAGGTCACTACGCGCCATGAGCTTCACACAACCGCAAATCGACGGCGCGACAGTAGTTCTCTGGACGCCGATTGACGGTCGTCACCGCGCTACGGGCGGCTGCCTTCATTCCCACAACGGACAGGTGGCGGGCGCAGCTTCTTGGCTGGCCATCTGCCGCTTCGACGCAGGCGAGGCTTGTTATCTGTTCCGTTACCATCCCGACATTGATCGTTACTCGGATACCTTCCACGATTCAGCCGAGGACGCGAAGCAGCAGGCAGACATGTGGTTAGTTTGGTCAAGGGTAGTTTTTGAGTTGATAGAGTTTTTTCTCGATGAACGCCTCCTTGCTGGCGTGACCGCCGGCCTTGAGGGCGCTCACGCCGATCTCGGTGGCCAGCTTGAAGAGCTTGGCGCGCAGCTGCTCAATGGGTTCGAGCGCGCCGATGACGTGACCCATGAGCACGTGCCAGACGGCCACCGCGAGCTTACGCGCGACCGCGACGGCCGCTCTGTTGCGTCCGCGCCGCGCCGCCACCGCCAGACCCCACTTCTGGAGCGGGTTGTCCACGCCCAGGAGCTTCTTGGCGCTTTGCACGAGCAACGCCCGGAGCGGACCGCGTCCGTGCCGCATGAGCTGGCCGCCGCCTTCCCAGTTGCCGCTCTGGCACACACTCGGGTTTAAGCCGAGGTAGGCCATGAGCTTCTTGCTCTGCGCGAAGCGGGCCACGTCGCCGATGGCGGCCACCAACCCAAAGCAGGTCACCGCCCCGATGCCGCACAACCGGGCGAGCCGCAGCAGGGTCTCGTCGCCGAGGATTTCCTCGGCCATGTGGCGGCGCAAGCGGGCGCGGCGGGATCGTGCGGCCACCAGCCCCGCGTGCATCTGTTCGAGCAGCATCGTTTGCGCGGGCGTCCGGGCCCGCAGCGTGAGCAGGCGGGCGATGGCTGCGCGATGCGCCAGCCGGAAGCCCGCGGACAGACGCACGCAGTGTTCGTTGAGCAGGGCGCGGATCTGCTGCTTGTGGCGGGTGGCTTCCTTGACCACACTCTGATACGCGCTGAAGACCTCGCGCCGCTCCAGGGTCTTCGGATCAGGCTGCCACACCTTGGCCGCCAATCCGCTCAAGTGGATGCGCGCGATCTTGACGGCGTCGACCTTGTCGTTGGCGCAGGACACCTTGCCGACCCGGCCGTGCGTGCGCTGGCGCGCAGGCGGGCGGCGACGGCAAAGGAGTTGGCGCTGGCTTCGAGGACCAGGGTGTCACTCTCGTGGGTATGACGGGTAGCCCAGACTTCGAGCTGGTCCAGAGGCACGCGGGTGGAGGAGTGGGCGACCTTGGCGGTGGCCGGGTCGCGTCCGCGCAGGACAGCACCCGCGAAGGTGTCGGGGTGGACATCGAGACCGACGACGGCACCGGCTCGACGGGAGTTTTTGTTCATGGTAGTGGTTGCTTTCCTTGCTTTGGTTTTGCTGGACGAAAGGCGCAGCCGATGCCAGCCGACAGATGCCTTGAACAAGCAGACATCCGAGGCTGCGCTGGCGGTTGAGGCCAGGCGCACCTCACGAGGGTTCATCCGTCAAGACTCACTCGAGCGATAAACGGGAAAGGTGGTCCCAATGGAGCGCCCGAGTCCTTGGCCAGTGGCGCGTTTCTTTCTGTGGTTCTGTTGGCCAGTCCCATCAGAAGAGAAGCCAGACACCGGCGGCACCTTTCGTCCAGCTTGAACTGCCCTCACTCACCACATACCCTCAGCGAACAGAGGCTGGCGGTGGGCTTTTCTTCGTAGTCGAGCCTTGCGTCGCCAGCCTCCGTCGCTGAGCTTGAGTCCGTCGGGCGGCTACGCGCTTGCTCGGTTCCGTGCTTGTGCCTCTGACGCTCTCTTGGTATGATCCACCTCATGCCCATGACCATTGAAGAGCTTGCCACCGAAGCGCTTTCTTTGCCGAGCGAGTCACGCGCCCTTCTCGCAGAACGGCTTGTCGAGAGCCTAGACGTTTCTGCTCCTGCCAGCCGCCTGGACGAGCTTTGGGCAGCGGAAGCTCAGCGTCGGCTGGAGGCTGTGCGTTCCGGGCGTGCCCAGACTATCTCCGGCGAGGAGGCTGCCGCGCGCGTGCGTCGCGCTGTGGGCCGGTGAGCCAACTTCCACACAGATTCGACTTGGAGGCACTCGCGGAGTACGAGGAGGCGGCACGCTACTACGCCGCTCAGCAGCCCGGACTTGATCTGCGCTTCATCGCCTGCATTGAGGACGCCATCGCCCTCATCTGCGAGGCCCCCGAGCGTTCGCGCGTTTTCGCAGGCCGCGAGGTGCGCCGCGTTCTCACGCGAGTGTTCCCTTACGCCGTCCTTTACGCCATTGAGCCTAATCATGTGCTCATTGTTGCCGTCGCCCACTACAGCCGAGAGCCTGGCTACTGGCAGCACCGTCTGCCGTAGGGCCGCCGCCCAACCACGCGCTTCAGCGAACGGCGGGGGCACGCCGGTTCTTTTTGTGTTGCTGGTTCGCCCGCCGTCGCTGAGCTTGGAGGCGTTAGTATTACTTTGTCACTTCCCTAAGAGGAGTTGAACCGGGTCTGGCACCAAGG
>CALMAQ010000230.1 GCA_937859745.1 uncultured Verrucomicrobiota bacterium | reverse complement strand
CCCTAACTTCCCGGGATGACCCCGGCCCGCCGCGTTCTTTCCCTGCTGCCGTTGCTCTTTCTGGCCTTCCTGCCGCCCGGCGCGGCCCCGGCGGCGGACGCCCCGCCGAGCGTCGCGCCCGGGGGCAACCTCATCGTGGACGGCGTGCCGCCCGTCCCGGCCGAAACCGCCGACAAAGCCAGCCGCTACGGCGAGGCCCGCGCCGCCCTGTTCGCCGACTGGCACCCCACGGACGGCTCCATGCTCATTTTGACCCGCTTTGGGGACACCAACCAGGTGCATCTCGTCAAGATGGCGGGCGGCGCGCGCACGCAACTGACGTTCTTCCCCGACCGGGTCGAGGGCGCGAAGTTCGAGCCGACGAAGGGCGACTACTTCGTCTTCCACAAGGGCGCGGGCGGCGCGGAGTTCTTCCAGAACTACCGCGATGACCTCGCCACGGGCGACATCACCCTCCTCACCGACGGCAAGAGCCGCAACTCCGAGCCGACCTTCTCGCACGACGGCCGCCTCGTCGCCTACACGAGCACCCGCCGCGACGGCACCGACACGGACTTGTACGTCGAAGACCCGCTCGACCCCAAAAGCGACCATCTGCTCGCGCCTGTGCCGGGCGGCGGCTGGGAGGTGCTGGACTGGTCGCCCGACGGCACGAAGCTGCTCGTGCTGGAGGGAATCTCCATCGCGGAAAGTTACCTCTGGCTGTTCGACGCCAGGACGGGCGAAAAAACGGAGTTGACGCCCCGCCCCGCGCCTGGCGCGCCCACGGTGGCCTACGGCAAGGCGCTGTTCACCCGGGACGGCAGCGGTTGTTACGCCATCACCGACCAGGGCAGCGAGTTTTTCCACCTCGTCGTCTATGATTTTGCGACGAAGCAATCCCGCCGCTTGACGCCGGAAGTCGCGCCTTTCAACGTCTGCGACGTGGAGGACTTCGACCTCTCGCACGATGGCGCCCGGCTGGCGGGCGTGCTCAACGACCGGGGCACGAGCCGCCTGTTCGCCTTCGATTTCAGCCAGTTTCCCCAGCCCGTGAACATCACGGTGGGCGAGGGGATGGCGAACGCCGTCATCTCCCGGCTCAAGTGGCGGCCCGACGGCCAGTCCGTGGCCTTCAGTGCCGCCGGGGCGCGCCTGCCTTCGGACGTGTTCACCACCGGCGACGATCCCAGAGCCTACCGCGTGGCCGAGGACGGCGGCGATGGCCTGCCGACCGTGTCCGTGCCGTTGACCCGCTGGACCACCAGCGAGACCGGCGGCATCGCCCCGGCGGCGTTCGTCGAGCCGCGGCTCGTCACCTGGAAATCCTTCGACGGCCGGGAGATCAGCGGCTACCTGTACGCGCCCGACCCGAAGAAGTTCCCCGGTCCGCGCCCGGCCATCATCAACATTCACGGCGGGCCGGAATCGCAGTTCCGCCCGACCTTCCTGGGACGCAACAACTATCTCGTCAATGAGTTGGGCTGCGCCATGATCTTTCCCAACGTGCGCGGCTCGTCCGGGCAGGGCAAGACGTTCGTGAGCCTGGACAACGGCTTCCTGCGCGAGGACAGCTACAAGGACATCGACGCGCTGCTCGACTGGGTGAAGACTCAGCCCGCGCTCGACGCCGGGCGCATCATGGTCACGGGCGGATCATACGGCGGCCACATGACCCTCGCCGTGTCCACGTTCTACGCGGACAAAATCCGCTGCTCGGTGGACGTGGTGGGCATGAGCAACCTGCGGACGTTCCTGGAACACACCGAGAGCTACCGGCGCGACCTGCGCCGCGTCGAATACGGCGACGAGCGCGACCCGAAGATGGCCGAGTTCATGGACCGCATCGCCCCGCTCAACAACGTGGCGAAGATCACCAAGCCCATGTTCGTCGTGGCGGGCTACAACGACCCGCGCGTGCCGCGCACGGAGGCCGAGCAGATCGTCGGCGCGCTGAAAAAGCAGGGGACGCCCGTGTGGTTCCTGATGGCGCGCGACGAGGGCCACGGCTTCGCCAAGAAGAAGAACGCCGACTACCAGTTCTACGCCACGGTGGAGTTCATCCGCCAGTATCTGCTGGGCGGGGAATAACCGGAGAAACCTTCCCGCCGTCATGCGCCACCTGCTCCGCCGGCATCCCTTCGCGGTCGAGGCGCATTTCGACTGGACGCTGGTGCTCACCTACGCCTTCCCCGCCGCCACCTTGCGCCCCCTGCTGCCGCCGGGCCTGACGCTCGACGAGCACGAGGGCCAGGGCTTCGTGGCCGTCGCCCTCGTGCAAACCCGCGGGCTGCGTCCGGCGGGCTGGCCCGCCGCGTTGGGACAGGACTTCTTCCTGACCGGCTACCGGATTTTTGCCCGCCACCGCACCGCCGCCGGGCGCACGCTGCGCGGGCTGCGCATCCTGCGCTCGGACACGGACCGGCGGCGGATGGTGTGGTCGGGCAACCTGCTCACCCACTACGGCTACCGGCTCGCGCGAATTACCCAAAAAAGGGCTGGCGACCAACTGCGGCTCGCCGTCCGCACTCCCGGCGGGAGGGCCGACCTGAGCCTGCGCGCCGACCTGCGCGGGGACGCGGAGCACCCGCTGCCGCCCGGTTCGCCGTTCGCGGACTGGCACACGGCGCGCCGGTTCGCGGGACCGCTGCCGTACACGTTCGATTACGAGCCCGAGACCCACGCGATCATCCGCATCGAGGGCGTGCGCCGGGAGTGGCATCCCCGGCCCGTGACGGTGCGGGTCGAGCAGGCCGCGTTCTTCGACCGCGCGCCCTTCGCGCGCGCCGGGGCCGCGTCGCCGACGCTGGCGAGCGCGTTCTACGTGGAAGACATCCCCTATCGCTGGGAACGCGGCATCCGCGAACCCCTGCCGGAACCTGCCCCGCCCGTGGGCATGCCCGCGCGGCGGCCCTTGCAGGGGGTGGCGAACATCGTGCGGTTCACCTGCCCGTTCTACGCCGTGGCGGCCCGCGCGGCGTAGAA
>CALMAQ010000229.1 GCA_937859745.1 uncultured Verrucomicrobiota bacterium | reverse complement strand
AAACCGCCTCCGCCCAGGATGATCGGCCCACCGAAGCCCGTCCCCCCGCGACGCCGGAGAGCCGAGGAGACGATGAAAAACAGGATGATCAGGAAAATGATCGTTCCGATGCCCAGCCCTCCGCCACTGCCCGCGCCATCCGGGTGCGTGCGTTGGTAATCCGTCTGGCCGTCGCCTTTGTACTCGCCCCGACTCGCCTTGATCATCGAATCCACGCCCGCCGTCAGGCCGCCGTCATAATCGCCCGCCTTGAAGCGCGGACGGACATCGTTGGCAAGAATTTGCTGGCAGGTAGCGTCCGGCAGCACGCCCTCCAGGCCGGAGCCGGTCGCTATCCAATCCTTGTGGTTTTCGAGGAAGACGAACAGGATGGCCCCGTTGTTCTTGTCTTTCTGGCCAACGCCCCAGGAACGGTAAATGCGCTGGCAGTAGTCCGCGACATCCGAGTCGGTCTGCATCTTCGGATAGATGCAAACGAGGATCTGGTTGGAGGACTCCTTCTCGTAGTCCGCCAGCTTCTGGTTGAGCCGGTCTGCCGTCTCCGGCTTGACGGTCAGCGCGTAATCGTTGAAATACCGCGTCGGCTTGGCTGGCATCACTTCCTGCGCCCGTGCCGCCGCCGCGAAGGCGAGCGCACACAGCAGGAGCCCCGATGGCAGCAGCCACCGCCGCGGGAACGAGGTCGGGAGGTTCATGCCTGCATGATGCGGGCGGGGAAGCTCCAGCGCAAGCGGCCAGCTTCCGGCGCGCCGGGGCCGCCTCAATGCGCCGTCGCGGCTGGCGTGGCGTTCGGGCTGAACGCGTCGAATTTTACCTTCGGCGCACTCTGGGCGTCGTCATCCGCCTTGAAGAACGGCTTCGGCCCGAAACCCACGGCGTTGGCGTAGAGCACGGTCGGGAAGGCGTTGCGCGCCGTGTTGTACTGCTGGGTCGCGCCGTTGAAGTCGTTGCGGGCGACGTTGATGCGGTTTTCCGTGCCCTCGATCTGCGCCTGGAGCTGCTGGAAGGCGCTGGTCGACTTGATGTCGGGATAACGCTCCACCGACACGAGCAGCCGCGAGAGCGAACCGCCGAGTTGCTGCTGCGCTTGCTGGTAGGCCTGCAACTGGGCGGGGTCGGTCGGTGCCTTGCTGGGGTCAATCGTCACGCTCGTCGCCTTGGCGCGGGCGGCGATCACGTCGGTCAGCGTGGACTTTTCGAAGTTCGCCGAGCCCTGGACGGTCTGCACGAGGTTGGGGATCAGGTCGGAGCGGCGCTGGTAGGCGCTTTGCACGTTGGCCCACTTGGCGTCTACCGCGTTGGAGCTGACGTTCAGGCGGTTATAGCCGCCCACGCCCACGAAAAACACGATCACTGCCACCAGGAGCACGAGACCCAGACAACCGAGCGCGGCCACTTTGTTCATATGCGCCCACCCTTGGCGGCGGATCGGGGGCTTTGCAAGTTTTTTGTCACCCCCGCGCCGCTGGCGTTTTGCGCGCGGGATGCGATGATAGCTCTTTCCTCCCTGGAATTGCACCCATGGACCCACTCACGACCACGGACCCCGCCGCCCCGCAGGCCGCCACCCGCCTGCCGGACGGGGGGCACGCCTCGGACCAGGCGATTTTCTACATCGCGGCGTTCAAGCTGGTGAAGGCGCTGCTGTTCTTCGCCGCGGCGGCGGGTTTGTTCCGCATGGTGAACAAGGACAACAAGGTGGAGATCGCCAAGATCCTGCACGCCGTGCGGATCGACGGCGATAGCCGGTTAGCCAAGCAGGTGCTGTTCAAGGCCAACGTCATCAGTGATCCCCAGAAGAAAATCTTCGGCTACGTGCTCTCGCTCTATGGCGCGCTGTTCGCCACGGAGGGCGTCGGCCTGCTCCTGCGGAAACGCTGGGCGGAATATTTTACCGTCATCATGACGGCCTCGGGGATTCCTATTGAGCTGTACGAGCTTCTGCACCGGGCCAGGGCCAAGGTGGAACCCCTGGTGCCGGAGGACCAACACGCTTCGTTTTTCCTGGCCAACCGCACGACCGGTCTCAAGCTGGCGCTGCTGGTCGTCAACGTGGCGATCCTCTGGTATCTGGTCAACTACCTGCGCCGCCACCGGGCGCATCCCGTGCCCGTGGAGTCGAAGGCGGCCACCTAGCGGCCCGGTCGGGGTCCAGCATGGCGTCGGCCTGTCGGCGGTGTAGGTTGAGCGCGTGAAAACCCTGCGCCCGTTCCTGCTTTGCCTGTTCGCCTGCGCGTCCCTGCTCTCCGCGCAGGAACCCGCCAAAAAACACCGCACCGTCGTCGAAATCACCACGGCCGACCCCGTCGCGCTGGCCCACGCGCTCAGCGGCGTGGACAACCTGCGGAAGGCGCTCGGACCCGGGAACACCGAGGTGGAAATCGTCGCGCACTCGGAGGGCATCCACCTGCTCGTCGCCAAGGATAATTCGCTCGCCGAGCGCATGCAGGCCATGGCGGCCGAGGGCGTGACGTTCTCCGCCTGCCAGAATTCGATGAACAAGACCCACCTCACGCTGGCCGACCTGGTGTCCGTCGCCAGACCGGTGGACGCCGGGGTGGCCGAGGTCGTCCGCAAGCAGGAAGCCGGTTGGAGCTACCTCAAGTACGGCAACTAGAGCCCCGCACGCGAGCCCGCCCATGGAAATCGAGCGCAAGTTCCTCCTGCCCGCCCTGCCGCCCGATCTGGACCGCCATCCGGGCCAGCCCATCGAGCAGGGCTACCTGGCGTTTTCGCCTGAGGGCGTCGAGGTCCGGGTCCGGCGCAAGGGCGACCGGCACTTCCTGACCGTCAAGCAGGGCAGCGGGATGAGCCGCCTGGAGGTGGAGCTGCCCGTGCCCGCGCCCGAGTTCGCCGCGCTCTGGCCGCTGACCGCGCATTGCCGGGTCCGCAAAACCCGCCACGACCTGCCCGGGCCGGATGGCTTGAAGATCGAGGTGGACGTGTACGAGGACGGTTTGGCCGGGCTATGGGTCGCGGAAGTGGAGTTCCCCGACGAGGCGGCGGCGCACGCCTTCCGGCCGCCGGAGTGGTTCGGCCGGGAAATCACCGACGACCCCGCCTACCGCAACCAGGCGCTCGCGCGGGACGGCCTGCCTCGCGTTTGACAAAGCGCGCCCGGGGCGGGTTTGTAGGGAGCTATGAGTTTTGAGTTGTCGGCGGATGGATCCTTCGCGGCGAACGTCCACCGCATCGCCCGCCACAGCCTGGATCAGGTGCAGGCGACGCTCTCCGCCGGGGAGGCGGGCGCGCACCCGGCCCCGGAGACGGTCCACCTGGCGCGCAAGGAGTTGAAGCGGCTGCGCGCCCTGCTGCGGCTGGCGCGCGGGGGCATTGGCGAGGATTTCTTCGCGCGAGAGAACCTCGCCTACCGCGACCTGGGCCGGGCGCTGTCCGCCGCGCGGGACGCCGCCGTGCTCGTGCTGGCGTTCGATGCGCTGCGCCCGCAGCTCTATGGCTTGGTCGCGCCCGAGACGATGGTCGGCATCCACCAGCGGCTTCAGGCCGCCGTGGACACGAGCGCGGTGGGGTTGGACCTGGGCGCGACGATCACCCAGGTGCGGGCGGCGCGCGAGCGGGTGGAGGGCTGGCCGTGGCAGGAAGCGGAGGATGCGTGGCGCGTACCGGGCCGGGGCATCCGGGCGGTGTACCGCTGGGGCCGCCGCGCGATGCGCCGGGCGTCGGCGGACGACCCGGCGGAGGAGGATTTCCACGAGTGGCGCAAGCAGGTCAAGCTGCTGGCGGCGCAGATGCGGCTGTTGTGCCCGGTCCATCCGCCTGCCCTCGGCCCCGCCGCCGACGAGGGAGACCAAATCGCCCATTGGCTGGGCGAGGAGCACGATCTCTCCGTGTTGGGGGCGACGCTGTTCGGTGGTCCCGGCGGGCACCATCTGGAAGCGACGGCGGAGCTGGAGACAATCCGGGGTTTTCTGGACGCGCGCCGACGGAAGTTGCAGCGCAAGGCGCTCAAGCACGGCCGGCGGCTCTACGGGGAAAAACCTGCGCGTTTCGCCTCACGGTTGAAGGAGCATTGGAAGCGGTGGCGGGAGGGGAACAGCTAAATTTCCACGTCCCGCAGAAAAAACTGCCTGTCCCAATGACATCAAAATAAGCCGTTTTGGGAAATTAACCGTTGGTTTTCAGGCATTTACGAGGCAGCCTTATCCTTTCAGCAAGCCGTATTTTTAGTGACGGCACTTCCCCCGTTTTTGTTCCTGCCCGGCGAAGCGCCGTTTTGCCAGGGCAGGCATTCCCACGCATCACCCGCAAATGCGCCGGATGACCCGGACCCCTCAGGCAAACCAATCGGCCAGCGTTGCCCGCAAGTCTGGCACCCCGGCACACACGAGGGTTGCGCCGACGGAACAAAGCTCTTTCTGCTGATAGACGCCATTCTCCGGTTGGCGGTAAACCTCGACCGGCTCCTCACCCAACACGATCCAGTACTCCGACACCCCCCGCCTCGGCATAAAGCGAGGCATTCTCACGGTCCAATGCCACGCTGCTAACGGCCACTTCCACGACCAGTTCAGCGGTCGTGGGATGTTTAACGTCGAAATTACTTTCCTCGCCGCGCACGATCATCACATCCGGCTCCGGGACAGAATCCGCCAAACGCAACGGGCGTTCCGTGAAAACAACGAATCCGCCGCGCTGGAAGGCGAGCAGGCAGAGGAAGATCCGCTTGATCAATTTGCAGTGCAGAGGCGACTTAGGCATCTTCTTGACGATCATTCCGCGGATCAATTCCGCGCGCTTCTCCACCATGCCCAATTCCGCCAATGCCTCGTAGGCATCCACGCTCAGAGTGGACACGCGGGCACGTACCTCTGGCAGGTCGAAAATGGCGGATACCATGTGGAGAAAATACGTGGTGAAAACGGAAAGGAACAGCGCCTTCTCGCAAAATCTCTAACCCACTGCTACCCCGATGATACTCACCTTGTACCGGGCCGCCAACCCGCCCATCTTCTCCCGTTCCAGCAGCAGCGTCTTGCCCGCTTCCACGGCGATCACTGCCAGCCTCGCCTCCGCCGCCGTTTCCAGCGTGCGCGGGCCGATCACGGGCACGTCGAAACGCAAATCCTGACCCGGCTTCGATACCTTCGCCAGCGTCGCGCCGCCCTTGCCGCCCGCCAGCGCGCCGCCGCGCCGGATCGCGGCGTCCGTGCCCTCGAACGCCTCCACCGCCAGCACCGTGCCGTTCCGCACCACCACCGATTGCCCGATGTCCAGCGCGCTCACCTGCTTGGCCACGCGCATCGCAAACTCCACGTCGCCCAGCGCACGCTTGCCCGGCGCGGGGCCAGCGAGATGGCCCGGCGTGGCCAGGAGGTGTTCCAGGTAGGTCGTCGCGGGCAGGAGCGTGACGCCCACCTTCGCCAGTTCGTCGGCAATCGCCCCGAACAGGCTCTCGGCGTTGCGCTCGCGCAGCTTGCCCAGCAGCAGCAGCGCCCGCAAGTCAGGCCGCAGGTCGAAGAGGTTCTTGGGCGCGATCTGCCCGGCCATGATCGCCCGGCCGATCCCGCGCCGCTCGAAGAACGCCAGCAGCCGCCCCAACTGCCCCACGCGCATCCAGCCCACCTCGTCCACCAGCGGGGCCAGCGCCGGGTCGGTCTCGTGCTCGAACGCCGCCACGACGATCCGCCCCATCCCGGCTCCGCGCGCCGCGCGGGCGAGGATCAGCGGATAGCTGCCGCTGCCCGCGATGATGCCCAGGGAGGACGCACTTTCCACGGCAGGCTACGGTTGACCGGCTGCCCGGCGCAGGTAGGCGTCCAGCGGCGCGCGGTCGCCCTTGCAGATCGCCACGAAGCCCAGCGCGTTGTGGACCTCGGCGGCGGCGTGCCAGCCCTCGCCTTCCAGGACCTTCCAGGTGCCCGCCGGGCTGATGTCCACCCCCTGCGCGTCGGCGCGGAACACCAGGAGCGTCATGTCGTGGTCGCGCACCTGCACCTGCGTCACGGGGCTGTCGTTGCGCTCGAAGACGCGGTAGCCCAGGGTCTCCGCGTGGGCGAAGGCGGCGGGCACCTCGTACTGGTCGAGGTTGAACTGCAAAAAGAGCGTGTCGCCGAGCTTGCCCGTCTCGGTGACGAGCGGCTGGAAGGGCGAAGTGGCCGGTTCGCGGCGCGAGAGCGCGGTCTCGATCATCGTCCGCACGTTCTCGTCGCCCGGGAACCCCTTCGCGCGCTCGTAGAGCACGTCGCCACCCCACGCCGCCAGGAAGCTGATCGCCAACAGCACCGCCCAGGCCGCGGGCTGGCGCAGCAGCCCGCGCCAGTTCGACGCCACCGGGGTCACGGCGCGGTGCAGCCCCGTGCGCACGGCGGCGTCGAAATCCGGCGGCATCGGCATCGCGCGCACCCGGGCGCTCATCTCCTTGTCGAAGCTCACCTGCGTGGCGAAGGCATCCCGCAGCGACGGGTCCGCCGCCAGGTGCTGGAGCGCGCCCTTGAGCCGCCGGTCGCCTTGGGGATCGCCGTCCGGGCGGCAGCAGGCTAGGGCCGCGAGATGTCTTTCGGTCTCGGTCATCGGCGTCAATGCACGGCGAGCGGCCCCTTGTCGAGTTCCCGGGTGAGCAGGGCGCGGGCGCGGGCGAGGATGGGTCCGAGCGAGCCCGGGGTCAGTTCGAGCGTTTCGGCGAGGTCCGCCGGGTCGAACAGGTAGAGATAGAAGAGGATCAGGGCGCTGCGCTCGCGTTCGGGCAGGGCGCGGAACGCCCCGGCGAGGCCGCCCGCGGCGGGGTCCACCGGCCCGTGGTCGGGTGGCCCGGGAGTGACGGGCAGGCCGACGGGGGGGTGGCCGGGGCCGTCGAGGTCGGCAGGCTCGGGCAGCAGGGGGGCGACGGAA
>CALMAQ010000228.1 GCA_937859745.1 uncultured Verrucomicrobiota bacterium | reverse complement strand
GGCGCGCCGACTGTCCGGACGCCGGCTGCGCCTGTCGTGCGCAAGCCGGTTGCGCTGGACCTGATTTCTTCGAAGCCTTCCGCGCGCGCCGCTTCGGCCGCTGGCACCACGGTTCCACCGCTGCCCCCAGCCGCCGCTCCCGCTCTAGAGGAGCAGCCTGCCCCGCCGAACCTGCCCGCCATCAGCGTGGCAGTACCCGCACCCGGCACCGAGGAAGTGGGCAAGAACGGCCTCAAGATCCTTCACATCAAGCCGCCCATCATCGTGCGCGACTTGGCGGCGCACTTGGGGCTCAAGCCTTTCCAGCTCAATCGCGACCTGATCGCGATGGACATCTTCGCCTCCCCGACCCAGGTGCTCGACCAGCACATCGTCCAAGCGCTCTGCGAGAAGCACGGTTTCACGCTGGAAGTCGAGAGGCGCGAAAAGGGCGCGGGCGTCCACAAGGTGGAGGTCGTCGTGCAGGCCCCGGTGGCCCCGGTGATCGTCAACCCGGACGAGGAACTCAAGCCGCGCGCGCCGATCATCACGTTCATGGGCCACGTCGATCACGGCAAGACCTCGCTGATGGACGCCATCCGCAAGACGCGCGTCGCCAAGGGCGAGGCGGGCGGCATCACCCAGCACATCGGCGCGTACAGCGTCACCTACCAGGGCCATCCGATCACGTTCCTGGATACCCCGGGCCATGCGGCGTTCACTGCCATGCGGGCGCGCGGGGCGCACGTCACCGACATCGCCGTCATCGTGGTCGCCGCTGACGACGGCCTGATGCCCCAGACGCTGGAGGCCATCAACCACGCCCGGGCGGCGAACGTCAACATCATGGTGGCGATCAACAAGATCGATCTGCCCGGGGCCAACGTGGACCGCGTCAAGCAGCAGCTCCAGCAACAGAACCTCACGCCCGACGATTGGGGCGGCGACACGACCTGCTGCCCGGTCTCCGCGACCAAGGGCGCCGGCATCGACCACCTGCTCGAACTGATGACGCTCCAGGCCGAACTGCTCGACCTGAAGGCCTCGCCGACGGCTGCCCCGCGCGGCACGGTGATCGAGGCGCAGCTCGAAGCCGGGCGCGGGCCGACCGCGACGGTGATCGTGCAATCGGGCACGCTCAAGTCGGGTGATGCGTTCATCTGCGGCAACTACTCGGGCAAGGTCAAGGCGCTCATCGACGACACGGGCAAACCCGTCAAGCAGGCGGGCCCGAGCACGCCGGTGAAGGTGGTCGGATTCTCGGGTTTGCCGGGCGCGGGCGACGAATTCCTGGTCATGGCCAGCGAGAAGGACGCCAAGGTGCTCAGCGAGGAGCGCCTGGACGCCGACCGCAAGAAGAAGCTCGTCAAGCCACAGCGCGCGACGCTCATCGACCTGACCCAGGGGAACATGAACGATGGCCCGAAGGTGCTGCGCCTGATCCTCAAGGCCGACGTGCAGGGCTCGCTGGAAGCCATCGTGGGCGCGCTTAACCAGATCGAAAGCCGCAAGGCCGACGTGGATTTCATCCACACGGCGGTGGGCCCTATCTCCGAGAGCGACGTGCTGCTCGCCAGCGCGTCCAACGCGGTCATCCTCGGGTTCAACACGAAGGTAGAGAACGTCTCGCTGGCCGCCGCCAAGCGCGAGGGCGTCGAGATCAAGCTTTACAGCATCATCTACGAGTTGATCGACCAGGTAAAGGAAGCCATGGCGGGGTTGCTCGACCCCGAGCTGCGCGAAACGGTCATCGGCCATGCCGAGGTCAAGCAAATCTTCGAACTGTCCAAGGGCTCGGTGGCGGGCTGCGTGGTCACGGACGGCAAGATCAACCGCACGGCGCGCGCCCGCGTGCTGCGCCGCCGCCAGGCGGTGTACGACGGTGGGCTGGCGACGTTGCGCCGGTTCCAGGACGACGTGAAGGAAGTGCGCGCGGGACTGGAATGCGGCATCAAGCTCGGCGACTACAGCGACTACCAGGTCGAGGACATCATCGAGTGCTACACGCTGGAGAAGGTCGCGCAGAAGCTGTGAGCGCCCTGCGGGCGCGATGTGGGATAACGGGATACGGGATGCGGGATGGCAGAGCGAAATTTGCCTCCCGCGTACGTCTCCGGCCTTCTGCATCTCACATCCCACATCCCATATCGGCGGCGCAGCCGCTCTCCCTATGAAAAACCGACCCGCCCGCGTGCGTGAACTCATCCTGCGCGAACTCGGCGCGATCATCGCGCGCGAATTCACCTTCACGGCCAAGCTCGTGACCGTGCAGGCCGTGGACCTGACGCCGGACTTCAAGCATTGCCACGTCCACGTCGGCGTGCTCGGCACCGAGTCCGAGCAGAAGAAGGCCATCGGCAAGTTGCAGGAGAGCCGCCCGCACCTGCAGCACGAACTGGCCAAGCGGGTGGTCCTCAAATTCACCCCGCAACTGCACTTCCACCTGGACGAGGCCATCGAGCGCGGCACGCGCGTCATGGAAGTGCTGCGCCAGATCGACGAGGTCACGCCGCCGGAGGAACCTGCCGCCGACGGCGAGGCCCTGCCCGCGCCGCAGACCGCCCGCGCCGCGCAGGCGGTCCAGGCCATGTCCGAAGAGGACGAACGGGTGGACGAGGAGCTTTCCGCCGACGCCGAAGAGGCGGAGTTGGGCGCGGAGGAAGCCGACGCTGACGAGGCCGAGCTGGAGGAAGAATTGGTCGAGGAGGAGAACCTCAAGACCGATTCCAAGCACGCCAAGGAAGCGAAGATGAACAAGGGCATCAAGGGTCACAGCGGCCGGCACGCGGAGGCATCACCCGAAGATGAGTGACCCCACCGCTCCGGCCCGGACCAACGCCAGCCTCGCGGACATCGCCGAGGCGTTGCGCGGCCTGCACCGCTTCGTCGTGGTCAGCCACCTGCGGCCCGACGGCGACGCGCTGGGCTGCGCCATCGCCCTGGCCCTGAGCCTGCGCGCGATGGGCAAGGACGTGACGGTCTGGAACGAGGACGGGATGCTCGACAAGCTGCGTTTCCTACCCGGCTCGGAACTGGTCCACACGCCGCCCGCGCGCGCGGAGGATTTCGACGCGCTCGTGGCGCTGGACACCGCCGCTTACCCGCGCCTGGGCACCCCTTTGAAGTCCATCGGCGCGACGAAGCTGACGATCAACGTGGACCATCACATCAGCAATCCCGGTTACGGCGATCTGTCGCACATCGACGCGCAATCGCCCGCCACGGGGCAGATTCTCTACGAGCTGCTCGCGGCCAACGGGATGCCGCTGGACCGCGACATCGCCACGAACCTCTACGCCGCGATCTCCACGGACACGGGATCGTTCCAGTACCCGCAGACCAGCGCGCGCACCTACGAGATCGGCGCGGAGCTGGTGCGTCTGGGCGTGCGGGTGGGGGAGATTTCGCGCGAGTTGTACGAGAGCTATCCGTTGCGGCGGCTGGAGTTGCTGCGCGCGTTGCTCAACAGCCTGAAGCTGACGGCGGAACGCCGGGCGGCGAGCTTCGCGCTGTCGATGCACACGGCGCAGACGCTGGGCGTGTCGCCCGAGGACAACGAGGGCTTGATCGACCACATCCGCGGCATCGACACGGTGCTGGTGGCGGTTTTCTTCGAAGAATTGCCTGATGGATTGGTGCGCGTGAGCATGCGTTCCAAGACGCCGCAGATCGACGTGAGCAAGATTTGCGGCCACTACGGCGGCGGCGGTCACCAGTTGGCTGCCGGAGCAAGGATTCGCGGCGAGTTAGGCGAGGTGGAGGCGCGCGTCCTGGCGCGCGTGCACGAGGAGATCGTGCGGGAAAAGCTGATCGAAGAATAAGCGACGGAGCAGTTCAGGACTCACCAAAGAACTCTGGCGGACGGATATTGGTGGATCAGGGTGTCGCTGGTGAGGATGAAAGCATCCTCTCGCATGGCAGTGGCGATGATAATCCGGTCGCAGGGGTCGGCGTGCAAAGGGGGCAGGGTCGTGCTGTCCAAAGCGGCTTCTGCTGTCACGCTCAGGACGCGGAGTCCGTGGTGCTACACCGCTCGCGCCCACCATGCCCCGGGCTCCTGCCCGAGGTCCAGACGACCTTTGTGATGTTTGAGGCCGATTTCGAACGCACTGATGGCGGAAACTCGGAGTTCATCGGGATAGTCCGAGATGGCATGAAGCGCAGCCGGAGACTGCCGAGCAGGATCAGCCGCCAGCCACAAAACCGCGCAGGTATCCAGCAACAGCTTCAGCGCATGGCCTCCGGCCAATCTTCCGCTGTGAGCGGGTTCGATGGATCCTCGTGGAAAATCACCCGCTGCAGTTCGGGATCAGGCACCAGCGGGTCGCGCACGGCTTCTGCGACCGGCAGGATTGTCAACAGAGCGGAAGCCTTGTCGGGCAGCGGGTCAGAGCCTTTGACGATGACCCGGCCGTGATCGAGTTCGACCTCCAGCGTGAGAAGTCCCATGAGAATCATCCTACAAGGCGAGGGGGCCCGTGCCAACGGAAAAACGAGTCCGTTTGGAACGTCTTCCTTCCAGGTTTGCTTCGACTCTGTCGGTGGCCTACTCCGCGAGATACCATCCTTGCACCCTTCGTTGGAGCATGGCACCCATCTTTCATGAAACGTCTTCTCGGCACCCTATGCCTTGGCTTTCTCGCCACCGCGCAAGCAGACGGTCCCACTCCATTCTATGACAAGGTGACGGCTCAGGACTACTCGCCTCAGAGCGACATTCTCATTGAACACTATTTCGAGCGCAACGGTACGGACCAAATCTGGCTGGTATCGTCTGCCAACCCGTCCAAACGTCACCTGCTATTTACCCACGAGCGTCACGCCGAGGTATTATTCTCCGATGATGAAAAATGGCTCGTCATCAACAATCACGTGTTAAGTAACCAGTCCAATCTGCTCTTGTACCGGCAGAAGGAGCCGTTGAAATATGAGCAGGTGGAGGACCTGACCAAGGCGGCGTGGCAATTCTTCGACGAGCAGAACAAACCCGGGAGGCACGTTTTTGACCACAGCTACGTGGATGCCCTACAATGGGCAAACGACGAACCGCCCACCTTGTTGCTGTATCTGCAAGGCCACATGGATAGCCACAATCACACCGGCCCGTGGTGTTGCCTGTACGACGTGGCGGCGAAGAAGTTCAGCGTGAACTTCGCCGCCCACAATCAGCGGGTGACAAAGCTTGCTCCTGAATAGGCAGCAAAGACGGCATGGCGTAGGTGGGGGGATGCGGGGCTGGCCCTTGCGTCCGGCGTCGATTGTCCTACTGTAACCGCCCGCGCGAACCCGGCTTTCGCGCCGAAACTCCTCAAACCCAGCTCCCTCCCGCATGTATCCTCAGCCCCAAGGTCCCGATGGCGTCCTGCTCGTGGACAAGGCCCCCGGCATGACCTCGCACGACGTGGTCGCCATCGTCCGCCGCTTCCTCAACACCAAGAAGGTCGGCCACTGCGGCACGCTCGACCCTCTCGCCACCGGCCTGCTCATCGTCGTGCTCGGGCGCGGCACGAAGATCCAGGACCTGCTCATGAGCGAGGACAAGGAATACGTCGGCACGATGACTCTCGGCACCACGACCGACAGCCAGGACCGCGAGGGCCAGACGCTCGAAACCCGGCCGCTGCCCGCCAACCTCGACCGCACCACGCTCGACAAGACGTTCGCGGCGTTCCACGGCGATTTCTACCAGTTGCCGCCCATGGTCAGCGCCATCAAGAAGGACGGCGTGCCGCTCTACAAGCTCGCGCGCCAAGGCAAGACCGTCGAGCGCGAGCCGCGCTTCGTCCACGTTTACGCGCACGAAATCCAGGATGTGCGCCTGCCGGACATCGACTTCCGCGTGGTGTGCTCGAAGGGCTTCTACGTGCGGACCTACGCCCACGACATCGGCGAGGCGCTGGGCTGCGGCGCGCACCTCAAGGAGCTGCGCCGCACGCAATCCGGCCGCTTCGACCTGAGCCGCGCCGTGACCATCGACGAAATCCGCAACCTGCCCACCGACGAACTGCGCCGCCGCATCCTGACCTTGCCGGAAGTCTCGCGGTTGCGCGGAGCATAGAAACCCAATGGCCTCTCAGCAGAGCACCGTCGATTTCATCCTGGAGCAGATCACCGGGGCCGGGGAGATCTCGGCGCGCAAGATGTTCGGCGAATATTCGCTGTATTGCGATGGGAAGATCGTGGGCTTCGTGGCGGACGAGCAGCTTTTCATCAAGCCGACGCCGAGCGGAAAGGCGCACGCCGCCGGCTGCGGGGAAGGCTTTCCATATCCCGGTGCGAAGCCGTGTCTGCTGATCCCGGGTCACCGGTGGGACGACCGCGAATGGCTGACGCAGTTGGTGCGGATCACCGCCGGAGAACTCGCGCCGCCCAAGAAGAAGGCTCCGCCGAAAAGCCGCTGATCCGCTTGTCCGCCGCCGAGTTTGGCGGTTCATTGCCCGCTTGGAAATCCACCACTCTCCCAGCGCGCTGTCCGATCTTGGCCCGGCCTACCTCGCCGTCGGCGTGTTCGACGGCGTCCACCTGGGCCACCAGGCAGTCATCGGGCGAGCCGTGGCGGACGCCCGGCACGAGCCGGGCGCGGTATCCGTCGTCGTGACGTTCGATCCCCACCCCCTGCGCGTCCTGCGGCCCGACGCCGCGCCGCGCCTGCTGACCAGCACGCGCCACAAGTTCCAGTTCTTCGCCAACCTCGGCGCGACGCATTGCCTCGCGCTGCCGTTCACCCCGGAGTTCGCCGCGACGCCGCCGGAGACGTTCATCACGGAACTGGCCCGCGCCGCGCGTCCGCTGCGCGAGATTTGCGTGGGGTTTAACTGGTCGTTCGGGCGTGGGCGCGAGGGCAACCTCGACCTGCTCACCCGGCTGGGCGAGCGGCTCGGGTTCGCGGTCGTCGGCCTGCCGTCGGTCGTGGTGGACGGCGAAACGGTGAGTTCCACGCTCACCCGGCAGGCCGTGGAGGCGGGCGACCTTGCCCGCGCGGCGCGCTATCTGGGCCGGGAGTTCACGATCCTGGGCACGGTGGTGGCTGGGCGGCAACTGGGGCGGCAGTTGGGATATCCCACGGCCAACCTCGCCGCGCACAACGAGCAATTCCCGCCCAACGGGGTCTACGCGGTCGAGGCGTGCTGGCAGCGCGGGACCTATCCGGGCGTGGTCAACCTCGGTTTCCGGCCCACCGTGGCGGAGCCTGGCGGCGAGCGGCTGCTGGAACTGCACCTCTTCGACTTCGACCGGCAAATTTACGGCGAAGATGTCGAAGTGAAGTTCCGCGCCTTCCTGCGGCCCGAGCAACGATTCGCCAACGTGGACGAACTCCGCGCGCAGATCACCCGCGACGCGGAGCAGGCCCGGGCGTTGATGAAGCTCCCGGCGGGGGAGCGGTGAAACACTGCCCGGTCAAACGACGACCAGATCGACGTTCTGGAGTTCCTGCAGCAGCTTCTCGTGCAACGAGGGCCGTAACCGCCGCCAGAACGGGCGCTCGCCTGGCCGACCCACCACGAAGTGCGTAATCCCGTACTCCCGGGCAAAATCGACCAGCGCCGCCGCCACTTCCTCTCGCTTGAGCACGATGACCATGCCCCCCATGCGTTGCGCCGTCTCCAGGGTCTCGCCGATGGCGCGCTGGGCCGCGGCGGTGATGACCCGGGGGGCTTCTCCGGGCGTCCGCACGTAGACGGCGTACCAGGGCGCGTTGAGCTGCGAGGCCAGCCGCGCTGTCTTGCGCAAGATGGCTCCCGGATCTGGCCCTCCACTGCTCAGGGCGACGGCCACTTGGCCCACGCCCCCGGGAGCATGCTCGTGCTCGGAAGATTCCTCGGCGCGCTGGCGGCGGTCCAGGAAGTTGGCGCTCTCGCTCAGGGCCAGTTCCCGCAGGCGCGTGAGGTTCTGCGGGGTGAAGAAGTTCGTCAGCGCCTGCGCCACGCGGTCCGGCGCGTAAATTTTACCTGCCTGCAAACGCTCGATGAGGTCTTCCGCGGGCAGGTCAATGTTGACGATCTGGTCGGCGCGCGTGAGGAACTCGTCGGGGATGCGCTCCTTGACCCGCACGCCCGTCGCGCCTTCCACCACGTTGTAGAGGCTTTCGAGGTGTTGGATGTTGAGCGTGCTGATCACGTTGATGCCCGCCGCCAGCAGGTCCTCCACGTCCTCGTAGCGCTTGCTGGTTTTGCTCCCCGGCGCGTTGGTGTGCGCGAGTTCGTCCACCAGGGCCACGGTGGGCTGACGTGCGATGACCGCTGCGGTGTCCATCTCGCGCAGTTCGACCCCCCGGTACTGCGTGACGATCGGCGGCACGCTCTCCAGTTCGCCGATTTGCGCCGTGGTCTCCGGCCGGGCGTGGGGCTCCACATAGCCGATGACCACGTCCAAGCCGCGTTTCTTGAGCCGGTTGCCTTCGACGAGCATCTGGAAGGTTTTGCCCACACCCGCGCACGCCCCGAGGTAAATCTTGAGCTTGCCCTGTTTCTGTTGATGGATGAGCGCCAGGAAGTCCTCTGCCTTGCGCCGGGCGGGCTCGCCAAAATTTGTCGGTGGATCGGTCGTCATAAGGCACCGGGCGTGGACCTTTTCAGCGATGCGTTTCCAACCGCTTGTTCTTCACCCGGATTTGTGGCAACGGCTTCTTGTCCTTGTAGTAGTAGCAGACCTCCACCAGCGTCGGCCAGATTTCGAGCGAGGCGTGGATCTGGCTGACCACGTCGTCCACGATGCGGCTAACGTTCTGTTGGAAAAAGTCCGGCTCAAAGCCGTAGAACGCTTTCGAGAGGCTGTCGGCAAAGAGTTGCAGCGCCTGCCGCCGCTCCTCACCCGCGGCGGTTTGCACGGCCGTAAGCACCTGCGCGTGGACCCCGGCGATCCGGGCGAGGATTTCTTCCGAGTCCTGCAAGGTCACTTCCCCCTGATAATGAAACTTGATGAACAGATCATCCCGCTGGTACACGCTGTCCTTGATCTTCTTCTTGAGCAAACTGCACAACTCCTCGTTGAAGACTTCGGTCGCCAGCGGGTTGCGCATGTAGTTGTTCTTCGTGTGGTTCTGCGCGGCATCCACGTGCGCGCTGGCCAGCCCGGCCTGCTGCACCCAAAGCCGATAGATGTAGTCCTCGAAGCGCAGCCGGGTCGGAAAGAAGGGAGGCAGCCCCAAGCGGTTGTCGTAGCCCGCCACGCCGCAGTCGATCCGCCAGTTCTTGCTCGTGACCACGGGCCGGAAGTTCACCAGCACGTAGCGGTCGTTGAGTTCCTGCGGATCGGTCTGGTGCTCGTTGTCCAGGAACATGGACACATAGTCGAGCGCGTCAATGTCGTTGGTGCCCGTGCGGAAGGTCTGCGCGATCTTGATCTGCGCGTCGCGGGTCAGCTTGCCGTGTTGCAGCATGAGCGAGTTGTCGCGGGTAAACTCACGCGTCGTGTTGGTCTCCAGGTCCATGGAGGTATCCACAAGGAGGTCGCCCTTCTCGTAGTTGGGCGGCACCTGGCTGACCTTGCGGCCGAGCACCTCGTCAAACGCTTCCAACAGGTCGAACGACTTGCGCGCGTAACCTTTCTTTTCGTCGGCGCGGTAGAGCCTGCCCCGGCAGATCTCGTCGTCGCCGAGTGACTCTGGGCTGTCTTCGATGAGCGCCTCGGGGCGCATGTCGTCGTCCGAGCTGATGAGGAACTTGCCCAGCGTCCACATCAGCGTGCAGTTGCGGTTGCCGCCGTAGCTGGGGCGAAAGAGGTTCTTGACCAACGATTCGAGCTTCTTGTCACGCAGCTTGCGGTTGAGCACGCCCAAGAACTCTTCTTTTTCCCTCGGACCAACATAGTAAAGCTCGTTGACCGTGCGCGTGTTCTCCAGCAGCGGAAAATACTTCTCGTGGTTGGCGACGCTGGAGTCATCAAAGACCATGAGCTTCACGGCGTGGCCGTTGCGCCAGAAGTTGGCGTCGTAAGCCTCAATGGCTTCGGCCACGTCCCGCAAGCGGTAAGTGGGAATAGCAAAAACGGTAGTTTCAGGTTCCATGGAGAAAGAGGTTTATCGGAGAGGAACGCCATCCATGCCCTGGATGACATCCCGCGAGGTCTGTATGTTGCGCTCTGCCACGTTGAGCCTTCGTCGGACGGCAATCAAATGCGCGATGAGGAAAAGCGTGGCGACCCCAGGATGAAGTAAGGCCCCGCCGCCGAGAAGAGCACCTGCTCGGTCGCCCGGTCGAACGCATCCAGGCTGGCTGGCATATCCGGCCGGTCCGTTTGCAGCAGATGGATCAACTCGATCCGGACGGTCTGGCGGGATGCGCGCAACGTATTGAGCGGCAGGATATAAACGAGTACGAACCACAGCAAGGCCGCCATCAACGACGGCAACCGCCGGTTCACGCGCAGCCACCCTCTGGAGAACGTCGGCAAGACGGAACGGGAACGCTGCGTGGGTGCGCCGTTCGACGAAGCGCGGCGCGTCTCGACGTGACTGGGTTGGTCATTCATTGTGGTTGGATCGGCCCACCGCCTGCGAGGTGCACGAATCATCGCGGGAGCTGGTCTTTCGATGTCTCGTGTCATCCGGCTGCTTGGTTGCCCATGGCCAGATGAACGTTCCGGGGCATTCAGGAGATCGAACGGTTAGAAACAAACCAAGAGAGCCATCAACGCGAGCCAGACCATCATGGTTCCCGCTATCCACCAACGAAGCCGCCGAATGTGGAGCGCGTAAGCGGGATCGACCACCGGCCAGAAAGGATCGACGATCCATCGCACAGGCTGTTGCGTTTCGTTTTGAATGCGCTCATGGAACCGGCTCGGTGATTCGCAGTTACCATCTATGAAACCCTCCGCACACAAGTATTGGATGAAGATTTCCCGCTGTGCCGGAGTGAGGTTGTCCGCCGTCGCGCGGATCAGCATGCCGCCAGTTCCGGTCCCTTGAACCAGAAGAAAGTTCTCCGGGTTGTGCAGGAAAAACTCTGCCGCTCCGCGCGCAAACGATTTGCGGAACGACAGTTTCATGGCAGCAACGCCCGAGCGCTTGAAGAACCGAGGATTTATTTCGCGGTGGTGGCAGGCAGTTTGCCGTCCAGGGCGAGGTTGAGCAGCAGGGTGT
>CALMAQ010000227.1 GCA_937859745.1 uncultured Verrucomicrobiota bacterium | reverse complement strand
CATCCGCCAGCCTACCCAAGAAACATGGCTTACTCAACCGAGCAACGCTCTAGGCGCTCCGGGTCGACCCGCAGCTCCGGGTACAAGGCGGCCAGACGTTTCTTGATCCACTCCTTTGCGATCCGGCCGTCGAGAGCGTGGAGTGGACGCTCGGGGGGCACCTGCAGCAAGACGCGCTTGAAGAACTTGCGGAGAGAATTCATGTGGGGGGATGGCGTCCGGTGGTGATTTCGCGCGGGACACCCGCGGCGGCGGTAGCTTTCGTCCGGCGGTCCGTCGGTGCGGGCGGTGCGGCCGGATGGCCGTGCTCGTCTGCTTCCACGAGGACCGAGCGGACCTTGGCCACGAGCGCCGAGGGAGGAAACGGTTTTTCGAGGTAACCCGTGACCTGCTGGCCCGCGAAATGGCGGGCCACGTCCTCCTGCGTGTAGCCAGAGATGAGGATGACCCGCGCGTCCGGCTGGGCATCCGTGATCTGCCGGAAGACCTCGTCGCCGTTCAGGCGCGGCATCGTCAGGTCGAGTACGACGAGATCGATGCTTTCCTGGTACTGCCGGAACTGCCGGATGCCGTCCTCGCCGTCCACGGCCTGGATGACCGTGCAGCCCGCCTCTTCGAGCGCCATCGCCATCAGGCCGCGCAGGCTTTCCTCGTCGTCCACGAGCAGGATCGTCGCTCCCGCGAGCCCGGCGGCGTCCACGTCCTCCTCGTCGGACGCGGGCGGGACACGGTGACCCCCGACGGCAGGAAAGAGCAGGGTGAACACCGTGCCCTGGCCCAGCCGACTGAAGATCCGGATGCCGCCCCGATGGCTGCGGATGATGCCGCGCAAGGCCGCGAGCCCCAAGCCGCGGCCCGCGAACTTCGTCGTGAAAAATGGATCGAAAATCTTTGAGAGCGTTTCCGAACTCATGCCGCTGCCCGTGTCGCTCACTTCGAGGATGACGTAGTGTCCGGGTTCGACGTCCTGGCCCGCGAACGCCTCGTTGATCTGTTCGGCGTCGAGCGTGGCGGCAGCCGATCGGACGACCACCTCGCCGCGCCGGTGTTCGCCGATGGCTTCCGTCGCGTTGGTCAGCAGGTTGAGGATGACTTGGCGGATCTGCGCCGCGTCCGCCCGGATCGTCGGCAGTTCCGGGTCCAGCCGATACATCACCTGGACGTTCTTCGGCGTGGTAGCCATCAGCAATTCGGTCATCTCGGTGACGATGGCGTTGAGGTCGGTCTCGGCGACCGTGAACTCTCCGCGGCCCGAGTACGCGAGCATCTGGCGGGTGAGTTCCGCGAGCCGGCGCGTGGTGCGTTCGATTTTGTCGAGGTGCGACCGGCCCTTGGAATCCCCGTTCACCAGCCAGGGGCGGAGCATCTCCGCGTTGCCCATGATCGTGGTGAGCAGGTTGTTGAAGTCGTGCGCGATGCCCCCCGCGAGCACCCCGAGGCTTTCGAGCTTCTGGCTCTGGCGCAGCGCCTCCTCTGCCTGGACGCGGGCGCTAATGTCCACCACGACCCCACGCCGCCCGGCCATGCGCCCCGATCTTCCGCCGATGACCGTCACGATCTCGCGCACCCAGATCACCTGCCGTTCCGCGTTGTACATGCGGTACTCGGCGTCGCACGTCTGCCCCGGGTGCTGGGCCGCCAGAAGGTTCTCCCGGGCGCGGGCGCGGTCGTCGGGATGGACGTGCTCCGACCACGAGTCGGGCTCCGCCGCCCAGCGTTCGGCGTCGAGGCCGAGCAGCTTGCGGGCGTAGGCGTTGACGAAGGTGACGCGCTGGCGCTCCGCGTCGCTCTCCCAGATGACGGCCTCGATGCCGTTAACCAATTCGGAGAGCCGCCGCCGGGCCGCGTCGCGGTCCGAGGCGAGCCGCTTGCTCTCGCGCAGAGACTCGGCCAGGCGTTCGCCGTGCTGGGCCAGCAGGAAGTTGGCCGCGGCGACCACGAGCGAGGCCACCAGGCCGATGAGCAGGATGCGCTGGGGGACGGCCGTCCGCAACGTTGTGGCCAGTGTCGGGGTAGGCCAGAGGCGCAGTTTCCAGGCGCGGTCGGCCACCGGGACGTGCCGGGTGACCACCGGATCCGCCGCCGACGGCTCGTTGCCGATCGCGCGGTACACGGTGCGTGCGGCGCGGTCGGCCAGTTCCAGGTTCCAGAGGCTCGGCATGTCGGCCCCGTACATGTCGCGGATGCCCGCATCCAGCCGGATCGTCCCGGCCAAGGCACCTTCCGGGTGGCCTTCCCGCAGGATAGGGACAACCATCGTGACCCCCTTTTCTCCGTGGGGCAGGTCGAAGCTGCTGGTCGCGGCGGGCTGACGCGAGGCCAGCGCCTTTGCCAGGGTGTCCATGAACACCGGCGAGGACGGCGCTCCGTGCCCGCCGCCTGGTTTCCCGGCCGTGATCACCTGGAGGACGTTCCCGCGCAGGTCCACTTGCCAGAGAGAATCGAAGTAGGGCACCTCAGCCAACAGGCGTTGCAAGTACCGGCCGAAATCCTCCGGCGATCCGCCCGTGGCGGCGACGAGGAAGTTGGCCGCGTCCTTCATCGCGCTCACCCGCGCCGAGGTGAAACCCTCGAATTGCAGCAGGGCGAAATCGGCCTGCCGCACGGTCTCCGCTTCGAGCAGGAGCCGTTCGGAGTTGCGGCTTTCCAGGTACAGATACCCCGTCACCGCCAGGACCGGAGCCGTCGCCAGTGCCACCCGCAGGAACAAGGGGAACCAGGCCCGGAAAGATCGGAAAGGCGTCCAAGAAAGCATTCCCGGATCATCATAAGCCCGGTCTGCCGAGAAAGCGACCATCGCTTGGCGACTTCCGCGCAGCGGGCGCGGACAAGCTTGTCAACCCGCGGATTCGAGACTACACAGTACCGGGAGCCCTGCCTTGAAAGCTGCGTTTACGACGGTGGAACTGCTGGTCGTCCTAGCCATCCTGACTGTCTTGGCGGTCATCGCCATCCCGGCAAGTTCGCGCGTGGGAATGTACGCGGCGCGCACGAAGGCGATCTCCAACATGCGCCAAATCGGCGTGGCGGCCCATCTCTACGCGAACGACCATAACCAGCAGCTCCCTGGCCAGCCGGGCGGATCTTCCCCACCCGCTGACCCGGCAAGTGACACCGGGGGGCTGGACCAATGGCCGAAGCTGTTCTGCGACTACCTCTCTCCGAGCGATCCCCGAGTGTTTCTCGACAGCACCGATCCCACGACCGCGAAGCTGCCGCTCGCGGAGGTCATCTCCAATGCGGTCAACAACACGGGCTTTGTCTACAACGGTTTCGACGAACTCGGCTCGGACCAGACGCCGCCGTCCACCATCCCGCTGAACCGCCTGGATTCTCCCTCGCAGGTGGTGCTGCTCGCGCAAAAGGTGCCAGCGACCAACGCGTTCTACGTGGATTTGCTCCTGCAACCGCTGACGAACCTCCTGGGCTTGCTCAACACCAAGGCCTACGACAGCGGAGCGTATTACCTGTACGTGGACGGCAGTGTCCGTTTCACCAAAGCGACTGATTATACCAACCAGTTGTGGCTCGTGGACAAGACGATCAGCCTGCCGACCCTGCCGCTGCCGCTGCCGCTGATGGAGCCGGGCAGGCTCGCCGCGCGTTGAGGCGGGACCTTCGTCACCTCACCAGGTGAACAAACGCCAGCAGGGCGTTCATCAGGAGCAGGACCAGCACGGGCCGCCAGGGAGACGGCGGCGGGGGGCGGAGTTCGTGGTTGGCGGGTAGCACCATCCCCAAGGCGAAGCTCAGCACGAACCAGGAGAGGTAGTTTTGCAGCGGCGGCCACGCGGGTGGCGCGCCGTGCGACTGCGGATACCACACCCAGTAGGCGCGCACCTTCCAGGCGACGTATTCCAGGTTGAAGTCGGTGAGCACGGCGATGCACGCCATGCCCAGAGCGAGCTCCAGCCGGGTGACGGCGGCGTAGCACCGCAGCACCGCGTAGCGTCCACAGAGCAGGACGACCAGCCACGCCAGGGGAATCGCCAGGGGGACGACGCCCCCGAGCCGCCAGCCAAAGTTGTCCGTGTAGCGGTACGGCCCGAACGGGAAGCCCGTGCGGGTGCCGACCCACTCGAAAATCGTCGAGGGAACCAGGATCATGATCGCCTGGAGCCGGGCGGTGGCCAGTCCTTCGGCGGCGGCGGCGTGCAAGTACACGACAGCGGCGGCGAGCACGATCCAGACGGCGTCCGAATGGTGCAGCAACGCGGCGGCGGCGTCCCGCCAGCCCGGGGTGCCCAGCCACCCGCGTACTTCCGCTTCCCCGATTCCCAAGGGCATGACGACGAAGCCCACGCCCGTCCACACAAGGAACGCCGCCCAGACGAGGTCCGGCGCGCGCTGCAGCCAAGATGCGGGGTGGGGAGGGGTGGCTTGGAGGGAGTGCAATCTGCCCGTTTGTAGACGTGGGTGGCGCGCGCCGCAATCCCGGGTTGCAACGCGCCGCAAAGTGTCCGATAGGGATTTCGAGCCGGAAGCGGACCGGGACTGTCGAAAGTGGCCGTGAGACCGAGACGTTTCATCTACCGATCGCTGTTGATCCTCGCGCTGGCGCTAACGGCGCTCGTTCCCTGGATGGCCGTGGGTTGGACGCCCGACGCGCGCCCCGCGAAGGCGGAACGCGCTTCCGGGACCGCCCCGGTCAAGGAGAAGAAGGCGGCTCCCGATGTCCCGGTGCCCCAACCCGGGGAGTGGGAGGCGTTCGTGGACCCCGAACGGCAAATTTTTCCCTCGCTGCTGCTCGCCAGCGCCACCGTCCAGCCCCCCGTCCGCGGCAACGAACCCGAGCATCCGGTTCCCGCGGGCGAGGCCGGGCGGGAGAAGAAGCCACCCGCGGCGAAGGTGACCGCCAGCCCCGCGCTGCCCGCAGATTTGCCCGAGGTACTCGGGGACGACAACGGACTCATCGGCGTGACGCTCGTCAGCCCGGCCGATAACGCCCACGTCCGGGTGGAGGTGCGGGAAAACGCGCTCATGTCCGACAGCGTGCTGGAGGTCGATCTGCCCACCTGCGGCAAGACCTACCACCTGATGCCCCGGGTGGACTACAAATACGACGCCCTGAACCGGGTGCGCCAGAGTTACCCGATCAACGTGACGGTGGCCCTGCAAATCGACGGCAAGGCCGCGGGCCAGCAACTCGTCACGGCGAGGGTCCACCCGATCAACGATTGTCCCTACGCCTACCAGAACCCCGACGACGAAAAGGATTACGTGGACACCGCCTGGATGTTCGCGGCGTACGTCAACGAGGATCATCCGGCGATCCCCACGCTGCTCAAGGAAGCGCAGGCCACCGGGGTGGTGGATGGCTTCGACGCCTACCAGGCCGAGGACCCGGGCCGGGTGCTCCTGCAAGTCTTTGCCGTGTGGGAGGCTCTCCGGCAGCACAACATCAAGTACAGCGATATCGGCACCACGACGACGGAGAGCGACTCTCTCTACACGCTCCATGTCCGCTTTATCGAGGAAAGCCTGTCCGAGTCGCACGCCAACTGCGTGGACGCCAGTGTGATGCTGGCGAGCATCCTGCGCCGCATGGGCCTGGATTCCTTCCTCGTGCTGGAGCCGGGGCACATGTTCCTGGGCATCTATTTGGACCGCGAGGGCAAGCAGACTGCCTGCCTGGAAACGACGATGCTCGGCGACCCGGATCCGGCCAAGTGCGCGGAAAACCGCGCGCTGGCCAAGGTGGCCAGCCACGAGGTCAAACAGCTCAAGGGTTGGAAGTGCTTCAACGATGCATTGAACTCCGCGACCAAGGAGTACCACAAGCACCTCAAGCGGTTCAAAAAGGATGACGATCCCGAGTACGAGATCATCGACATCGCCGCCGCGCGGCGCGAGGGCATCGCGCCCATCGGCTACGTCCAGAGCGACGGTTCGGTGCTGCCTGCCGCGAAAAACTAGCGTTTGGCGGTCCGCTGGTCATGCAGGAGCCGGTCCGCCACCATCTGTCCGCTCAGGCACACCAGCGGTAGCCCGCCGCCGGGATGGGTCGAGCCGCCCACGAAGTAGAAGCCCGGCGCGCCGGGTCGCCGCAGCCCGGGGCGCTGGAACGCCGCCCGGACTCCGTGGCTGGCGAACCCGTAGAGGCTGCCAGCGTGGGCGAGGTAGCGCGTCTGGAAGTCGGCGGGGGTAAATTGCCGCCGGACCTGGATGGCATCGCGCAACCCCGCGCAGCCGAAGCGCGTTTCGAGGCGGTCGATGATCATATTGCGGTAAGTAGGTGCAAAGGTGGACCAATCTAGCGGAGAGCTGGGTGTCAGGGCCGGGACATTGACCAACACAAACCAATTCTCGCAACCTTCAGGTGCCCGCGAGGGGTCCGCTTTGGAATGGACGGCCACGTAGATCGTCGGCTCGCGAGCAGGCAGCCGGTTGGTGAACAATTCACGGAACTCGGCGGGATAATCATCCGAGAAGAAAATGTTGTGGTGGGACAACTGCGGGAACTGTCGGTCGACACCGAGGTACAGAATGAACCCAGAAATAGCGAGGTCCGCCCGGGCAATGCGCTGCTGCATCGCTGGTTCGTCTCCGAGGAAGCTGAGCACATCCTGGTTGCAGACAACGCTGTCGAACGGCTCCGGCGCTGCGCCCTGCCCGGTGGCTAGTTGCCAGCCGCTGCCAACCCGCTCCGTTGCAGTCACCTCCTGCTCGAAGCAAAACTCCACGCCCTCCTCCCGGCAGATGCGTTCGAGCGCCCGCGCGATCTCGTAGAGCCCGCCCTTGGCGTACCAGCCTCCGAACCGCGCCTCGACGTAGGGAATGATGTTAAACGCCGCCGGGGTCTGGTAGGGCGAGGAGCCGTTGTAGGTGGCGAAACGGTTGAAAAGCTGGACCAGGTGCGGGTCGTCGCCGAAGAACCGGCGGACCACCTGATCCATCGTGGCAAAAGACGCGATCTTGGGCAGGTGCCTGAGCTTCGGGAGGAAGGCGGGCCGGAGCTGCCGCCACCAATCTTCCAGGGGATGATGGAGGAAGGCGTCGGCGCTCAGGTCGTAGAGGCCGCGCGCGTAGGCGAGGAAGCGGGCCACGTCGGGCCGCGTCCAGAAGGCGGCGTCCTCGTTGATCCGGGTGCCGTCGGTCCACCGGTAGCGGCAGGTGACGGGCAGCGGCACCAGTTGCAGGTCGTCCTCCAGGCGGCGGCCGAGCTTGGCCCACAGTCCCTCGAAGACGTAGGGCATGGTCAGCAGGCTCGGGCCCATGTCCCAGGTGTAGCCGCCCTCCTCCAGCCAGTTGAGCTTGCCGCCCACGCGCGCGTTGCGCTCGAAAACCGTCACCCGATTCCCCGCGCGCGCCAGCAGCGCCGCCGTCGTCAGACCGCCCACGCCCGCCCCGATGACCGCCGTCTGCTTCATGGGGTTTGCCCGGTGCGCTCGCGGATGCGGGCGATCGCCCAGCGGGCGTGTTCGGCGACCAGTTCTTCCTCGATCGCGGCGGAAGCTTCCAGGGCGGGGAGATCATCCGCCGTGCCGACGTTGCCCAGCGCCACGCACACGTTGCGGAGCAGTCCTCGCCGCTTGGTACGCTTGACGGGTGAGCCCTTGAACGCCGCGCTGAACTCCGCCTGCGTCAGCGCGAGCAAGTCGCGCAACGGTTCGCCGGCCGTGACCGGGCGCGCCTGGAAGGCCGCCTCGCGGCTTTCCCGGGCGAAGCGGTTCCAGGGGCAGGCGTCGAGGCAGTCGTCGCAGCCGTAGATGCGGTCGCCCATCAGGGGACGCAGTTCCAGCGGGATCGGCCCGCGGTGCTCGATGGTGAGGTACGAGATGCACAGCCGGGCATCGAGATGGTAAGGATGGTCGCGCCGGATGGCCCCGGTCGGGCAGGCGTCGAGGCAGCGCGTGCAACTGCCGCAGCGTGCTTGGACCGGTGCGTCCGGCTCCAACTCCAAGGTGGTCAGCAACTCGGCCAAGAAGTACCAGGTGCCCAGTTTCGGGTGCAGGAGCATGGTGCTCTTGCCCTGCCAGCCCGCGCCCGCCGCCGCGGCGAAGTCGCGCTCCAGAATGGGCCCCGTGTCCACGTAGTAGCGTTGCCGGCCGCCGCGCGTGAGGAGGAAGTCGTCCAACGCGCGCAGGCGGGCTTCGATCAGGTCGTGGTAATCGTCCCCCCAAGCGTAGCGGGCGAACTTGCCGCTCGCGTGCTGCGCGGCGGTGCGCGGCCCCTGCCAGTAGTTCATGGCCAGCACCACGACCGACCGCGCCCCGGGAAGCACTTCTTGCGGGTCGAGGCGGCGCGTTTTCCCCCGCTCCAGCCAAGGAGACATCTCGCCCGCCATCCCGGCGTCGAGCCAGGCCGCGAAGTCCTGCCCGTGCCGGGGAGGGATGCAGGCGGCCACCCGGCACAGCGCGAACCCGAGCCGATGGGCTTCGGCGACGAGGTCGGCTTTCACGGCGGAAAAGGCGCGGCTGCGAGTGCGCCGGTCCGGGCGAGGATCGTTTCCGCCAGCCGGGCGTGCGGCGCGTCGGACGTGTCGATGCTCAGGTGCGCGCAAGCCTCGTAGAGCGGCTGGCGTCGCGCGAGCAGGTCGCGCAAGGTCGCCCGTGGGTCGGCGGTGTGGAGCAGCGGGCGGCGGCGGTTGCGCGAAACGCGCTCGAACAGCACCTCCTCGCGCGCCGTCAGCCAGACGACAATGCCCAATCGCTGCAAAAGCACAACGTTGTCCGGCCGCGTGACGATGCCGCCTCCGGTGGCGACCACCAGCCCGGTGCCGGGAGCGAGGGAGCGAAGGGCAGCGGCCTCCTGATCCCGGAAATGTTCCTCGCCTTCCGAGGTAAATATTTCTGCGATGGACCGGCCGGCTTGATCGACGACCAGCTTGTCCGTATCCACCCAGCGGCGGCCCGTCGTCCGCGCGATTTCGCGCGCCACGGAACTTTTCCCCGAGCCCATAGGACCGATGAGGACCAGATTCACCGGTCCGCTCACCGTGTCCCCCCTCCATCAAGGCTGGACGCGGACGACGTTGCGCGCCTTCGCGCCCTTGTCGTCGTTGTAAAGCTCATATTCGACTTGATCGCCTTCCTGCAACGTCTTAAAGCCTTCGGTCTGGATGACCGAGAAGTGGACGAATATATCGCCCGGGACGTTCGGGTCCACGATAAAGCCGAAGCCTTTCTTTTCGTTAAACCATTTCACGGTGCCCTTTGCCATAGTGACCTGCTCGTTTTGCATAGCGGATTCTTTTGCTGCTTGAATTTACGCCGTGCTTTTGGGCGCAGATGCCCGGGAACTTTTTTTAATGTCCAAGTTTTTTGCCAGAGATTTTCCGGAGGGAGCAGCTTGCCGTGAGTGACCCGGCTCCGGCCCTGGCGGTGGTGCTGATCGTTGCCGAGGGCGTCCCAAGCAGGGCGCTGCTTCCGGCCGCGGAAACTTTGCGGGAGTTCGGCGTGGACGCCGTGGAATTGCCTGGCGCGCCGACGGACATGTTTGCCCAGGGCGCGGAGGCGAACACCTCGCGCTGGCGCGCCGTGATCGTCGCTTCCGCGGACGCGAGCCATCCGGCGGCCATCGCACGGGCGACGCCTCTGCCCGTGGTCCGCGTCCCCTGGCCAGACGGCACGACCTCCGGGTTAGCCCTGTTGCAGGATGCGGACGGCAACCTCCCGGGCCCGGCGGACGATGGCGAACCCTTCGCCACCGTGGCCATCGGCCCGGCGGGAGCCAGGAATGCCGCCCTGTTCGTCGTTTCGGTCCTCGCGCTGGACGACACCCGGCTCCGCCTGGCCTGGGAAGGATTCCGCGCGGCCCAGACGGAGGCGGTGCTGCGGCTCGCTCCGCCGACGCTGGAGTAGCCGGACCCAGCCATGGAGACCGTCCTGCTCCCTGCCGATGCCGAGGGTGCCATCTCGCGCGCCGCGCGTCTGCTCGCCGCCGGGCAGATCGTGGCACTGCCGACGGAGACGGTCTATGGCCTGGCCGCCGACGCCTCGCAGCCGCAGGCCGTCGCGGCGGTGTTCCAGGCGAAGGAGCGGCCGTTCTTCGATCCGTTGATCGTCCACCTGCCCGGTGTGGAATGGCTGGATCGCTTAACGCAGCCAAGCGAGGAAGAACGGGTACTCGCCGAACGCCTCGTCGCCGCGTTCTGGCCGGGGCCGCTCACGCTCCTGCTGCCGCGTCGTCCGGAGGTGGTGCCGGACCTCGTCACGGCGGGCAGTTCGCTCGTCGCTGTGCGGATGAGCGCGCACCCGGTGTTCCAGGCGGTGCTGGCGGAATTGCGGCGGCCGGTGGCGGCCCCCAGCGCCAACCGTTTCGGCCGGATCAGCCCCACCACCGGCGAGCACGTCCGCAGCGAGCTGGCGGGACGGGTCCCGCTGATCCTGGAAGCCGGGCCGACCCGGCACGGCCTGGAATCGACCATCGTCGCTTTCGGGGCGTCCGGCCGCGCCCTGAGCGTGCTGCGCCCCGGACCCATCACCTTGGAAATGCTCGCCGGGATCGCTCCCGTGTCGGCTGCGGCGGCTTCCTCCGGCCAGAGAACCGCCGCCCCGGGGCAAGCCCCCGGCCACTACGCTCCCCGTACCCCCCTGCGGTTTGCGGCGTTGGGCGAGTCCGCCGCGACCGGCGGGAAGCGCCGCGGCCTACTTGCCTTCCGGGCCGATGTTCCCGCCGTGGGTGGCCTCTACCATCTGACCGTGACGCTCAGCCGGTCGGGCGACCTGCGGGAAGCCGCGGCCAACCTGTTCGCGGCCCTGCGGACGCTCGACGAGTCGGGGCTCGACCTCATCGTCGCCGACGAGGTCCCCGAGACCGGCCTGGGCGTCGCCATCATGGAGCGTTTGCGCCGAGCGGCAGCAGGCTCGGGTGACGGCGGGAGATGAAATCCGCCAGCGGGGCGGCAGCCGTAGATCGTGCATGGCGACCAGGACCTCTCGCAAGTTTTTGCTTTCGAGTTCGCGCCGGACCCCTACGTTGCTGGCGTGCCCAGCGTCGAACAACCCGGCCTGACCGGAGAGCCGCCCGCGTCCGCGCCATCCGCCGCCGTCGATAATGCGGCCACCATGACCAGGCCTCCCTCCGGCGGCAGCACCCGGGCGGCGGGCGTGGTGGGCCTCGCGGTGATGTGCAGCCGGGTGTTGGGACTGGCGCGCGACCAGATCTTCGCGGGGCTGTTTGGGGCGGGGGCGGGCATGGACGCCTTTCTCACGGCGTTCCGCGCGCCGAACCTCCTGCGCGACCTGTTCGCGGAAGGCGCGCTGTCCACGGCGTTCGTCACAACCTTCTCCAAGAAAATCCAGTTGGAAGGCGACGGGGCGGCTTGGCGGCTGGCCAACAAGATGGCCACTCTGACGGTGGTGTTCATGAGCGCCGTCACGGTTCTGGGGATCATCCTGTCGCCGCAGTTGATTGAGGTGCTCGGCGGCGGCTTCCACGCCGTTCCCGGCAAGTTCGAGCTGACGGTCCAGCTCACGCGGATCATGTATCCGTTTATCCTGTTGGTGTCGCTGGCGGCGCTGCTCATGGGGATGCTCAACGCCAAACACATTTTCGGCGCGCCCGCGATGGCGTCGAGTTTCTTCAACCTGGGTTCCATCGTCGGCGGGGTGGGCATCGGCTACTACCTGGACCCGCATTTCGGCACCCGCGCGCTGTTCGGCATGGCTTGCGGTACGCTGCTGGGCGGGTTCCTGCAGTTCGCCGTGCAGATTCCCTCGCTCGGACGCGCGGGCTACCGTTTCCGGCCCGACTTCGGCTGGCGCGACGAGGGCGTGCGCGCCATCCTGCGCCTGATGGGTCCGGCGGTGATCGCGGCGAGCGCCGTGCAGGTCAACGTGATGGTCAACGCGGCCTTCGCCAGCCACCAGGGCAACGGCGCGGTGACGTGGCTCAACAACTCGTTCCGGTTGATGCAGTTGCCGCTGGGCGTGTTCGGCGTGGCCATCGCCACGGTGACGCTGCCGCTGGTCAGCAAAAGCGCCGCGCTGGGCGACGACGCGGCGTTTCGCGCCACGCTCGCCCGCGCGTTGCGGCTGGCCTTCTTCCTGACGATCCCCTCCGCCATCGGCCTGATGTGCCTAGGCGGTCCGATCATTTCTCTGCTCTACCAGCACGGCCGGTTCACGGCGGAAGCCGCGCGGCAGACGGGCGCGGCACTGCAATTCTACGCCATCGGCCTGGCGGCGTACTCGGGGATCAAGGTGCTGGCCCCGGCCTTCTACGCGCTGGACGCGCGCACCACGCCGATGACGGTTTCCTTCGTCGCCATCGGCATCAACTTGCTGCTCAACGGCGTGTTCACGTACTGGCTGGGCTGGGGGCATCGCGGGCTGGCCTTTTCCACCAGCCTGACGGCGGCGGTCAACTTCTCGCTGCTCTACTGGCTCATGCAGCGGCGGATGGGGAACCTGGAGACCCGGCAGATGGCGGCGACGCTCGCCCGGCTCGCGGTGGCGGGCGCGATGCTCGCGGCGGTCTGCCTGGCGGGGCAACGCTACGTGCTGGGTGATTTCTACCACGTGGGACTCGCCCGGAAGTGCCTGACGCTGTTCGCGGTGATCGGGGCGGGGGCCGTGGCCTTCTTCGCCGCCTGCTATGCGCTGCGCCTGGAGGAGATGCGGGAGGCGGCGGCCATTTTCGGCCGCCGCTTGCGCCGGGGACGGCGCGGATGAAGGGGCTGCCGCCCTGCGGGGGCGGAAATTTGCCGTCAAGTGGACGCCTGCGTAGGTTCGTCCATGTTTAACCCCCCCGCCATCTACGCGGACCCGGCCTTCGACATGGCCTGCGAACAATTCCGCCTGATCGCCGACTATCTCAACATCGACCGCAACGAACGCGACCGTCTCCTGCTGCCCAAGCGCGCCGTCACCGTGGCGCTCCCCATCCACCGCGACGACGGGTCGGTGAGCGTGTTCACGGGCTACCGCGTCCAGCACCACCTCACCATGGGGCCGACCAAAGGCGGCACGCGCTTCGCCCCCAGCGTGAACATGGGCGAGATCGCGGCGCTCTCGATCTGGATGAGCTGGAAGTGCGCCCTGGCCGGGCTGCCCTACGGCGGGGCCAAGGGCGGCATCACGGTCAGCCCGCGTGACCTGTCCATCCGCGAACTGGAGGCGCTCAGCCGCCGCTACATGCAGGAGATGATCCCCTTCGTCGGCCCGCACACCGATATTATGGGTCCCGACATGGGCACCAACGAGCAGGTCATGGCTTGGTTCATGGACACGTATAGTTCCTACGCGGGCCGCACGGTGACGGAGATCGTCACGGGCAAGCCGGTCTACCTCGGCGGGTCGGCGGGGCGGCGGGAATCCACCGGGCGCGGCGTGGCCTTCCTCGTCGAGCGGGCGCTGGATTCACTCAAAATCGAGCCCGGGGGCTGCACGGCCATCGTCCAGGGTTACGGCAACGTCGGCAGCGTGGCGGCGGAATCGCTGTACTACAAGGCGGGGGTCAAGATCGTCGGCCTGTCGGACGCCTACGCGGCGTTCTACGATCCCAAGGGGATCGACCTTTCCTTGGTCTCGGCGCACCTCCGCAAGCACCCGGACCTCACCGGGTTCCAAGGCGCACAGGTCATCGACCCGGAGGAGATGCTGATCCAGCCCTGCGACATCCTGATCCCGGCGGCCGTGGACCGCGTCATCAACAAGGAGAATGCGGGCAAGCTCAAGTGCCGCATCCTGGCCGAAGGCGCGAACGGTCCCACGACCCCCGAGGCCGACGAGATCCTCGACCAACGTTGGGAAGAAATCCTCGTCGTCCCGGATATCCTCTGCAACGCGGGCGGCGTGATCGTCAGCTACTTCGAATGGGTGCAGGACCTCCAGAATTTCTTCTGGAACGAGACGGAAATCGCCGACCGGCTCTTCCGCATCATGGAAACGGCGTTCTCGGCGGTGCTCAAGCGCGCGCGGACCGAGAAAATTTCCTATCGCAAGGCGGCGCTGGCCATCGCGGTCGAGAAGGTGCAAAAGGCCAAACAGACGCGCGGCCTGTTTCCGTAAGCCGCCACGACCGCCGCTGGCCGGTCAGTAGATCGTTTTTTCCTCCTCCTGGCGGCGTTCCTGGTGGCCGGGAGCGAGGAAGTCCGGGTTCTCGGACAGACGGTAGAGCGAGCGGCGGCAGACGCCGACCGCCCAAGGGGCCATCCGGTCGTACCACTGGGAGGCGCGTATGTAGAGCGTCCCACAGGCGAAGAAGAGCGCCGTAGCCACGATGGCGACCAGCCCGCCGATCCAGCCCGAGATCGCCGGTCCGGTGGCGGCGAGTTCGGCGGGCCATTCGATGGCCGCCACCCAAGCGAGGGCAGCGACCGGCCCGCTCACCGCCAGCGCCACGCGCAGCCGGGAACGGTGCAGGCCCCAGTAGAAACGTTCCGGCGGCACGGGCGCACGCCGCTGGTGCATTCCGTCGAGCGCGAAGCGGCGGTGCAGTTCCAGGTAGGTCGCCCAGGCGAGCAGCGGGACGGCCACGGCGGCGGTCAGCAGCGTGGGGAAGGCGTCGAGCGAGGAAAGATACTCGCAGATCGTGCCGAGCAGGAGGCCGAGCAGACCGAAGATGAAGAGGATTTCAAACATGCCGGGACGTGGTTGGGGAAGGAGGGAAAGCGCGCCCCTTCTAACGCCCGGCGCGCAACTTGTCTACCATGCCCGCAAACGCCCCGTTTGGCAACGCCGCAATCGCGCGGTAACTTGCTGCCCACCCGATCCGATGGATGCCCCCGTTTACTACCAGTGCCAGCGTTGCACGAACTGCTGCCGCTGGCCGGGGTTCGTCAAGGTGGACGACGCCGACATCCGCGCCATCGCCGCTCACCTCGGACTGGGCGAGCACGATTTCATCCAGCGGTTCACCCGGCTGCGCCCGCAACGGGACGGCTTGGCGCTGATCGACCAGCCCAACGGCGAGTGCATCTTCCTAGAGGGGCGCGACTGCGCGGTGCAACCCGTCAAGCCCGAACAGTGCGCGGGTTTCCCGAACACCTGGAACTTCCCGGGCTGGCGGGAGGTCTGCGAGGCGGTGCCTATTTGAGCGTCAGCGCGATCTTGCCGAACTGCTCGGCCCCGTGCATGGCTCGGAGCGCCGCGTCGCCCTCGGCCATGGGGAAGACGTGGTCTGCCAGGGGCACGATCTGGTGCTCTGTCACGAAGCGGACCATCGACGCGAAGTCGGCGGGGCTGCCCATCGTCGTGCCGAGCAGGGAAAGCTGCTTCCAGAACACCCGCCGCATGGGCAGCTTGCCCGGGTCGCCCACGGTGGCCCCGAAGAACGCGATCCGACCGCCGGGCGACGCCAGTTCGACCAGCGAGAGGAAGCCGTCGCCGCCCGCGCTGTCGATGGTGACATCGAAGCCGCCGCCAGCGAGCGCCTTGAGCTTCTTCTCCCAGCCATCCTCCTTGTAGTTGACGCCGCCCGCCGCACCCATCTCGATGGCTTTGGCCAGCTTCGCGTCCTGGCCGCTGGTCACGAACACCGTTGCGCCGGCCGCCAGGGCGTACTGCAAGGCGAAGATCGCGCCGCCGCCGCCGATGCCCGTCACCAACACGCGCTCGCCCGCCTGCAGCTTGCAGCGCGAGAAGACGGCGCGGTAGGCCGTCAGGCCGGCGAGCGGCAGCGCCGCGGCGTGGACGGTGTCCAGGTGGGCGGGCTTGGCGACGAGCTGCGCCGCGGGCACGCAGACCTGCTCGGCAAACGTGCCGTTGTCCGGCAGGCCGAGGATGCGGAAGTCGTCCGCCTGCGCCGCCTCGCTGCCACCCCAGCCGAGCGCCGGGTTGATGATGACCTCCTTGCCCTGCCACGAGGTGTCCACGCCCTCGCCGCACCGGGCCACGATCCCGCAGCCGTCCGAACCCAGGACGATCGGGAACTTCAGGCCCGCGTATTGCCCTTTCTGGATCCACAGGTCGCGGTGGTTGAGTGCGGCGGCCTCGATGGCGACCACCACCTCGCCCGGACCGGGCCGGGGGTCGGGGACATCCTGCCACTGCAACGGTTGGTCGACGCCAGCGAGTACGAGAGCCTTCATGGCAGGCAACCTGATGGGCGCTCCCCGCGTTGGCAAGGACCAGAGTGGACACGGGGCGGCCGAGGGTCGAATGTGCCCGGAACGATGAAAGTAGTCAGCCGTCCTACGGCGATGATGCGGTTGGCCGCGACGTGGGACCGCCCGGTGGCCCTGGTGCCGACGATGGGGGCACTCCACGCCGGGCACCTGGCTCTCGTGGGCCGGGCACGCCGCGCGGTGGGCCGCCGCGGACTGGTCGTGGTGAGCATCTTCGTCAACCCGCTGCAGTTCGGGCCCAAGGAAGACCTCGCCCGCTATCCCCGCCCGTTGCGGCGCGACCTGGCCGCCTGCCGCGAGCACGGGGTGGACCTCGTTTTTCACCCGGACGCGGACGGGATGTACGCGCCGGGGCGCTCCGTGGGCATCGACGAATCGCTCCTGAGCGCCGGGCTCTGCGGCCGGTCGCGCGCGGGGCACTTTTCCGGGGTCTGCACGGTGGTCGCCAAGCTGTTCAACCTCGTGCGCCCCGATGCCGCCGTGTTCGGCAAGAAAGATTACCAGCAGCTTGCCGTGATCCGGCGGATGGTGCGCGATCTCGACTTCCCGCTGGAGATCATCGGCGAGGAGATCGTGCGCGAGGCGGACGGCCTCGCGCTTTCCTCGCGCAACGTGTACCTCACGCCGGACGAACGCACGCAGGCCCCGGTGCTCCGGCGCGCCCTGCTGGCCGTGCGGGAACGTTTCGAGGCGGGCGAACGCAGCGCCGCCCGGCTCGGGCGCGGCCTGGAGACGAGCATCACCGCCGCCCCGCTCGCGCGGATCGATTACGCGGAGATCGTGGACGCGCAGGACCTGCAACCGGTCAAGCGCTTGGAGCGTCCCGCCGTGGCCGCCGTGGCGGTGTTTTTCGGGCGTACCCGGCTGATCGACAACGTGGAACTGCCACCAACCTAGCTTCAATCTCCCCATGAAATCCTACGACTTCATCGTCATCGGCAGCGGCGTGGCCGGGCTGACGTTCGCCCTCCGGGCCGCCGAGCACGGCCGGGTGGCCATCATCACCAAACGCGCCTCGGCGGACACCAACACCGCGTGGGCGCAGGGCGGGGTGGCCAGCGTCACCGGCGAGGATGACTCCTTCGAGCTGCACGTCCAGGACACCCTCGAAGCCGGGGCGGGGCTCTGCGACGAGGAGGCGGTGCGGACCATCGTCAGCGAAGGGCCGGCGCGCATCCGGGAACTGCTCGCGCTGGGCGTCCACTTCGACGAGCACGAAACACCCGACGGCAGCGGCACGACCGAGTTGTCCCTGGGCCGGGAGGGCGGCCACTCCCGCCGCCGCATCCTCCACGCGCGCGACACGACGGGCCGCGAGATCGAGCGCGCGCTCCTCGACGCCGTCACCACGCACGCGAACATCGCCGTCCTGGAGCGCCACATGGCCGTGGACCTCATCACGAGCGCCAAGCTCGGCTACGCCGCCGAGAACCGCTGCCTGGGGGTCTACGTGCTCAACGAAGACACGGGCGAGGTGGAAACCTTCCGCACGCTGCGCCTGGTGCTGGCGACGGGCGGCTGCGGCAAGGTCTACCTCTACACGACCAACCCCAACGTGGCGACCGGGGACGGCGTGGCGATGGCGTGGCGCGCGGGCGCGACCGTGGCCAACATGGAGTTCATCCAGTTCCACCCGACGTGCCTGTTCCACCCGGACGCGCGCTCGTTTCTCGTGACCGAGGCCGTGCGCGGGGAGGGGGGCATCCTCCGCAACGCCCGGGGCGAGTCGTTCATGGAGCGATACCATCCGCTCGCCTCGCTGGCCCCGCGCGACATCGTGGCCCGGGCCATCGACGCGGAGATGAAACGCTCGGGCGACAAGTGCGTGTTCCTCGACATCACCCACCAACCAGCGGAGTTCCTGCGCGAACGCTTCCCGCACATCTACGAAACGTGCCTGCGCTACGGGATCGACATGACCCGGCAGCCGATCCCGGTTGTACCCGCGGCCCACTACCAGTGCGGCGGGGTGCGGACGGATCTGGACGGCGCGACGAACATCGCGGGGCTCTACGCCGTGGGAGAAGTGGCATGCACGGGCCTGCACGGGGCCAACCGGCTGGCGAGCAATTCACTGCTGGAGGGGCTCGTGATCGCGCACCGGGCATGTGACGCGAGCCTGCGTCGGGAACCGGCGAAGGGGAAGTTCTTCCAAGCCTACGAACTGCCCGAGTGGAAGAGCGGCAACGCAGCCGACATCGACGAACTGGTGGTGGTCTACCACAACTGGGACGAAATCCGGCGTTTGATGTGGGATTACGTGGGCATCGTCCGCACGGACAAACGGCTCCAGCGTGCCGCCGCGCGCCTGCGGAACCTCCAGGCGGAGGTGCAGGAATTTTACTGGAATTTCCGCATCACGACCGACCTGCTGGAGTTACGCAACCTGGTGACGGTCGCGGCGTTGATCGTGGACGGCGCCCTTACCCGCAAAGAGAGTCGGGGGCTGCATTATACGTTGGATTACCCGCAGCTCGACGACAGCCACGGCAGGCGGGATACCTTGCTGCGACGTTATTGAGCGAAGCGGAAAGCGGAAGGATGGTTTGCACCGCGTCGGCGGCGCGGTGCAAACCATCCGTCATCCGTGTCCTTCCGCCTTCCCGCTGGCAGTGATCCTGCTTGGAAAAATAAAGTGAACGATCCGGGCTTCGAGGCATCTATTACGGACTGCCCGTGCGCCGGTTAAGCGCGGGAAAACGCCTTGCCAATTCCTTCTCCCCAGCCTAAACCAGCCGCGTGAACACGATTGCCCGACGCCTTGTTCTAATCCTCCCCGCGGGGGTGGTCGCGCCGTGCGTCCTTGCGATGTTGGCGCTCGCCGCCCGCCTCCCGGCGCAAGCGCCTTACAGCAGCGCCTCTGATTTCGAGCAGCACGCCCGGATGCTGCGCGAAAACGCCTTGATGAAGGTCGAGCCGCAGGTCTGGGTGCCCACCACCTCCCAGCGCGCGCCACTGTTCTCGCGTTACGCCTGGAAGACGAACATCGTCACCACGATCTTCTGGATCGGCGAATTGCCGACCAAGAACAACCCCACGCCCAACCACGCCAGCAGTTGGGACCCGAACTGGGCCACCAACTACGGCGGGTTCGACGATCCCGATCCCTCCCGCCGCAACGGGTTCCTGCCCCGGGCGTTCGTTCCGCGCCAGAATCCTTTCTACTGCGCGCTGCCCTACAACGACGTGACCCATGGCACCACCAAGCCGGAATCAAAGGTCATCATCCCGTGGTTCAAGCGAGAGTTCGTCCAGGAGGGACACTCCGTCTGCAAGAGCCACTGGCTGGCGATCATGCACGGCAGCCGCGTTGCCTACGCCCAATGGGAGGACTGCGGCCCGTTCCGCACGGACCACTACCAGTACGTCTTCGGCAACGCCGTGCCGCTGCCCAACCTCAACGGCGGAGCCGGGCTGGACGTTTCACCCGCCGTCCGCGATTACCTGGGCATGGATGCCACCCGCGACGTGTGCTCGTGGCGCTTCGTGGAGTTGAACGAGGTGCCGCCAGGCCCGTGGAAGCTTTACGGGGACAACAACCAGTTCGCCACCCGCGCCTACACGGGCAGCGCCGGTGCCAATTCGCTCTTTGGCCGCTGACAAGCCGGGGGTCAGGCGATGACCTGCACCCAGTCCCCGACGCGCAGGCAGTCACCGGGCCGTTCGTGGATCACGTTCTGCCCGAAGATCACGCCGCCCTCGGGCGAGCGGCGGTAGCCGCCGAGCGTCCGCAGGGGTTCTTGGCTGCGGACCAGGGTGCGCTGATCGGTTGTGACGACGATGCACCGCTCGCACGGCTTGACCGACCACAACGTCGTTGCGCCAACCCGGTACACCTTCCAGTCGTCCTCCTCGTAGGGATGACGGCAGCCCGTGACCACCAGGTTCGGGCGGAAGCGGTTCATCGGTAAAGGCGGACCGTCGAGACGACCGTTGAGTTCGTCCAGCGATTCTTCCGAGATGACTAGCAGGGGATAAGCATCCGGGAACGCCACCTGCCGGGCAGGAGCGGCCTCTCCCGGGAACCCCGGTGGGACGCGGCGCGCGGGCATTGGACGTTCGGAGGCCTCGCCGACCCGCACCAGGCGGCACGGCTGGCCGAGGACGGCGTTCAGCCAGGCGGCCGGTTCGTCTCCCAGGTCGTCGGCCACGACCGTGTCCTGCCAGATCGTCACCGTGCGGGGGACGGAACGGGAGGTCTGCCACGGCACTACCAGTTCGGTCCCGGCGGGGGAACGCAGGATCAATCCTTCCGGCGCGAGGGCCGTTTCGAGCAGCGCGAGGGCAGGCGTCGCCCTTTGGGTGAGAAAGCGATCCTGGTGGTCCACGATCAGGAACTCGCGGTCGTGGAGGATGCCGCGCGCGTCGAGCAGCGTTTCCGCCAGTGCGATGCCGCGGCAGCCTTTGACGGGGTAGCAGTAGAGGGCGGCCAAGGTGGGCATATCAGGAAGGCAGCAAAAAAAGGAGCCTGCGACGCGCCCCGCAGCGTAAATGACAGACGGCGCGGCGCGTAGCGAAAAATGAGCCGCTCCCATCATCCCGGTTCCCAAACTCTCTTCTATTCCCATGAGCCTGCTTCACCCCTTCAGAGATCGTGCGGACGGCGGCAAAGTGCGCTACGCCGTGGTCGGCGCGGGCTGGATTGCCCAGGAGGACTTCATGCCCGGGGTCGAGCACACGGGCAATTCCGTGATGACCGCCCTCGTCTCCGGCGACCCCGAGAAGGGCCGCGAACTGGCCAGGAAATACGACATCGAGCACGTCGTCGGCTACGACGGCTACGACGAACTGCTGCGCTCGGGCAAGATCGACGCCGTCTACATCTCACTGCCCAACGCCCAGCACCGCGACCCGGTCGTCAAGGCGCTGGAAGCGGGCATCCACGTCCTCTGCGAGAAGCCCATGGCTCCGACCGAGGAGGATTGCCAGGCCATGATCGCCGCCAGCGAAAAGAGCGGGGCCAAGCTCATGATTGCCTATCGGCTGCACTTCGAGGAAGCGACCATTGAGGCCATCGAGACGGTCCGCGCAGGCAAGATCGGCGAGCCGCGGATCTTCAGCAGCGTCTTCAGCCAGCAGATCTCCGAGGAGAACAGCCGCGCGAGCAAGGAAAATTGGGCCGGTCCGCTGCCGGACATGGGGCCGTACCCCATCAACGCGGTGCGACAGCTTTTCGAGACCGAGCCGACCCGGGTATTCGCCTTCACGGCGAGCAAGGACGAGCCCCGGTTCGCGGAAGTGGAGGAGATGATCAGCGTCGTAATGCACTTCCCCGGGCAGCGGCTGGCGCACTTCACGGTCAGCTACGGTGCGAACCCCGGCGGCAGCTACCAGATCGTCGGCACGGAGGGATCGTTGCAGGTCGAACCCGGCTACACCTGGCAGCAGGGGCTGACGCATACCCTCACGGTCGGCGAGAAGAAGTCGGAAAAGACCTACGGCCGGTCCGACCATTTCGGCGGCGAGACGAAGTATTTTTCCGATTGCGTGCTCGACGACCAACAACCGGAACCGGACGGCGAGGAAGGTCTGGCGGACGTGCGCGTGATCCTGGCCATCCAGGAATCGCTCCGCACCGGCCAGCCCCAGCCCGTCGCGCCGCTCACGCGCAAGCAGCGGCCCACGCGCGGGCAGATCATGAAGCTCTCGCCGGTCAAGCCGGGCAAAATGGTCCACGCGGCCCCGCCAGAGGAAGGCAGCAAGTAGGCCGGGCCGCCCGGGGCAGTTTCCTGCTGCCCGGCACGGTGGGGTGGTGTATGGGGC
>CALMAQ010000226.1:2076-2440 GCA_937859745.1 uncultured Verrucomicrobiota bacterium | reverse complement strand
GAGCTTCCCGCTGGCCAGGGCGCTCGTGCTGGTGCAGCAGCGGCGGCTACCCGGCGCGGACACGCTCTTCCTCGTCGCGTGGGACGTGGTGTTCCGTTTCGGGGTCGCGGGCGTGGTGACGGCGCTGGGCTGCCTGGGCACCTGGCGCGGGTTCACCCGGCGGGAAACCATGCAGGGGCTGGGGCTGGGGCTTTTCGCGGCGGGAGGAATCCTCCTGCAAAACGACGGCCTCAACTACACGGAGGCGTCCACCTCGGCGTTCCTGACCTCGTGCTATTGCGTGATGATCCCGGCGTGCGTGGCCGTGCAGCGCCGCCGCCGCGATCACCCGCCTCGCACCCAAACTCCTGAAGGTGTGCTCGAA
>CALMAQ010000226.1:0-2066 GCA_937859745.1 uncultured Verrucomicrobiota bacterium | reverse complement strand
CAGCGCCGCCGGCGCCCGCCCTGGACCGTGCTGGCATGCTGCGCGCTGGTGCTCGCGGGGATCGGCGTGCTCGCGGGGCTCGATTGGAGGACGCTGCGCCTGGGCCGGGGCGAATGGGAGACGCTGGGCTGCTCGGTGTTCTTCACGGGCCAGATCCTGTGGCTGGAACGTCCCCGCTACGCCGCGAACCGCCCCGCGCACGCGACGACCGTGATGTTCGCCGTGCTGGCGCTGGTGTCCGCGCCGCTCGCGCTCGGACGGGCGGCGGGAGCGGGCCAGCTCGCGGCGGCGTTCGTGGGGTCGCCCGAGATTTTGCTCCTGCTGCTGGCGCTGACGGGGTTCTGCACGCTGGCGACGTTCTCGCTGATGAACCACTGGCAGAAGTACCTCGAAGCGACGGAAGCGGGCCTGATCTATTGCATCGAGCCCGTGTGGACGAGCCTGATGTCGTTGTGCCTGCCCGGCTGGCTGGCCATGTGGACGGGCATCGCATACGCCAACGAGGTGCCGACGCTCAAGTTGTTGGTCGGCGGAGGGCTGATTACCTTGGCGAACGCGGGGCTCCAGTTCTCTCCCCGGGCGGTGACGCCAGTACGGTGAGAGGCAGATGGCGGATGGCGGATGACAGATGGGACAGATGACGGGGCACGGAGAGCATCCGCCGACATCCGTCATCCGTCATCTGCCGCCGGCACCACGATGAACCCCGTCTCCAGATCGCCAAGCACCTGGCTGCGCGCGCCGTCGTGTTTCCAGTGGTGGTAGCCGACGAGCGCGCACACCAGCGCGTCCAGCCGGTCCTCGGCGGGCTTCGTCCAGGGAGCCGCGAGCACTTCGCCCAGCGCCTCGTTTTGCTCCAGTGCCGGGAAGCGTTGCCGCACGCCCGCTCCCAGCAGTCCCTGCATCCGCGCGAACTCCGCCCGGCGCGAGGCCACCGGGGGCCGCTTGTACTTGACGATGCGCTCCAGCCCCAGCCAGCGCACCGCCGCCGGGTGCGGGAACACCTCCACCGCCAGCCGGGAAGCACGCGGACGCGCCCAGCCGATCTCGAATCCCAGCCGCGCCACCACCGCCTCCGCCAAACGCAACGGCCGCGGGCACAACGCGCGGTTGGCCGGGTGCGCCCCCGCGTGGAACCTGCCGAAATGCGTGTGCGTCTGGCGGTCGGCCGGACGGCTGCCGGTGGCGTTCGGACAAACGAGCGGCGCGTCAAAGAGCAACGCCGCGGGCACGGGCGCGGGCGGCAGCCGGGCCTCCAGCCAGGCGAGCAGCGCCCCGTCGCCGAAGACGTGCGCGGTTTCGACGACCCGCGCGCTTCCGTCCGCGGCTTCGAGCAGACACAGGCCGTCCCCGTTGCGCTCGCCCCAGGCGAGATCGATCCCCACCAGCCGCATCGGGGCTGTCCGGAGACTCGCCTGGTCGGATCTGGAAGCCGGTAACGTCATTTCGTTGACCCTTGCCGCCGCAAGGTTTCCGCCGCAATTTCGTCAAGAAATTCCCTACAACCCTTTCCGGTGTTAACATCTATCGCTGAACGATTTGGCAACGATCTTGCTAGGAGGGAAGCGGGCGTTTGTGAGGCGAAAACGCCTGCCGTCAACCTGCCGTCCGTCTTCCTGAGCCTGATCCACCATCTCATTTTTGCCACTCGCTGCACGCATGTCCCGCTGGCTACTTTCCCGCCCCCTGATCCTCTTTGTGTTCTTCGTGGAGCGTTGGGTGCTTTCCGTGTTGCTTCTCTTTCTGGCTTACGAATCCCTCGACACCCTGCGCTTCATGGTCCTGGTTTCTCGCTCGCGGGAATTTATCTCACCCGCGATGGTCGCGCGCGATGCCGGATTCCTCGACGGGGTCCATTTCGAGGATTACGTCCGCTACGGGCTGCTCGCCGCCTTCAATGGCGCGAGCGGCGTGCTGCTGCTCATCAGCCGCCGTCCCGCCCGCTATCCCAGCCGGGCGACGGAGGTCGTCATCCCGCTCCTGGCGACGTTTTCCTACCTGGCCTTCAACCAGAGCGTGCCGTTGCCCGCGTGGATGACCACGCCCTGGGTGCCCGCCGCGTGGGG
>CALMAQ010000225.1 GCA_937859745.1 uncultured Verrucomicrobiota bacterium | reverse complement strand
AGGTTCGTTTTAGGCGGGTTGCGCATCCGGCCCAGTTCGATCAGGTCACGGACCTGCTCACCGTTGAGCGTCTCGTATTCCAGCAGGGCGCGAGCAATGGCGTCGAGCTGGCTGCGGCGTTCGGTAATGATGTTGCGCGCCTTGTTGTACGCCGTGTCGCAGAGTTGCTTGACCTCTTTGTCAATCTCTTGCGCCGTGGCCTCGCTGTAATCGCGGGGTCGGCCCATGTCGCGGCCCAAGAACGTCGGTTCGTCGTTCTCGCCGTAATTCACCATGCCGAGCTTCTCGCTCATCCCGTAGTGGCAGATCATGGAGCGGGTCAGGCTCGTCGCCATGCGGATGTCGCCCGAGGCACCGCTCGTCACGTCGCCGAAGACCATCTCCTCCGCCACGCGACCACCCATAATGACCACCAACTGGTCGAGCAGTTCGAGTTTGCGCTGGCTGAACTTGTCCTGTTCGGGCAGGTACATGGTTGCCCCCAGCGCGGGACCGCGAGGAATGATCGTCACCTTGTGCAACGGGTCCGTGTAGGGAAGGACGACGTTGAGCAGCGCGTGCCCGGCCTCGTGATAGGCGGTGTTTTCCTTTTCCTTTTCGCTCAGGGCAAGGGAACGGCGCTCCTTGCCCCAGCGCACCTTGTCGCGGGCCTCCTCGAGTTCGGCCAGCGTGATTGCCTTCAATCCGCGCCGCGCGGCCAGCAGGGCGGCCTCGTTGATGACGTTCGCCAGTTCCGCGCCGGAGTACCCGGGTGTCCCGCGAGCAACCGTGTCCATCTCCACTCCCTCGGCAATTTTGACCCGCTTAGCGTGGACCTTGAGGATCTGCTCGCGTCCTTTCACGTCGGGTAGCGCCACGTTAACCTGTCGATCGAAGCGGCCGGGGCGCAGCAGGGCAGGATCCAGGACGTCGGGTCGGTTGGTGGCGGCGATGATGATAATACCTTCCTGAGCATCGAAGCCGTCCATCTCGACCAGGAGCGCGTTGAGCGTTTGCTCGCGCTCGTCGTGCCCGCCACCGACCCCGTGGCCGCGGTGGCGACCAACGGCGTCGATCTCGTCGATGAAGATCAGGCATGGGGCGCTCTTGCGGCCCTGTTCGAACATGTCACGCACGCGGCTCGCGCCGACACCCACGAACATTTCAACGAAGTCCGAGCCACTGATCGAGAAAAACGGCACGTCGGCCTCCCCCGCAATGGCGCGCGCCAGCAGGGTTTTGCCCGTGCCGGGGCTGCCAATCATGAGCACGCCCTTAGGGATGCGCCCGCCTAGCTTCTGGAATTTTTTGGGGTCCTTGAGGAATTCGACGAGTTCCTGCACCTCGTCCTTAGCCTCGTCCACACCAGCTACATCCTTGAACGTGATCTTGTTCTTGTCCCGCGCCATCATGCGCGCCTTGCTCTTGCCGAAGTTGAGCGCACCTTTGCCCGCCATGCGGATCTGCTGCCGGAATAGGAAGTAAAGGATGAGCAGGAAGATGAGGATCGGCAGGAACCCGAGCAGGGTTGTCGCCAGGACGTTGGATTTGTTGCGGATGTTGAGCGTCAGGCCCGCCGCAGCCAGCCGACTTTCCAGATGGCGGCTGTAGTCGAGGGAGACGGTGGTATGGAAGGGCGCAGCGCTCTCCACCTTCACCGGTTTGAGGCGCGAGTAGAAGCCATTAAGCGTCTGGGTGCTGCTGCCTTCCTCGAAGACGAGTTCCAGCGGGTGCTTCTCATCCTGGAAAATCTGGCCTTCGGTGAGGTATTCCTGGAACTTGTGGTTGGTGATTTCCTCGGACGCGGAGGCGGCACCGTTGTGGGCGAGGTAGTACCCGGCGATGACCGTGAAGAAGATGGCGATGAGGATGAGTGATCGCCAGTTGAAGTTGGGGTCGCCCCCGCCCGGACCGGGGCGCGGGGTTTTGTTGTCCCGGGGAGATCGATTGTCGGAGTCCATGGTAGAGCTTTAGAAACGTGCCCGGCACGGCGTTCGCGTGGGCTGGGTCCAGTCTACCATAGTCACCCTCCGATAGCAATGTGCGTTCCGGGCCTCAGCAGGGGGCTAATCATCGCGCCGAAACTCGACCGATCCGATGCCCTCCCAGTGGAAAACGATCAGGTCGGGCCGCAGAACTTCGAGCCGCCCCGGAACGAACCGGGGTCGATGGAACTCGCGTTCCGCGACCTGCCCCTCGCCCGAAAGCGTGCTGGCGTCCACCCGCCAGGTGATCTCTCCGGCCGGAACGTGTTCGTCGCCGGTCAATTTGAGCGCGACGAAGTGGCTGCCCTGCCGGGAAATCTGGACGACCTCGTCAAAATGGCCCGGGTAGCGTCCGATCCAATCACCGGTCAGGTCGGGAATCCCGGACGGTTCAGCTTGCATGGGCGGAGGAGGGCAGTACAGGGGCACCCTCAGGCGGAAGGCAATCGTGACCCGACCAGTTTGAACAACTGGATGTTGGTCCCCGAGCGGGGTTGCAGGCGCAACGATTGCTGGACGGCCTCCATCGCAAGGGACCAGTTCTCCGTCTGGATCGCGCACAGCGCGAGACCGTTCCAGGCACCGAAATGGTCCGGCTTCATCCCGATGACCCTGCGGCAGAGCGTGATGCTCTGGTCGGGCAACCCCTGCAGATAGAGGACAGTCGCCTGTTTGTTGATCGGCTCGGCCCAGTGAGGGTATTCGGCTATCAGAGCGGCGAAAATCGCGGCGGCGGCGGCGAGGCTGCCCTCGTTCATCGCCACGATACCAGCGTCGATCCGGGCACGAGCCACCGGCCCTTGTTCGCCAAGCCAACATTCCCAGAGGCCGTGGATCGCCAGTTGCGTCACCGCAGCGCTCGACGAGGCGAGGCTACCCATCAACGCTCCCTCCGCCTGCCGCTCGATCAATTGCTGTAGCGCGTACCGGCGTTGCGTTTGCGTGCCTTCTTCCAACAGCGACCGAAGACGTTCATCGGACGGCGGTACGGCATGCGCGTCGCTTCGGGTGAAAGAGCCTTTGGCGTGGTCGAAAAGGTAGTATCCCATCGTGGGCAGCAAGGTGATGACAGCCCGGGCGGCACCGGCAGGGGTTGCGCGGAAAAAGGCGGCTGGCCAATGACAGCTACGCCGCGAAAGAGTATACAGTCGCATCGGCTCGACGCAAACCGCCGCGCCCCGCCCACCTCTCTCCCAATCCTCCGACCATTTCCTGCTCATGAAAGACGACCTAATCCCCCCAGCCGTGGGTATCATCGGCGGCAGCGGCATTTACCAGATGGAGGCGCTCAGGGGGATGCGCGAACTGAGCGTCACGACCCCGTTCGGGCCGCCCTCCGACGTGATCTTCGCGGGCCAGATCGAAGGGCGCGACGTTTTCTTTTTGCCGCGTCACGCGCGGGGGCACCGCCTGCTGCCTACCGAGATCAACCACCGGGCGAACATCTACGCGTTGCGATCCCTGGGGGTGCGCTGGCTGTTGAGCGTCGGAGCGGTCGGCAGCCTGCAGGAGAAATACCCGCCGCGGCACCTCGTGCTGCCGGACCAGTTCTTCGACCGGACCAGCCGACGGAGCGAACACACCTTTTTTGGTGCCGGGATCGTCGCGCACGTCAGCTTCGCCGACCCGACGAGCACCGCGTTGCGCGCGATCGTTGAATGGGCCGCGCGCGAACTGGACCTGCCGGTCCACAACGGCGGCACCTACGTCAACATGGACGGTCCGGCTTTTTCCACCCGCGCCGAGTCCAACGCCAACCGCCAGCTCGGCTTCGACGTGATCGGCATGACCAACCTGCCCGAGGCCAAGTTGGCCCGGGAAGCCGAGATCGCCATGGCTTCCGTGGCCTTCGTGACCGACTACGACTGCTGGAAGACCGACGAGGCACCCGTCACGGTCGAAACGGTGATCGCCCACCTGCTGGCGAACGCCGAAACCGCCAAGCAAATCATTGCCGCCGTCGTCCCGCGCCTGCCCACGGTGGCTGACTGGCCCGAACACCGCGTGCTCGACACGGCCATCATCACGGCGCGCGGGGATTGGCCCGTGGCGACGACGGAGAAGCTGGCCGCCATCCTGGGCCGGTTCGCCGCCTGAAAGCGCCGCCGAGGCCCCAGCGCGCCGGGGCGGCGGCTTGCTTTAGGCCGTCGAAGTGCTAGAAAAAGGCGCATCCACCCGCCGCGCCGAACCTCCGCCATCCATCCCCTGCCGCCCGACATGACCGCCGCCTTTCGTTGGTTGTTCCCTGCCGTCCTGGTGGCCGCCACCACGTTCACCCTCCGGGCGCAAGGCCCGACGCCCACCCCGGCCTCCGCGCCGACGCTCGCGAAGTACGTCTGGAGCCAGTGCCACGTGGACGGGCCGTACATCGCCATGACCTTCGACGACGGCCCCAGCGCCGCGCTGACGCCAAAGCTGTTGGACCTGCTCAAGGAGCGCCACATCCACGTCACCTTTTTCCTGATCGGCGAGAACGCCAAGGCCCATCCGGAGATCATCCGGCGTGCCTTGGCCGAGGGGCACGAAATTGGCAACCATAGCTGGGATCACCCAAATCTGGCCAAAAAGAGCGACGAGGAGGTGCGCTCGCAGCTCGACCGCACCCGCGATGCCATCGCGGACGCCATCGGGCAGAAACCGACCCTGATGCGCCCGCCCTACGGCAGCGTCACCGCGGCGCAGAAGAAGATGATCCACGACGAACTGGGCTACCAGATCATCCTCTGGGACGTGGACCCGGACGACTGGAAGCGCCCCGGCCCCCAGGTGGTCGAGCATCGCATCCTCGAAGGTACACGCAGCGGTTCCATCATCCTCTCGCACGACATCCACCCCGGTACGGTGGAAGCCATGCCCTCCACGCTCGACAACCTGCTGGCCAAGGGGTTCAAGTTTGTCACGGTGTCGGAGTTGATCGCCATGAACAAGCCGGAACTGGAGAGGCCCGCCGCGAAGAAGCCGGCCGGGGCCAAATCCAACCCGGACGCCACGCCCCGGCCCACCGTGGACCCGAGCCTGCCCACGAAGATCAACGGCTCGGCCACCTGACCATGGCCATCGATTACAAGACGCCGATCGCCAACGAATACCTCGAATTGCGCGCCGAGCTGGGCACGGCCCTGTTCGCGTTGAGCACGCTGGCCAACGCGACGCACGCCTCGACCGACATCCTCCGGACCCTCCAGAACCTGCAAACGGGCCTGAAGGAGCCATTTCTGTTCGTGGTGGCCGGCGAGGTCAAAGCGGGCAAGAGTTCCCTCCTCAATGCCCTTTTCGGCAAGGATTTCTGCCGGGTGGACGTGCTGCCCGCGACGGACCGCGTCAACGTGTTCAAGTACGGCGAGGAAGCGCACGACGTGGCGGTTTCCTCCAGCCTGGTGGAGCGTTACCAGCCGGTCAATTTCCTCAAGGACTTCAACATCGTTGATACGCCCGGCACGAATACCATCGTCGCGGACCACCAGGCCATCACGGAGCAATTCGTCCCGCAGGCGGACCTCATCGTCTTCGTCTTCTCGGTGGTCAACCCCTGGGGGGCGAGCGCCTGGCAGTTCCTGGACCTGCTGCAAAAACGCTGGCTCAAGAATGTCATTTTCGTGCTCCAACAGATCGATCTGCGCGATGACTCCGAGGTGGACGCCGTCGTCCAGCACCTGCGCCAGACCGCGATGACGCGCTGCGGACAGGCGTTCCCGATCTTCCCGGTGGCAGCCAAGAAGGCGTTCCTGTCCAAGACCAGCGGCGTGGACAAGCAAAAGCTCTGGCAGGAAAGCCGCTTCGAGCCGCTTGAGAATTACATCAACGAGGCCGTTGGCACCGCCGAAGCGCGCCGCTCCAAGCTCAAGAGCGTCGCGCAGACCGCACAGGTGATCCTCAAGGAACTCGCCGAGAAGGCCCGCGACAGCCAGCGCATCATCGCGGCCGACCGCGAGCAGTTGGGCCGCCTGGGCGCGATGCTGGCGAACATGCGCCAGCGCACCGACCTGCAAATCCAGGGCTTTCTGCGAGGTGTGGACACGGCCTACGCGCGTGTCGAGGAAAAGGGCGAGCAAACCCTCCGCGCCAAGCTCAAGCTGTGGCCATCAATCCAGCTCGTCTTCCGGCGCGACACCCAGTGGCTGGTCGAGTTCCAGCGCGACCTGGAAACCAGCCTGCGCGCGGCGGTTACCAAGCAGATGGAACACGCCCTCGGCCTGCTGGAGAGCGAACTGAAGAACGTGTGGACCGTGCTCCACGATTCACTCCAGGCCAACTTCGGCGCGGAAGCGCGCCAGCAGTTCGGGCCGGGCACGGCGGATTTCGCGGAACAGCGCGGCAGGCTGTTCGAGCGCATCGACGTGGCCATGCTCGAAAACATGGCCGACGACAAGGTCGAGTCCCTGCTCCACGAGCTTTTCGCCGAGCAAGCGGCCTGGGCGCGCGTCCCGGTCGGGGGGGCGGTGGCGGCGGGCGGCCTGTTGGCCGCGGTGGCGGCGCACATCGCCACGGTGGCCGTGTTCGACATCACCGGGACCGCCGCCGTGGCCACGATGCTGCTCGGGGCCTGGCTGGTGGTGGGCAAGGCGGGTCGGGTGGTGGATGCGTACCGCAAACAGATGGCCGCCAAGCGGGAGGAACTCTCGCGTTCCATCGAGGATCTGATCCGTCAGGCCATCGACATTTTCTACCAGAAACTCGGGCAGGTGTACCAGCCGCTGGAGGTGTTCTCCCACGTGCAGGAGGAACGCTACCGTCCCGTGCTCGGCCAGGCGGAAAACCTGGAAAAAGCCTTCGGCAAGATTGCCACGCAATTATGAAGGCGCGCCCAGACGGCTTGGCGCGAAGGGTTAGCTCCGGGGTCGCGAGCCGTTTCGGGGCTTGCCATCTCCGAACGCTTTAGGGAAGGTGTCCGCGCCGATGACCGGGGGAGAAGCCAATCCGAACGCCGCCGTCCACCGCCCGCTGACCGGCGGCGGGGTAGCCGCTTCCCCGGTGGGCGTGGTCGCCGCCCGGAGCAAGCGGACCGTCTTCCTGCGCCGCCTTATCAGCGCTGTGGCGCTCTGGGTGGTGTTGCTCGGCGTGCTGGTGGCCGGCGTGCCGCTGGGATACTTCCTGCTGACGACGGCCTTCGGACTGCTGGGATTGTGGGAGTTCTACGGGATGCTCGACTACAAGGGCCTGCCGAACTTCCGGGTCTTCGGCATGGTTTGCGCGGGGATTTTCTTCACCGGCAGCTTCTACTTCGTCGTTCACCAACCGGGCCCGGTCCGCGCCGACGACTTCGAGACCGTGATGCTCGTCGTGTTCGTGCTCGGCGTCTCCGGGCGGCAGTTCTTCACGTACGGCAAGAACGACATCCCGCCCCTAGAAACGATGGCGTTCACGCTGTTCGGCCTGCTCTACGTCCCCTGGCTGTTCAACTTCATCTCCAAGATCATCTACCTCGTGCCGCGCTCGCCGGAGGGCGGGCTGCTGGGCCAATACTACGTGTTCTACTTCATCGTGGTGTCGAAGTTCAGCGACATGGGCGCTTACCTGACCGGCAGCGTCATCGGACGGCACAAGATGGTGCCGCACATCAGCCCGGGAAAAACCTGGGAGGGCTTCGGCGGCGCGGTGGCTTTCTCGTTGCTGGCCAGCTTCGGCTCGCACGCGCTGATGCCCGTCAAGCTCGGACTCCTGCATGGGATGGACCTGCTCGTGCTGGGTTTGCTGCTGGGGGTGGCGGCGGTCGTGGGCGACCTCGCGGAATCTATCCTCAAGCGCAGCACAGGCGTCAAGGACTCCGGCCGCATGCTGCCGGGCATCGGCGGCGTGCTTGACCTGATCGACAGCCTGTTGTTCACCGCGCCGATCCTCTACTTCTACCTGCGTTTCCTCCTCGGTCCGCGCTAGCCCCGGGTTGCGCCGGGAGTTCCCCCCCCCCCTTCATGCGAAACCGACGCCTCATCGTCCTGGGAGCCACCGGCTCCATCGGCCGCAGCGCGGCCAAGGTCGCCGAAGACCTGCCCGACCGGGTCGAACTCGTCGGCTTGGCCGCCTATCGCAGCGCCGCCGCCCTCGCCGCCCAGGCGAACCGCTTCCGCCCGGCGGCGTTGTGCCTGGTCGATGAGGCGAGGGCCGACGAACTGCGGGCCGCGCTCGCGCCGGGCTACCGGCCGCAGCTTTTCTTCGGCGGCGCGGGGCTCGTAGAACTCGCCAGGGCGGTGGAAACAGACCTCGTGCTGGTGGCGATCATCGGCACCGGCGGATTGCGTCCCGCCCTGGCGGCCATCGAGGCCGGGCGGGATCTGGCGGTGGCCAGCAAGGAAATCCTCGTCATGGCCGGCGAAGCCGTCATGGGAGCCGCCCGTGCGCGGGGTGTGCAGGTGCTGCCCGTGGACAGCGAGCACAACGCGATCTTCCAGTGCCTGGAAGGCCGCGACCGGGGGACAGTGCGCCGCCTCATCCTCACGGCGTCGGGCGGACCGTTCCGCCAGTGGTCCAACGAGCGGATCGCCGCCGCGACGCCCGCCCAAGCCCTCAAGCACCCCACTTGGGACATGGGGCGCAAAATTTCCATCGACTCCGCCACACTGTTCAACAAGGGGCTGGAGATGATCGAGGCGCGCTGGCTCTTCGACGTGCCCATGTCGAAGGTGGATGTGGTCGTTCACCCACAGAGCATCGTCCATTCGATGGTCGAGTTCGTGGACAGCTCCGTGCTGGCGCAGCTCAGCCATTCGGACATGTGCTTCCCCATCCAGTACGCCGCGCTCTGGCCCGAGCGAGTCGCCAACCGGCTGCCGCCCCTGGACTTCACGACCCTGCGCGCTCTAGAGTTCGAGCCGCCTCGCGCGGCAGACTTCCCCGCGTTGGGACTGGCGCGAGCGGCCGGGGAGGCCGGGGGGACGCTGCCCGCCGTGCTCAACGCGGCGAACGAGGTCGCGGTGGCGGCTTTCCTCGCAGGGGACATCACGTTTCCACGCATCTGGGAGATGGTCGATGAGGTAATGGCGAGCCACCGCAGCGTTGCGAATCCCGGGCTTGATGGTATCTTGCAAGCCGACGCGGAAGCGCGTCAGAAAGCCTCTGCGCTCCTGCGTTCGTGACCGCCCACTGCCCTATCGCCCGGCCCGCCGGATGCTCTATCAACCCCCGCCGCGGCTGATCGGCCGCGCGCTATTGCCCACGCCCTCCAAGGTCCATGGAAATTACCTTCAAAGTCCTCAAGTTCGTCGTCGTCCTGCTGGAGGCCATCCTCATCTTCAACCTACTGATCGTAGTACATGAACTGGGCCACTTCTTGGCGGCGCGCTGGCGCGGCCTGGTGGTCGAGCAGTTCGCGGTTTGGTTCGGCAAGCCCTTGTGGAAGCGCACGTACAACGGCGTCGTCTACAGCCTGGGCTCCATCCCGTTCGGCGGCTTCGTCAAGCTGCCGCAGATGGCCCCGATGGACGTTATTGAGGGCGAGAGCGACACGCCGCGCGACGCGTTGCCCACCATCTCGCCGCTGGACAAGATCATCGTCGCCTTCGCCGGGCCGCTGTTCTCGCTCGGGCTGGCCTTCGTCTTCGCCATGATCGTGAGCGTGGTCGGTCGTCCCTCGAGCGAGGCGGATTCCACGCGCTACATCGGCTATGTGCTCCCGGATTCGCCCGCCTCTGAGGCCCCCTGCGATATCCCCGGTGTCCCCGCCGGGCTACGCGCTGGGGACGAGATCCTGAAGGTGGACGGGCACGATGTGAAGCGATTCGGCGGCATGAACGGCAGCGTGGTCTGGTACGTGGCCCGCAGCGAGGGCGAGCGCATCCCGTTCGAGGTCAAGCGCGGCGAACAGACCCTGACGTTCGAGCCGAAGCCGCTGACGCAGGGCCGCCAGAGCGGGTGGGGGCGCAAGGCGTTGCGCCAAGTGCTCATCGAACCCGCGTACTCCAGCATTGTCAAGGGCGTCAAGCCCGGCAGTCCGGCGGCGCGCGCCGGTTTGCAGGAGAACGACATCATCACCCAGGCGGATGGACAGAAACTTTGGAGCGTCAGCGCGTTCGCCGACTTGGAGACGAGAACTTACGGCCGGGCGCTGGACCTGACCGTGGAGCGGGGCCAGGAGACGCTGCACCTTTCCTTGCCGCCGATGTCGTTGAAGATCGGCGACGTGACGCCGCATGGCCCGGCGGACCTCGCCGGGATCAAGAAGGGCGACTCCATCCTGGCCATCGACGGAGCGCCGGTCGGGAAGTTCACGGACCTCGCTGACGCCATCCGCCAGGAACCGGCGGGGCAGGCGATGCAGTTCACGGTCTCGACCGCCGGGCAGGAGCGCACGGTCGCCATCACCCCGGAACTGCCCAAGGTGGCACCCGACGCCACCGAGAAGGAAAAAGCCCCCAAGATCGGCATCAGCCGGGACGACGAGACGGACGGCATCGCCTGGACGGCCGGGGGCAAAACGACGCCCGCGTACGAGCGCCCGGTGGACCAGATCGCAGGCAGCGTGACCAGCGTCATCAACACGGTGGGCGCGGTGATCGCGCCCAAGTCAGGCATCGGCCTGCAACACCTGGGCGGCCCACTGTTCATCGCGCAAACGTACTTCCACCTGCTGTCGAGCGACCAGGGCTGGCAGTTGGCGCTGTGGTTCAGCGTCGTGCTCAACGTCAACCTGGCGATGCTCAACCTGCTGCCCATCCCGGTGCTCGACGGCGGGCACATCCTGCTGGCCTGCATCGAAGCGGTGCGCCGCCGCCCGGTGAACCTGCGCGCGCTGGAGATCATCCAGACGGCCTGCTTCATCGTGATCGTGGGCTACATGCTTTTCGTGACGCGCTTCGACGTGGGCGACATGGTGTCGTCGGGCGACAAGCACCGGAACGTGGAATTTCAATCGCCTCACCCGGTCGCGCCCCGGAAGTAACGGCTGCCGCGCGAGTTCTTTTCCCGTTGACGCTCCCATGACGCCGCTTACCAGCCCGCAGACACAGTCCCAGGTCAGCCGCCGCCACACCCGCGAGGTCCTCGCGGGCAAGGTGGGCATCGGCGGCGGCAACCCGATCCGGGTCCAGTCGATGATCACCTGCGACACGATGGACACCGAGGCGAGCATCCAGCAGACGCTCGATCTGGCCGCGGTGGGCTCGGAGATCGTCCGCATCACGGCACCCACGGTCAAGGACGCGCGCAACCTGGAATTCATCAAACACGGTTTGGCAGCGCGGGGTAGCGACGTGCCCATCGTGGCCGACATCCACTTCAAGCCCGACGCCGCCATGGAGGCGGCGAAATGGGTGGACAAGGTGCGCGTCAACCCGGGTAATTTCGCAGATTCCAAGAAATTCGCGGTCAAGGAGTACAGCGACGAGCAGTACGCCGCCGAACTGGAACGCATCCGCGAGCGATTCACGCCGCTGGTGCGCTATTGCCGGGAACGCGGGATTTCCATCCGCATCGGCACGAACCACGGCTCGCTCAGCGACCGGATCATGAACCGCTACGGCGACACGCCGCTGGGCATGGTCGAGAGCGCCTTGGAGTTCGCGCGTATCGCGCGGGACAACGACTACCACGCCCTCGTGTTCTCCATGAAGGCGAGCAATCCGAAGGTGATGATCGCCGCTTACCGGCTCCTCGTGGACCGCTTGCAGAAGGAAGGGCCCGACTGGAACTATCCCGTCCACCTGGGGGTCACCGAGGCGGGGGACGGGGAGGACGGCCGGATCAAGAGCGCCATCGGCATCGGCTCGCTTCTCTGCGACGGAATCGGGGACACGGTGCGCGTCTCGTTGACCGAGGACAGCGTGCACGAGATTCCGGTGGCCCGCGCGCTGGTGGAACTCTGCGGCACGCGAGCGGGTGCGGACGGAGGCGGGGAGTTCCACGCGGGCTACGAGTTGCCGACGGCGGATACGTCCCGACCGTTCGATCCGTTTTCCTACCGGCGACGGGACACCGCCCGGCTGATGCCCGGCGGCGTGGCCGTGGGCAACGGCGAGGTGCCGCGGGTGGTCGTGCGGCAGGCGACGCTCGACCAGATCGCGCACAAGCTCGACCGGATGGGCGATTTCCAGCCGGAGATCGTGTACGAACAGGCAGACATCCGCGAGATCGACCCGCGCGACGCGGACCAACTCGCCCGGCTCAACGCGGAACCAGCCTCCTGCTTCGTGACCGTGCGCGACGGCGTCGATCTGCCGGTGATTGAGGCCTACCGGCTGCTGGCGGCGGGGGTTGACGAGCGCCACCCCATTCTGCTCAAGGACGTGCTGCGTGCCTCGACGGACGCACAGGGCGATTTCCTGCGGACGCTGCTGGTGGCTTCCACGAACATCGGCTCGCTGCTCTGCGACGGCATCGGCGATGCCGTGCTGATCCAGGGCGAGCCAGCTCCTGGACAGAGCCTGCGGCTGGCGTACAACATCCTCCAGGCGGCAGGCTCCCGGGTGTTCAAGACCGATTACGTGGCCTGTCCTTCGTGCGGCCGGACGCTTTTCAACCTCCAGGAGACGACCGCCAAGATCCGGGCGGCGACCGGCCATCTGAAGGGGGTCAAGATTGCGATCATGGGCTGCATCGTCAACGGCCCCGGCGAGATGGCCGACGCCGATTTCGGCTACGTGGGCGGCGCGCCTGGCAAGATTAACCTCTACGTGGGCAAGCAGGCCGTGCGTTTCAACATTCCTTCAGCCGAGGCCGTCGAACGGCTCACGGACCTGATCCGCGAGCACGGACGCTGGCTGGACGTGCCTGCCGGACGTTCCTGACCTTACGGCCTGACGGGCAACGGCCCGTTGCCCTGCACGGTCGCATCGGGTGCCAGCAAAGGAGCCGCCGCGCTGGCGAGCGGTTGGTTGAGGATGAAGACCTGCGCGCCGGTGCCGACCTCGTCGTAGAGGGCGATAATGTCCACGGAGCGCATCCGCACGCAGCCGAAGCTGGCCGGTTGGCCGATGTGGCGCTCCTCTGGGGTGCCATGAATGTAGATGTAGCGGTCGTGCGCGTGCTGGTTGTCGGCGTCGAGTCCCCGCAGCCAGAGGATGCGCGTGACCACGGGATCTCTGCCCGGGGCGTTCGGGGCGAGAACTTCGCCGGTGGGTTCGCGGCTCTTGAGCACTGCGCCCGGCGGCAGGCCCGTGCCGATCTTCTCGGCGATTTCAAGTTTACCCAGCGGGGTGCCGTATCGGCCGGATTCGTCGCCCAGCGCGAAACGGGAGGTCGAGACAGGGTAAACGGCGAGGGGAACACCTTTTTTGAGGAGCATCATCCGCTGCTCTGGGATGCTGACGACGAGTTGATGGTCGTGGTCGGCGCATGCCGCCAAGCCGGCGAGCAGGACCGCTGCGGTCAAGGACCGCGCAACGAGGCTGCCCCGCCTTCCGCGTGCCTTTCGGCGCACGGACTGGCGGAGCGGTTGAGAAATGTCGCTAACGAGAACACGCCCCACCGACCGGCTCAGCTTTCCATGCGGCGGTTCCATTCGTATTCGCGGTCGGTGACAATCGTCTCCATTTGCTGGATGCGGCGGTCCAGGCTGTCCAACTGACGGTCCAACTGGGCCAGGTCCACCCGGGGACGGGGAGAGTACTGCGGCCCGCGGCCGGGCGGCATGGGCATCGGCTGGCGACGCTCCGCGGCTTCCTCGGAATCTTCCACCGCGCTCGCCTGATGCGGGGGTTGCATGAGGAGCGCGGTCAGCAGGTAGAAGAACCCGGCCACGAGCACCGTCACCTTGAACCCGTGCGCTCCCATCATCGCGGCGAGGATCAGGAGGACGAATACTCCCACCACGCGCGTCCGGCAGACTCCCCAGCCGAGGCTGTCGGCGATCCCCTTGAACACGCCGAGCAATTTGCCGTCGCGGGCACGGTAGAGGCGGCGGCGCAGATCGCCGAACCGTTCGCTGGAAGGCCAGTCGCGACGGAGGCGGCGGATGCGGCGCAAACGATCAGAGTTTGGTGCCATATTTTTCCTTGGAGCGGGTTTGTTCGATCAGGATGGTTTCCAGGGATTCGACGCGGCTTTCCATCTTGGCCAGCGTGCGCTGGAGTCTTTCCAGGATGGCCATTTCGTCGTCGCTCAGGCTGCCCTGGCCCGGCGTGGCGGCGGATGGACGTTTGTTGCGCTCCGTGAGCGGAGCCATGATCGCTTTGACGATCAGCCAGATGAAAGTGAAGACGATAGCCACGATGGGCACGGCTTCGCTCAAATCGGAGTCATGGGCGGCGGCAAGAATGAACATAAGCGAGGTAAGGCAATCTAAGCATCAGCGTTCCGAAAACACACGCCCTTTCGCGGCCGGACGGGCCGCCGGGGCATTTCCTCGCGGGCTGTGCGCTGATCCCTGGTTCGTGTGGGTTGGCGGATCGTGGCGGCTGCGGCGGAAGCCCGGGAGGGATCAGGCCTGGGGCGCGGACGTTTGGCCGGAGGCCTTCAGGGCGGCGAGTTCGCGTTCGATCTCTTCGTCGCGCTCCAGTTGGGCGAACTGTTCCTCCAGGGAGGGTTTGCGGCCGTAGTTGACCAGTTCGGCGTCGGCCTCCATGCGCTCGACGCGGGCCTCGAACTGCTCGTAACGCAGCAGCGCGTCGCTGGTCTCAGAGCGGCGGATTTGCTCCTGGGCGCGCGTCTTGTGCTGCGCGTGGATGTGGCGCTGGACGAGCACGCGCTGTTTTTCGCGGGCGGAAGTCAGCTTCTCTTCCAGTTGGGTGATGTCGGTCTGGTAGTTGCGGATGACCTCGTCGAGCTGGGTCGTCTCCTTTTCCAAGGATTCGACCCCCTCGGACACGCGGCGTTTTTCCACCAGCGCCTCGCGGGCAAGTTCCTCGCGGCCTTTCTGGATCGCCAGCTTGGCCTTGTTCTCCCAGTTGGCGATGCGGACGGTCAGATCATCGAAGCTGCGCCCGGACTTCTTGCGGGCGGCGATAGCCCCGGCGCAGGAAGCCTTGAGGTCGATGAGGGTGTCCTCCATCTCCTGGATCATCAGGCGGACCAGCTTTTCCGGGTCCTCGGCTTGGTCGAGCATGGAGTTGATGTTGGAGTTTACGATGTCACGGAAGCGGCTGAAGATGCTCATGGTCAGTAGTGGGTGGGGTTAAGTGGCAGGATGGTCGGGGTGAACGAAATCGATCACAGCGAGCTGAACTGGGTCATGGAATGCACCAGGGTGAAGAGCAGGCAGAGGACGAGGATCACCGCGCAGATGACCTCCTGCTTGCGGGCCAAGGCATCGCGGTCAGCCAGCGTCGGACGGCCCGATTCTAGATCGAAGGGCTTGATCCGGTGACGGGGCCGACGCCCCGCCCCCTTTTCCCAGGAAGGAATCCCGGGGAACATCGCGTCGAGATCGAAGGCATTTTGAGTGGAAGCGTTGAGTTTCATGGCTTCAGCAGGTTTGTCGTTCGTTGTTGGGCCAGACTGGTGGGCGTTTTGCCGTTGGTTCTGGATGCCAGACTCTTTAGCAATGCGGATGCCAACGAGTTTTTACTATAGTATAAGTATATGTTGGAGAATATATTACACTTCATTACGTTTGATACCTTGTCTTTGTGACATCTTTCCTTCTGGTCAGAACGGCCGCGAAATGGTGAAATCAGCCACGATGACAAACTTGCACCCCAACCCGAGCTCCGGTCCAGAAGGCTCGCAGGTGGATGCGCTCGGCAAATCGGACCTCTACCTCGATTTCCAACAGCGTTTGGCCCGCACCGCGCGCGTGCAACGCCCGGTTCTGCTCATCGGTGAGCGCGGCACCGGCAAGGAGATCGCCGCGGCCCGCCTTCACTTCCTGTCCCAGCGTTGGGGCGGACCTTTCGTGAAGCTTAACTGCGCCGCGCTTTCGCCCTCGGTGCTGGAAAGCGAGTTGTTCGGCCACGAGATCGGGGCGTTCACCGGCGCGGCACGGCGTCGGCTGGGCCGGTTCGAAGCGGCAAACGGGGGAACGCTGTTCCTCGACGAAATCGGCCAGATGCCGATGCCGGTGCAGGAAAAAATCCTGCGCGTGGTGGAATACGGCAGCTTCGAGCGGGTGGGGGCGAGCGAGAGCGTCCACGTGGATGTGCGGATTGTGGGGGCCACCAACGCGGACCTGCCCGGCATGGTGGCCACGGGCCAGTTCAAGGCGGACCTGCTCGACCGGTTGAGTTTCGAGGTGGTGGCCGTCCCGTCCCTGCGGGAACGCGGGGCGGGGGACATCGACCTGCTGGCGCGGCACTTCGCCAGCCGGATGTCCGTGGAACTCGGCGTGTCCGGGGTGCCGGAGTTCACCGAACGGGCGCGCGCCGCGCTGCATGGCTACCCCTGGCCGGGCAACGTCCGCGAACTTAAGAACGTGGTGGAACGCGCGGTGTGCCGGGCGGAGGAGGACCAGGTCATCGACGATATTGTCTTCGATCCTTTCCGCGCCGTCGCCGCGCCGGGTCGCGATAGCGTTGGCCAGGCCGCCCCGGCGAATGGTGGCGCGGGCGTGGCGGAGAGGAAGCTGCCGGTCAACCTCCCGGCCATGCTGGAGGAAACCGAGCGCGCCTTGCTCCAGCAGGCGTTGACCCAAGCGCGCTTCCGGCAACGCGAGGCGGCGGTCCTGCTCGGGCTCACCTACGACCAGTTCCGCGGCCTGTACCGCAGATATCCGGAACTCGGCGCGAAACCTGGCGAGCCCGTAAAACCGGAAGACGCCACGAAGTAAACGCGGGCGGGCAAAGAAATCGCGCAAACGGCTTCCCCTGCGTGGAAAACGACTGATATACTTGCTGCCCTATGGCAAAAATCGTCCTCGGCCGCGGACTGGGCGCGTTGATCCAGGCCCGTCCCGCCGCCGGCAATGGCAAGAGCCCGCTCGCGCACGCCAAGGCGGAGCCCGCGGCGGCTTCTGGCGAGACGGTGCGCCAGGTTCCTCTGGACGAAATCCGCAGCAGCCCCTACCAGCCCCGGCGCGACTTCAAGCCGGATTCGTTGGCAGAACTGGTCGAGTCGATCAAGGAGCAGGGGATCATCCAGCCGTTGATCCTGCGCCGGGTCGAGGGGCATTACGAACTGATCGCCGGGGAACGCCGCTGGCGTGCGGCCCGGACGGCCGGTCTCCAGCACGCTCCCGCGATCGTGCGCGAGGCTTCCGACCGCGAGGTGCTCGAACTGGCGCTGATCGAGAACCTGCAACGCTCCGACCTGAACGTGGTCGAGGAGGCGCAGGCCTACCAACGGTTGGCCACGGAGTTCAGCCTGCGGCAGGAGGACATCGCGCGGAAGGTCGGCAAGAGCCGCGCGTCGGTGGCAAACGCCATGCGCCTGCTCGACCTCCATCCCCAGGTCCAGGCCTGGCTGACGGAGGAACGGCTGAGCGTTGGCCACGCCAAGGTGCTCCTGGCGCTCAAGGCCCCGGAGGAACAGAAACTTCTCGCCGAGGTGGTCATCCGCCAGCGCGGCACGGTGCGCGCGGCGGAAAAACTGGTGGCGGACCACCGGGCCCGCCTGGGCAACGGACACACGGGCCCGGGGAGCCGCTCCCAGGTGGCGGCGCGTCCGCCGGACCGTTCACCGGAATTGCCCGCCGCGCTGCAACACCTCCAGAACCGCCTGCGTGAACACCTGGCCACCCATGTCGCCCTGCGGCACGGGGTAAAGAAGGGCAGCATCGAGATCGAATACTATGGGAGCGACGATCTACAGCGCCTCCTGGACGTGCTCGGCGTGAAGGAGGAAAACCTCTGACGCGCTTAGCGATGACGAAACGGAACTCCCTATGTCTACCCTCCTCGGTTTCTTCTTCGGCGTCGGCGCCTGGTTTTTCGTGCGCTACCTTCTGGGCGGCTTCTACACGGTCAACCAGAACGAGCGGGCGGTGAAAACCAGCTTCGGCCGCGCGCAACGGATCGCGGCGGACCGCACCACGCTCGACGATCCCATCGCCGAATCCCTGCGGCCCGATGAACGCGACCGCTACGTTTATCCGCAGGTGCGCGTCATCGGCCCCGGCGGCCCGTACCTGAAGATGCCGTGGGAACGCATCCACAAGGTTTCGGTGTCCACGCAGACGCTGAACATGGCTTTCGACCTGGAGGACGCTCGCGCCAACACGGGCGGCACGATGCTCGAAGCCGTCACCAAGGACCAGCTCAACACGGGCCTGACCGGCCAGATTCGCTACCGGGTGTGCGAGAGCAACCTCTACGCTTTCCTCTTCGGCGTGAAGAAGCCGGTGGTCCACGTCATGGGTTACTTCGTGAGCATTTTGCGCGAGCGCATCGCCAACTTCGCCGCCAAGCCGATCACCGTGAGCGTATCGGTCGCCGACGATGGGGGCAACAGTCCGGTGGACCAGGCGGCGATGCCCGTGCGCGAAGTCATCGGTGTGTCGATCAACGACTTGCGTAAGAATTTACGCGATCTCAATGAATTTATGGATCACGAATGCCAGTCCTCCGCGGCACGTTACGGCGTGATCTTGGACGCCTCGCTCATCACCGGGATCGACCCGCCGACAGAAGTGGAATCGGCGCTCGCCGCGATCAACACGGCGCACAACCAAGTTTCCAGCGACATCAGTCTGGCGCAGGCGTCGGCTGACCAGAAGATCGTGCAGAGCAGGCGCGCGGTGGAGATCGAGACGTTGCGGGCGCAGGCGGAGGTCGAGCCCCTGAAGGCGCTGGCGGCGCAACTCTCCGCCTTGCGCCGGAATAGCCCGGAGGCGTTGCACGCTTACCTGCGGAACGTGCGCCTGAGCCTCTTCGGCAAGGCGCAGCAGATTTTCCTCCCGCGCAAGGATTGAACTCATGGACGATTCTCCCTCTTTCCTGGGCAGTCTCACGCACGCGGGGTTCCTGAAAACCGCGTTGTTCACGTTCCTGCTGAGTTTCGTCGCCTTCCCGATCTTGCTTGGCATGGTGCGCTTTTTTGGTGTCTACGCCGTGGTCGAGGAACGGACCTGCCGGGTATACATCCTCTTCGGCAAGGTCATCGGTGTGCTTTCCGAGCCGGGCTTATACATCTTGCCTGCGAGCCTTGGCTGGCGCGCGGTAATCGTCCACTTCTTCGGCCGCTGCGAGGTGATCGACCTGCGGCTAGACCAGGAATACCTCCGCAGCCAGGCGGTGAACAGCGAGGAGGGCGCGCCGATGGGCATCGGCGTGTGGTACGAGATGTTCGTGAGCGATCCGGTGGCGTTCCTGTTCAACAACATGGACCCGCGCGGCTCCCTGCGCGCAAACATCAGCAACGCCACGGTCCGCAGCCTCTCGAACATGCCGCTGGCCGAGATGCTGGAGAACCGGCACGTGATGAGCAACACGGTCCGCAACGAGGTGGCCCCGAAATCGACCGTCTGGGGCTACCGGCTGGGCTCCATCTACGTCCGCAAGGTGCATTTCCGCGATGTGGGCATGATCCGCCAGATCGAGGAAAAAGTGGTCAACCGCTTGCGGCAGGTGACGAGCGCCATCCGGCAGGACGGGGCGAATCAGGTCAGCATCATCACCAGCAGCGCCGAGCGCGAGGCGGCCATCGAGTTCGCCAAGGCCTCCACGATGCGGCCCCGGATCATCGGGCAGGCGCTGGAGGAGATCTCGCGCGAGCCCGACGTGGCCGGGGCGTTGTTCGAGGTGCTGGAAACCCAGCGGGTGTTGGAATCCAAGGCGGGGGTGACGCTGCTGCCGGAGGGAGTCAACGGCCCGACTCTCGCCACCATGCTGGCCCCGGGGGTGCGGGGTAACCCGCCGCCAGCCCATCCGGAGACGTGAAGGGTTTCGACGTCCTAACCGGGAGCGCGGAGCCGGTAGAGGACGTGCCGCCGGAGGTGGTGGCCGGGTGGACTGCCGGATGATCGAAGTCATCCTCCGACCGGTGGCTCATGCCGAGGCGGCGCATGACCGCGCGGGAGCGCACGTTGTCGGGGACGGTGAACGAGACGATCTCCTTGAACGCGGCCACGGTGAAGCCGAAGTCGAGCGTCAGTTTCGCCGCTTCCGTGACGTAGCCGTTGCCCCAATGCGCGCGGGCGATGCGCCAGCCGATTTCCACGCACGGGGTGAACGCGGCCTCGAAGCACGGCACCGACAGGCCGACGTAGCCAATGAAATCCCCACGGCCCGGAACTTCCAGCGCCCAGAGGCCGAATCCACGCTCGTCGATGCCCGTCTGGCACCGGCGGGCCATGGCGTCGCTTTCCTCGCGGGCGAGGGTGGCGGGCAGGAACTCCATGACCTCCGGGTCGGCGTTCAGTGCGGCGAAGGCAGGCAGATCTTCCTCACGCCAGGAGCGGAGCCGGAGCCGCGGACTACTGAGTGTCACGAGATCGCATCGTAGTGCCATCCGTGTAGACGGCACAAGCCGCCGCATCCGCACTTGCGGACCGGTCCTACCCGGCTGCACAGTCCCCGGCGATGCTCTTTCCTTCCGTGCGACTCGTTGCCGCCGTCTGTGCTGTTGCCCCGTGCTTCGCCTTGGCGGGCTGCCACGCGGACGACAACAAAGCGCCTTCCTTGTACCAAGAATTTTCCGGCCCGCGCGCGTTCGACCACGTGGCGAAAGTCGTGGCACTAGGGCCACGGCCCAGCGGGTCGCCAGAACTGGAGCAGGAGCGCCGCTACATCGAGGCGCAACTGCACGGCAGCGGCTGGCAGGTGGAACGGCAGGCGTTCACCGACCCGACCCCACACGGTCCGATCCAGTTCGTCAACCTGATCGCGCATTTCGGGGGATCGAAGGAGGCGCGCGCGCTTGTGTGTACGCACTACGACACCAAGTTCTTCGAGCCGCAGCGGTTCGTCGGTGCGAACGACGGCGGCTCGGGCACGGGCGCATTGATCGAACTGGCGCGCGTGCTGGCACTCGACCCGTCGTTTGCCCGGCGCTTCGAACTGGTCTTCTTCGATGGCGAGGAAGCCATCCGCGAGTTCCGGGTGGACAGCCCACCCTTCGACGGGCTCTACGGCAGCCGCCACTACGCGGCGTCGCTGGTGGCGGGCGGGAAGGCTCCGCTGCTCAAGCTCGGCGTCCTCTGGGACATGATGGGCGACCGCGACCTGGACATCACCATGCCGCCCAACTCTCCCCCGAAGCTGGCGCAGGGCATCTTCGCGGCGGCCAGCGCGCTCGGCACGCGCGATCACTTCGGTTATTTCCGTGGCGACATCCTGGACGACCACACCAAGCTCAACGCAGTCGGCGTGCCGACCATCGACCTGATCGACTTCGACTTCCCCGCCTGGCACACCCCGGCGGACACGCTGGACAAAGTCAGCGCAGCCAGCCTGGAAACCGTCGGGCGAGCCACGCTGTACCACCTCGGCCGGGTCGTGCCGACGCTGTAGACCGCGGCCCGCGAACGGCGGCTTGACAGGGTCCGGCCGCTCTGGTTCACTTCACATCCGCGGCTATGCAAATCGCTCCAGACGACATCCAGGTGGCCGGGACCGATCTGGCGATCCATTGGACGGATGGCGGCGAGAGCTACCTGGGGCTCGAAGCCCTGCGCCGTGCCTGTCCCTGCGCGGGCTGCTGCGGCGAGCCGGATGTCACGGGCCACATCGACAAGCCGCGGGTGAGCTACGACCCCACGCGCAGTTTCGAGTTGCGTTCGTACGGCATCCTCGGCGGCTACGCTTTCCAGCCGCTGTGGGGCGACGGGCACGCCACCGGCCTCTATTCCTTCGAGCTGTTGCGCCGCCTCGCGGCCCCCGACGCTCAACACCCCCCCGCATGAAGTGGCATCAAGGCATGGTCTGGACGTTGTGCGTCCTGTCTTTCGTCGGGACAGCCATCCTGCTGGACTACGCGCTAAGCCCCCGGCCCGAGCAGGCCACCCCGCGCGAGCTTTACACGGTCGTGCAGAAGCATCTCGCCGCCTGCCGCGCGGCGGATTTTCCGCAGGCGTACCATGCCTCGGCGAGCAAGGTGCAGGAGCACTACACGCTCGTGCAGTTCGAGCAGAAAATCCGGCAGGATTACCAGCCGGTCGTCGCGGCGCACCACGTCGAATACGGCGCGGTCCACCATCCGCGCAACGACCAGAAAAAGGCGCTCGTAGACGTGTATTTCATCTCTGTCAGCGGCGAGGCGATGGGCTGGACCTACGTCCTCGTGTTCGAGGACGGTGACTGGAAAGTGGACCACGGCGAGGTCATCCCGGGCTGGCCCGCCGGGCAGCGTCTCAAAGGTCTGCGGGTCTGACGCGCGCCGGTGTTCCCCGCTGCCTGCGCGGTTCACGCCCGGCGCAGGCGCTCCACAGCCTTCTCCAAGGAAGCGGGGTCGCCGACCGAGAGCACTTCCGTTCCGCGACGGATGCGTCCAATCAGGCCCGCGAGCACCGCGCCGGGGCCTAGTTCCAGGAACAGGTTGCAGCCCAGGTGATCAATCATGTACTCCACGGACTGTGTCCAGCAAACCGTGCCCGTCACCTGCTCGGTGAGCGTGCGGCGGATCTCGTCGCAGTCGTCGAAGGGGCGGGCGTCCACGTTGGAAACGACCGGAAAGGCGGGCTTCTGGAGTACGACGTGCATGAGCGCCTCGCCGAGCTTGACGTAGGCCGGGTCCATCAGGCGCGAATGGTACGCGCCAGCGACGTTGAGCAGGCTGGCCTTGCGGACGCCGCGGTCCTTGACCATCGAAACCGCCATAACGACGCGCTCCGCCTCACCGGAAATGACGATCTGCCCGGGGCAATTGAGGTTGGCGATGTCCACGTCCACCTCGGCGGCGAGGTCGCGCACGGTGTTCTCGTCCGCGCCGATGAGCGCGGCCATCGCGCCCGTCGTGGCCCGGCAGGCTTCCTCCATGAAGCGCCCGCGCGCCTCGACCAGCTTCAGGCCCTCGGCGAATGGGAACGTGCCCGCGGCGGCGTGGGCGGTGAACTCTCCGAGGGAGAGCCCGGCGGTGGCCGTCACAGGGAGGTTCCCGCCAAGTTCGGCGTTGAGGGCGGCGAGCGTGGCGAGGCCGTGAACGTAAAGGGCGGGCTGGCAGTTGCCGGTGGCCGTCAGTTCCTCCGGAGGTCCCTCGAACGCGATCTTCGAGAGGGGCCGGTCGAGAATGGCGTCGGCCTGCTCGAAAAGCTGGCGTGCGGGGGTGAAGCGGGCGGCGAGATCACGGCCCATGCCGACGGCCTGGGCTCCCTGGCCGGAGAAAACGAGTGCGATTTGGTCTGACATCACGCAACAAAAAAGAATTTGAGCTTTTGTCAAAAGCCGCAATAGTTTCTGCCCCTATGCCGAAATCCGTTGCCCGCCGCAAAACCAAGAAGTCCGCCGCCAAACGTTTCAAGATCACGGGCACGGGCAAGATCCTTTTCTCGCACGGCTCCCGCCGTCACATCCTGCAAAGCAAGAGCGCCAAACGCAAGCGCCACCTCGCCAAGCGCGGCGTCGTCCACAAGACGGACGAGCAGCGCATCAAAGATTGCCTGCCTTTCGGCTAGACCGTTCATCCCCGCCCCACTTTTTTCTAGAACGTTATGTCAAGAGCCACCAATGCCCCCGCCAGCCGTGAGCGCCGCAAGCGCGTGCTCGACTCCGCCAAAGGATACCGCGGACGCCGCTCCAAGCTTTTCCGTTACGCCAAAGACGCGACGATGAAGGGCAAATACTGGTCCTACCGCGACCGCAAGACGCGCAAGCGCAACTTCCGGATGCTCTGGATCGCCCGTGTCAACGCCGCCGCACGCGCCCATGGCATCACCTACAGCCGCTTCATGGAAGGCGTCAAGGCCGCCGGGATCAGCCTCGACCGCAAGATCCTCGCCGAACTTGCCGTAAACGAAAGCGCTGCTTTCGAGGCCATGGTGACCAAGGCCGTGGACGCACTTAAGGGCAAGACGCCGGTCGCTGCCTGACCACCTGAACACAGGGCCGGTCCCCCGGGCGGATGGGCCGCACCACCGCGCGGCGGCGAATTTCCTCTCGTCCGCCAGCGCGGTTTTCCTTTTGCCGTGATCCAGCAACTCGACACCATCCTTGCCGGTGCCCAGGCGGAGATCGCCGCCGCAGCCGACGCGACGGCGTTGGAAGCTGCGCGCGTCAAGTACTTCGGTCGCCAGGGGCTGCTCGCCCAGGCGGGCGAGGGGATGAAAAGCGTCGCTAAGGAGGAGCGGCCCGCTGCCGGCAAGCGTTTGAACGAGGTGCGGCAACTCCTGACCGCCATCCTAGAGGGGCGCGCCCAGGCATTCACCGCCGCGCATGACAGCCAGGCGCTCGCCGGGATCGACCTGACGCTGCCTGGGACGCTCCCCACGCCCACGGGCGCGCTGCACCCGCTCACCCAACTGCTCGACCGCTGCGTGGAAATTTTCCGCCGGATGGGCTTCGCCCTGGCCGACGGCCCCGACGTGGAGGACGAGTGGCACTGCTTCGACGCGCTCAACACGCCCGCCGACCACCCGGCGCGCAACGAGCAGGACACGTTCTACCTGCCCGACGGGCGTCTGCTGCGCTCGCACACTTCGAGCGTCCAGATCCGCACGATGGAAACGCAAGGGCCGCCGGTGCGGATCATCGCCCCGGGCGCGGCTTACCGCCGGGACGAGGTGGACGCGACGCATCTCGCGCAGTTCAACCAGCTTGAAGGGCTGTACGTAGACACGGATGTGAGCCTCGCGGACCTCAAAGGCACGCTGGAATTTTTCTTTCGCGAGCTGTTCGGTCCAAGGACGGCGGTGCGGTTCCGGCCGCACTTCTTCCCGTTCACCGAACCGAGTTACGAGATCGACGTGAAATCCGACGCGTTTAAGGGCGGCAGCCGGTGGATTGAGGTGGCGGGCTGCGGCATGGTGGACCCGGCCGTCTTCGAGGCGGTCAACCACAGCCGGGGCAACGCGGCGTACGACCCGGAGATTTGCATGGGGTTCGCGTTCGGCTTCGGGCTGGACCGCCTGGCGATGATCCTGACCGGGTTGCCCGACGTGCGGATGCTCGTCGAGAACGACGTGCGCCTGCTGGCCCAGTTCCGCTGACCCGCCCGCCCCGGTGGCTGCCGCCGTGAACTGCGACCCCATCGCGCGCTGGTATCGTTGGCTGGAATACGCCGGTTTCGGCCGGACGCTGGAAAAATGCCGGCTGGCTTTTCTTCCTCGGACGGTGACCGCCCGGAAGGTCCTGATGCTGGGGGAGGGGGACGGCCGGTTCCTGGCCACTTTCCTGAAGGCGAATCCGGCCGCCGAAGTGGACTACGTCGATGGCAGCAACCGGATGCTCACGCTGGCTAGACGGCGGGCCACCGCCCTGGCCGGGCATCCCGCACGGGTCCGCTTCCATCAGACGGACGCGCTGGCATGGCTCCGAGAAAACTCGCTGGGAAGGTACGACCTCGTTTGCACCCACTTTTTCCTCGACTGCTTCACCCAGGATGAACTCGTGCCTCTAGCGGAAGCCATCGACCGGCAGGCGGCGAGGCAGATGCAATGGATCGTCTCCGACTTCCGCTATCCTACCGGTGCGCTGACGGGGAAAGCGGGCCGTTTCTTCATCGGCTTCCTCTACGGTTTCTTCCGGCTCTCCACAGCCTTGCAGGTCCGCCGGTTGCCCGACCACGCGAGCGTACTGGGCGGGCTCGGATTCGCGTGCGCCGAACGGCGGCATGCTGTTGGCGGGCTGCTCGTTTCGGAGCGTTGGGAACGCGGGTGAGACCAGGGCAAAAGGCTACCGTTCCGGGCGGTTTTTGCGTTTGACGCCCCGGCGCGCACCGTTACATTTGCGCGCCCCTGAAGTGCCACACCGCAGCAGGCGCTGCGTCTGGCCTTCGTCGGAGGTTTCTCCGTGCTGACTGCCCGAAACGGCGGCCCCGGCCCCGGCGTTGGCCCGCTTACCTATGGAGAATCCACTCGCGTACGTCCTCATCACCCCGCACTCGGTCCGCAAGTCCAGGACGGGTCCGATCCTCTCCCGTCTGCTCTCGCGCAGCGGGCTGGAACTGGTGGGCGCGTGGATGTTCGCTCCGAGCGAGGAACTGGCCCGGGCCTACGCGGAGACTGCCGTCACCGAGGACCCCAATCCACGCCACCGGGCGACGCAGGCGTTGATCCAAGACTACATTCGCACCCAGCTCGCGCCGGACGCCGATGGCCGCCGCGCCCGCTGCCTGATGCTGGTCCTCCGGGGGCCGGATGCCGTGGCCAGGATCATGCACACGGTGGGCCACATCGTCCACGAACGCACCAGTGCCGAGACGATCCGTGACACTTACGGCGACTACGTCACCGCCGCTTCGGGTGCTGTCACCTACTTCGAGCCTGCCGTGCTGGCGGCCCCGACGGCGCAGGCGGTCGAGAACGGCCTGAAACTCTGGGCCGCTCATTCCGACCGCGACGGCGGCGTGCTCGAAGACGTGATCCCGTTCCCCGCCGAGGCGAACGTCGAAAAAACCCTCGTGCTCATCAAGCCGGACAACTTCCGCTTCCCCAACGCCCGGCCGGGTGGGGTCATCGACCTTTTCTCGCGTACCGGGCTGAATATCATCGGCTTCAAAGTGTTGCGCATGAGCGTGGCGCAGGCGGAAGCGTTCTACGGTCCGGTGCTGGACGTGCTCCAGGACAAGCTCCGGCAGTCCAGCGGCAAGCGCGCACGCCTAGCAGTGGAGCAGGAACTCGGGTTCCCGCTCGACGCTGAGGTGGAGCGCCGGTTGGGCGAACTGCTCGGGCCTGTCAGCGGGCGCAACCACTGGGAGGAACTGGTGCAGTTCATGAGCGGCCGCCGCCCGGACAAATGTGCGAACGAGGAACAGCGCGAGCGCCCCGGCAGCGAACAATGCGTGGCGATCGTCTACCAGGGCGTGGACGCCGTCCGCAAAATCCGCGAGGTGCTCGGGCCGACCGATCCGAGCAAGGCACCCCCCGGCTCAATCCGCCGGGAGTTCGGCGAGACCATCATGGTCAACGCCGCGCACGCGAGCGATTCCAAGGAAAACGCGGTGCGGGAGATGAAAATCATCCGGATCGAGGAAAATAACTTCCGCGCCTTGATTGAGGGCTCCTATCGCGGTTAGGTATCCGTCCGCCCCATTTCAGCAACCATCCCGATCCTAGAACCTCCTTCTGCCATGGAACTTTCAGAACGCGCCACCAGCCTTTCGCCCTCCCTGACGCTCTCGATTGACAGCAAGGCGAAGTCCATGATCGCCAGCGGCCAGGACGTGTCTGGTTTCGGCGCGGGCGAGCCCGATTTCGACACGCCCGAGCACATCAAGGCCGCCGCGATCGCCGCGCTGCAGGCCGGGTTCACCAAGTACACGCCGAGCAGCGGCGTGCCCGAGCTGCGGCAGGCGATTGCCGACAAGTTCAAGGCGGACAACGGGCTCAACTACAAAGCCTCGCAGGTCATCGTCAGCAACGGGGCCAAACACTCCTGCTACAACGCCATTCTGGCGACCTGCCAAGAGGGCGACGAGGTACTGATTCCCTCGCCGTACTGGTTGAGCTATCCCGAGATGGTGCAGCTCGCCGGGGCCGAGCCCGTGTTCGTGCCCACACGCGAGGAAAACGGCTGGAAGATGACGGCCGAGGACTTCGAGAACGCGATGACGCCCCGCACCAAGATGGTCATCATCAACAGCCCCGGCAACCCCACGGGCGCGGTCTACACCCGCGACGAGCTGGAGGCCATCGCCGCAGTCGCCATTGAGGAGGAAATTCTGATTCTCAGCGACGAGATCTACGAGAAGCTCGTCTACGACGACGCCGAGCACATCAGCATCGGTTCACTCAGTTCCGCGGCGCACGACCTGACCATCACCATCAACGGCTTCAGCAAGGCGTACGCGATGACCGGCTGGCGGCTGGGCTATCTCGGCGCGCCGGACGCGATTGCCAAGGCCATCGATTCGGTCCAGAGCCACAGCACCTCCAATCCCTGCTCGTTCGCGCAGAAGGGTGCCATTGCGGCGCTCCAAGGTGACCAGCAAGCCGTGGCCGACATGCGCGACGAGTTCAACGTGCGCCGGGACTACATGTACGACCGGCTTTCCAAGATGGCGAACATCACGGTGCCGAAGCCGCTAGGAGCGTTCTACATGCTGGCGAACATCGGCAAGCTCGGCCTGACTTCCACGAACTTCTCGGATCGGCTGCTCAGCAAAGCGGGGGTGGCGGTCGTGCCGGGCGTGGCGTTCGGTGATGACCGCACAATTCGCCTGAGCTACGCAACCAGCCTAGACGTGATCAAGCGCGGGCTGGACCGGTTCGAGGATTTTTGCCGCAGCGTTTGATCGGGGAGAAGTTGGCCCTGCCGCCCGGGATTTCGCTTGCTCGGGCGCTGTCTCCGGGCATAATACCGATACGTGGGCCGGGAACGCGACGCTAACCTTCCCACGGGAAACACACCATCAGTTCAGCGCGATTAGCTCAGTGGTAGAGCGCTTGCTTCACACGCAAGAAGTCGCAGGTTCGAACCCTGCATCGCGCAGACGGTTTCCCGCGCAATCTGGTGCATTGCCAGATTAATCTGCGGTTTGCACCAGCGAATCGATCGAACCGTGCGAGGAAAGATTGTTGTTGGACAACAGGACGGTTTTGCGCGGCTCTCCGTCGATGTTCACGGGCACGAACCAGTAGTAACGCTCGGCTGATTCGTCGGTCCCCCTTTGCGTCCCGGCAACGACGGCAAATTGTCCGTCGGCGGGCACGTCAAACGAGAACCGGCCCTGCTCGTCGGTGTGCGTCACGCTTACGGACGGCGGCAATTCTTCCAGGTAGAACGCTCCCGACAACAAATCCTCCCGTTTCTGGAGCAGGTCATAATAGTCGTTCGTCGCCAGTTCGCGCGCCTTTTTGGACTCCGCGACGGCTTGCTCAAGGGCGCGCCGATTATCGGGTTTCGCCTGCACATAGGCGTCGAACGCATTGTCGGCCGCCTTGTGCAGGATTTCCTTCTCGGCCTCGGCAGCGACGATGCGCGATTTCAGTTCGTCGAACTTCGCATTCGCCTCTTGCGTGCGCTTTTCCAGGTAGGGTTTAAGCTGGGCGAGCAGATAGAGCCGGACCTCGACGAGAGGAGGCTCGTATTTGATTCCATTTCTCGCAGCGATGAAGATCCGGCCTTCAATCAAGCGGTGCGGTGCGCCGGCCGGTTGAGGTTCCGGGGAAGGCGTGACGGCGTCCGGTTCATCCGCTTCCGCCACGGGATCGACCGGCGGAACGGCAAGGAGCGGCTCGGTGACGGCGATCTTCGAGCCGGTGGGCACAGCGGCTGGTTCCCCCGTGGCGGGAAGAGCGACGGCGACAGCGGAACGCGTTTCGTGGGGGGGAGATGCTGGTGGCCGCTGCACGGCCCAGACCCCGAGCGCGCAAATAACGGCAACGAGCGACGCCACCGCGAGGCTCAACTTCCGTTCTCCGGCCCACCAAGGTTGTCTAGACGACGTCTCTGCCCGAACGGCGGGTTTGTCGGTGGCGGTCGGCGCGACCGGCGTTGCCAGGGAGCCGCGTTCGATCTCCGCAGCGGGGAGGAGAGCTTGCACGCGCAGCAACTCGGCAATCGTTACCCATTCGGTTCCGGTCTCGGCCAAGGCGAGGTCCGCCTCCTCGAAGATACCGATCCGGACACTTTCGCGGACCTGGTATTCCGTGTACGGACCAAAGGCCACACCCTCGCGCCCAAGATAATATTTCATCGCGTTGATTCTGTTCTCGGTCCCAGCTTGGAATTGCTACCCTGACGTGCGGAGGATCGTTCACGGACCATCCTTGAGATCGGCAGGCAGCCGTGAGAAGAATCCAAACCAGCCATGCAGCTTCGGGGAAAGGGGCGCGGACGAACCCACCTAACCACACACCATCCAAGCGGCTTTGTCGCCTCCGGGGCGGCAGAATCGTTGCCGGTAGCCGCCGAAAGTTGCCGAATCCACGCCGAGGCCACACCTTTACGCGGAGGCCTCCTTGGCCAACGTTGCGCCGGCCACCCCGGCGGCTGGCGGGCGTGCCGTTCCCTCTTCATGAATCTCCTCGTGGAAAATGTCTCGAAGACATTCGGTGAACACCGTGTGCTCGACGACATTTCTCTCCGGTTCGACGCCGTCCAAACCCTCGTGCTGATCGGGCCGTCCGGCGGGGGAAAATCTACTTTCCTGCGGGTCCTCGCGGGGCTGGAATACCCTGACGACGTCCCCCCCTGCCGGGTGGTCATCGACGGGGAACCGCTCGTGTACCGCGAAGAGGCGCTTGCCCGGCATCGGCGCACGGTGGGCACGGTGTTCCAGGCGTACAACCTCTTTCCCCATCTCAGCGCCCTGCGGAACGTAACCCTGCCGCTGGAGAAAGTGCACGGGTACGCGCCGGCCGCCGCGGTCGAGGCAGCCATGGTGGCACTGCGCCGGTTCCGGTTGGCGGAACATGCCCACAAGCGCCCGGCGGAACTCAGCGGTGGGCAGCGCCAGCGTGTTGCTATCGCGCGGGCCATCGCCATCAAGCCCCGGCTGTTGTTCTTTGACGAGCCGACCAGCGCGCTGGACCCGGAAATGACCGGCGGGGTACTCGCAATCATCGAAGAACTGCGCGAAGAGGGCCGGGACTTCGTGCTCGTAACCCACGAGATGGGCTTCGCCCGCCGCGTGGCCGACCAAGTGGCGCTGCTGGCCGACGGGCGGATCGTGGAATCTGGTCCGACCGCCCAGCTCTTCGACGCGCCCGCCGAGGCAGCCACCCGCGATTTCCTCGCCCGGGTGCTCCGGTATTGAGGAAGCCGCCGGATCATCACCAAATTTTCGATTGGTCGGAGGCCACCGGGACCATCATGCTGCATCCGCTACGCCGGGACAAACGGGGAAAATTCCCCATTTTGTCCCTGTAGCGGTCTCACCATGCACCTTCTTGCCCAAACCATCCCCGCGTCTCCGCCCGGCAGTCATTTCGTCCTGTTCGGCGGCCTGCACCTGGCCATCCTCTCGTTGACGGTGCTCGTGCCCGCGGCGATGGGCCTGCTCACGAGACGCTCCGAGCGACCGGAGGTCGCGCGCTGGTTGGCGGGGATTTTGGCCGCCGTGCTGCTGCTCGACTATGCGTTCACGGTCTCCTGGGCGGTTCACGTCGGCAAGATCGCGCACTGGGAAAATGCGCTGCCGATGCACCTGTGCGACTGGGCCACAGTGGCGTGCGTCTGCGCGTTGGTCCGGCGTCGGCAACTCGCCTACGAACTCGCGTATTTTTGGGGCCTGAGCGGCACGTTCCAGGCGGTGCTCACCCCGGACACGAAGGAGGTGTTCCCGGACCCGCTGTTCATCAGCTTCTTCGTGTCCCATTGCGGGATCATCATCGCCGTACTGTTCATGACCTGGGGCCTACAGAAACGGCCACGGCCTGGTTCGGTCTGGAAGGCGTGGTTGTGCAGCCAGGTCTACCTCGCCTGTGCCGGAGCGGTGAACTGGATATTCCGGTCCGACCGCGTCAACTTTGGCTATCTGGCCGCCAAGCCGGAACACGGCTCGCTGTTGGACTTTTTCGGTCCCTGGCCATGGTACATCCTGACCCTTGAAGCGATGGCACTCGTGTTTTTCACGTTGTTCTACGTGCCTTTCTGGATCGCAACGCGGCGGTGGGCAGGCGCGAGAGGCGCGGTCAACGCGGCCTGATTCCGGTCAGGAGCGTGGCGGGGTCGTCTGTCGGCAGCTGGCAGGCACCGTTCTCGCACAGGTAGGCGGTGGCGCGGCCGTTTTGCATGGAAACATTCGCCAGGTAGGGCATCCGCCGGGCGAGGTCGCGCTGGTGCTCACCGCCATCGGCGAGCAGGACGAACGTGTCCGGCAGGTACACGACGCCGAGCGCGTGCAGAAAGGCGCGGGTGCCCTCGGCACCGGGTTTCCCTGCGACCACGATCAGGCGCGGCGGCCGGGACAACGCACCCACGGCGGCGAGCATCAGGGGCATCGTCTGGGCGGTGCGGCGGGGATTGTCGGCGGCGTGGAAGGCCGCCGTGGTGGCGAGCGCGCGGCGGCGGTACTCCTCGCGGTCGGTCAGGGCGGCAAGCCGCCCGAGGTTCAGGGCGGACACGGCGCTCGCGCTCGGTTCCGCGCCGTCGTGATCCTCCTTCATGCGGAGCAGCACGCTGGCATCGCGCTTGCTGGCCGAGAAGTAGCCGCCCGCATCCTGATCGTAGAACAACTCGTCCTGTTTCGCCTGGAGCAGTTCCGCCCACGCGAGATGGGCGGGATCGAACCCGGCAGCGTACAGGTCGAGCAGCCCCTGGATGAGGAAGGCATAATCGTCGGCAAAACCATCCGCCACGCCTGCCCCTTCACGGTAGGAACGCTTCAAAACGCCGGTTTCCTGCTGGTACAGGTGGCCCCGGACGAAATCGGCGCACCGAGCAGCCCGGCCGAAATAATCCTCTTGCGGCAAAACCCGGCTGGCACGTGCCAGGGCGGAGATCATCAAGCCGTTCCACGCGGTGACGATCTTGTCGTCCAAGTGTGGGCGCGGACGCTGGTTGCGCGCCGCGAGGAGCTTGCGCCGGGCCTCGGCGAGCAGGGGGCGGGTGTGGGCCGTGATCTCAACGGGAGGGTGGACGAAAAGGATGTTCTGGCCGGTAAACTCGCCCTGCGGGTCGCTGCCCGGAGGTGCGTTCCCCCCCGCCGACACCCCGTAACGCGCGCAGAAGGCAGTGGATTCCTCCGGCGTCAGCAACGCCTCGATCTCGGCCCGGGTCCAGACGTAGAACGCCCCTTCCGCGTGCTCCGGTTTGCCGTGGGCGAGCAGGCTGTCGGCGTCCTCCGCGCAAAAGAATCCGCCGTCCGGCGACGCGAGGTCCCGCCCGACGTAGCCGAGGATGTCGCGCACGGTCTCCGCATACCTGCCCTGGCCGCTGATCTGGAACGCTTCCAGGTACGCCACGGCGAGCTGCGCCTGATCGTAGAGCATTTTCTCGAAGTGCGGCACATGCCAGTAGCGGTCCACCGAATAACGGTGAAAGCCGCCCCCAAGATGATCGTGCATCCCGCCCGCGGCCATGTGGTCCAGCGTGCTCAGCATCATCTCGCGGGCTTTTTCCGCCACGCCTGCGGCGTCCGGTGCGGCGTGCGCCTGGACGCGCGCCAGCAGCGCGAGCGTGACCGGGCGGGGGAACTTCGGCGCGTCGCCGAAGCCGCCCCAGCCGGGATCGAATGACGCGGCCAACGCCTCGCCCGCGTCGGCAAGCGCGCGTGCAGCGTCTGCGGGTTGTTTTTCGTTGCGCTCCACCGTTGGCGTGGACTCCTGCCGGGTGTAATCACGCAGCGCCGCGATGATGCGCTCGCCCTGCGCGAGCACCTTGGGTCGCTCGTTCTTCCAGGCGTTGGCCACTGCCTGGCAGACCGCCGGGAAGCCGCGCCGCCCGAAGCGGTCGTCCGGCGGGAAGTAGGTGCCTCCCAGGATGGGCTTCAGGTCGGGTTGCAGCCATACGCTCATTGGCCAGCCGCCGCTGCTGGTGGTCGCCTGCACGAACGTCATGTAGACGCGGTCCACGTCGGGCCGCTCCTCGCGGTCCACCTTGACGTTGACGAACAACTCGTTCATCAGCCGCGCCACGGCCGCATCCTCGAACGACTCGTGGGCCATGACGTGGCACCAGTGGCAGGTTGAATAGCCGACCGACAGGAAGATAGGCTTCTCCTCCCGGCGCGCCTTCTCGAAAGCTTCCTCACCCCAAGGATACCAGTTCACGGGATTGTGGGCGTGCTGGAGCAGATAGGGGGATTTCTCGTGGCTCAGCCGGTTGGTTGTCGGGATGGAATAGGTGGGAGCAGCCATGGTTGGAAGGCACGATAGCCCGGGTAGGACGCCGCCGCATCCCGTCCCCCGGAAACACTCGACGCGCACGGCGTGCCCGGGGTATTTTCTGGCCCGTCCATGAACACCGCGAGCGAGAGCAAGGCGTCCGGCGATCCCGGCTACCAGGTGCGGCTGGACATCTTCGAGGGTCCCTTGGACCTGCTGCTCTACCTCGTCCGCAAGGAAGAGGTGGAGCTTTACGAGCTTTCGCTGGGGCGGCTGGTCCAGCAATTCCTTGACTATCTGGCGGCGGTGCCGCAGCCCGACCTGGACCGGGCGGGGGATTTCATCGCCATGGCGGCGCACCTGATCTACCTGAAAAGTCGCCGCCTCCTACCGCCCGAGAACCGCCCGGAAGGCACGGACGACGCCAGCGACGAGGAAGACCCGCACTGGGAACTCATCCGGCAGTTGGTGGAATACAAGAAGTTCAAGGACGTGGCGGGATTCCTGCAAGCGGTCGAGATCAACCGGCTGGACCTCTTCACCCGTCCGCCCGGCCTGCCGCCCGCGCCGGGTGAGGACGAGGACGCCCTGGCTGGAGCGATGGCCTTGCGAGACGTGGGCGTGTTCGACTTGCTCGGGGCGTTCCAACGGATGCTCCGCCGGGTCGAACACCGTCGGCGGCCCGTCGCGGACACGATCATTTTCGAGGAAAACTTCACGGTCGCGGACAAGATCGAACACCTGCGTGGCCTGGTGTGGGCGGGTGCCGGGCAGGCGCTGGCGTTCTCGGCGCTGTTCGACGGCGCTACCTCCCGGGTGGAGATGGTGGTCATGCTGCTGGCGCTCCTGGAACTAGTCCGCCTCAAGCTGCTGCGGGTCGTACAGGACGAGGCGTTCGAAGAGATCCTGATCTACGGCACCCCGGTCGGCCTCCCGGCACCGGGCGCTGGCTGATGTCCGGACGTTGCCAAACGGGGCATTATCGTTTACTCCCAGAAACAGGCGGGCAGCGAGGCAGCTTTTGCCACGGTCGTCCTCGTTGCTCCGTCCGAAGTTTTGTAGCCTACCGACCCGATGACGTTGCCGCAAGTGCTTGAAGCACTGCTTTTTGTATCCTCCAAACCGTTGACCCTGGCCGAATTGCGCGCCGCCCTGAAGTCCGCTGCGGAGTTCACCGAGGAGCCGCACGCCGCCGACTTGGCGCGCAGCCGCGAACAGGAACTGATCAACGCGTTGGCGGCCCTCGCGGCGCGCTACCGGCAGAACGCGCAGGCCTTCGAACTCAGTGAAACGGCGGCGGGCTGGCAGCTCCAATCCTCGGCGGCCTACGCGCCCTGGGTGCGGCAATTATTCCCAGAGAGTCGTCCCGCGCGCCTGAGCGCCCCGGCGCTGGAGACGCTGGCGATCATCGCCTACCGGCAGCCGCTGACCCGAGCCGACGTGGAAGCCGTGCGCGGCGTGGATGCCGGGGGCGTGGTGCAGACGTTGCTGGATCGCGGGCTGGTGCGGATCGCGGGCCGGGCCGAGCTGCCCGGCCGTCCCTTGCTCTACGCGACCACGGAACGGTTCCTGGAACACTTTGGCCTCCGGTCCGTCCACGAATTGCCTGCCTTCGAGGAACTCCGGAAAACGCTCCTCTCGCAACAGGAACCGTCCGCGGCAGCCGCTGCTCCTTCCATGGCCGGCGATGCCGCGCCGCCCTCGTCGGCCGCCGCTGTCCCCGCGGCCCCCGATCCATGACGCTTTCCATCCTCGCCTCAGAAGGCGGAGTGGCGCTATGCTGGCCCGGCCCCCCCCCGCGATTCTCTCTCCATGGACCTTTCCGAACTACGCGCCAAGATCGACCTGCTGGACACCGACCTAATCCGCTTGTTCAACGAACGCGCGGACCTTGTGCGCGGCGTGGGCGAGGTCAAGCGCGCCAACGGGCTGGAAATCTACGCGCCCGAACGTGAGGAACAGCTTCTCACCACGCTGGTGGCCAAGAACCAGGCGCTGGGCGGACGGCTCCCAACCGAAAGCCTGCGTGCCATCTACCGTGAGATCATGTCCGCCTCGCTGGCGCTGGAGAAAGACCTCGCCATCGCCTATTTCGGCCCCGAGGCCACCTGGACCCACCAGGCGGCCCGCGGCAAGTTCGGCGCGAGCGTCCGCTACCTCTCGCAACTGAGCATCAGCGACGTGTTCGACGCCGTGGCCCGCGGCCGGGCCGACTACGGCGTGGTCCCCATCGAGAACTCCACGGAAGGCGCGGTCAACCACACGCTGGATGTGTTCATCGAGAGCGATTTGCGGATCTGTGCGCAATTGGCTCTCCGGATCGAGCACCATCTGATGGCGAGGGTTCCGCGGCAGGCTATCCGGCGGGTGTTCAGCCACCCGCAGGTGTTCGGCCAATGCCGCCAATGGCTGCGCGTCAATCTACCCGATGCGGATCAGATCGACGTGGCCAGCACGGCCCGCGCGGGCGAGATGGCGGCCAAGGCTGACGATGCCGCCGCTCTGGCGGGCCGGATGGTGGCCGAGTTGCACGGCCTGACAATCCTGGAATCCAGCGTCCAGGACCTCGCCAACAACACCACCCGCTTTCTCGTGATCGGTGCCCGGGACTGCCCGCCCACGGGAAATGACCGCACGTCCCTGATGTTCGGCGTGCCGGATCGGGCCGGTGCTCTGTTCAACGCCCTGGAACCGCTCCAGACCTCCGGCATCAGCATGAGCAAGATCGAAAGCCGCCCTTCCAAGCGCAGGCAGTGGGAATACGTGTTCTTCGTCGATGTGGATGGGCACCGCCAGGACCAGAAGCTGGTCGATGCACTCCGGGCGCTGGAAGATCGGGCCAGCTTCGTCAAAATTCTCGGCAGTTATCCGAACGCCGCCAGCACCGTCTAGCCGGGGCGGGGGAGCGGGGCGTCAGAAGTTGCGTTCGATCTCCCACTTCTCGACCAGTTCCGTTGGCACTTCGAGCAGGAAGCGCGAGGGCCGCTGGAACATGTCCCCGTAACCAGCGTTCAGCCGCATGTAGGGGTAGGTCAGGTAGAGTTCGTCGCAGGCACGGGTCACGGCGACGTAGAACAACCGCCGCTCTTCCTCCACGGCAGCGGGGGATTCGAGCGAACGGTTGCTCGGGAAAGAGCCTTCCGTCAGGTTGATGACGAACACCACGCGCCATTCCAGACCCTTCGCCTGGTGGATGCTCGAGAGGGTGACGCGCTCGCTGTCGCGCGTCTCGTCGTTTGGCGTCAACGCCGCCTCGGTTTCCAGCGCCGTGACCAGCGCCAGCTGGGAAAGGAACTCGGCGGGGTCGGCGTACTGCCGGGCGTAGTTGGCGAGCACCTTCAAGTCTTCCGCCCGAGCCTCGTAGTTTGGGAACTTTGCCTTGGCGTAATCCTCGTACACGGCCTGGACCACGCTCTCGATGGCGGACGACGGCGCGATGGGTTTACCGCCCGGGGCGATCTCTTCGAGCGTGTGGACGAATTGCTTGAACATCTTCTCGCTCTTGGCACCCAACTTCGCCCCGGCGAAGGCGTGGGAGAACGAATCAACCGCCTCGCCGCCATCCAACGCCTGCTCGAACTGCGCCCACAGCTTGTCCGCCGCGGTGCCACCGATTCCGGGCAGGAGGCGCACGATGCGCTTGAACGCCACCTCGTCGCGCTGGTTGGTGACGAACTTCAGGAACGAGGCCACGTCCTTGATGTGCGCCTGCTCGAAGAACCGCAGCCCGCTGGTGATCTGGAAAGGGACGCCGTGCCGCGTCATCTCCAGTTGGAGTTCCATCGAATGATAATGCGCCCGGTAGAGCACGGCGACTTCGTTGAGTTCGACGCCCTCATCGCGGAGTTCGAGGATGCGCTGGGTCACGAAGAGCGCCTGTTGGTTCGAGTCGTTGAGTTCGAGCAGCGCGGGCTTGACCGAGCGCGTCTCGCGCGCCGCCTGGAGTTCCTTCGGGAATTGTTGCTCGTTCGCCTCGATGGCGGCGTTAGCGACGTGCAGGATTTCGGGGACGCTGCGGTAGTTCGTCTCGATCTTGTAGGTGCGCGCGGCGGGATAGCGCCGGGGGAACTGGATGATGTTCTGGAAGTCCGCCCCGCGCCAGGAGTAGATCGATTGGGCGTCGTCACCGACCACCATCACGTTCTGATGCTGCTCGGCCAGTTTATCCACGAACTCGGCCTGGATGTGATTGGTGTCCTGGTACTCGTCCACGAGCACATACTGGAACTGTTTCTGGTAGATGGCGGCAACCTCGTCGTGGTTCCGCAGGAGGTCGAGGGTCTTGACGAGCAGGTCGTCGAAGTCCATCGCGTTCGTGCTCTTTTTCTTGGCCTCGTAACGCAGATGCACGTTCTGGAGTTGGTCCACTTGGTCCAGAAAGTAGGGGTACTTCGTATTCACGACGTGCCCGACGTTGCGGTTCGTGTTCACGGACATGCTGAAAATGTCCGCGACGACCTCGGCCTTGGGGAAGCGTTTCTCCTTGGGGTCGATCCCGGCCGCCGCGATGACCGTTTTCATCAGGTCCTCCTGGTCTTCGCGGTCCATGATGGAGAACCCGCGTCGGAATCCGAGGCTCTCCGCGTGGCGGCGCAGGATTTTGTTGCCGATGGAATGGAACGTCCCGCCCCACAGGCCATCGGTGCCTTCGGTCAGCAGGGTCGCCACGCGGTCGAGCATCTCGCGCGCGGCCTTATTCGTGAAGGTCAGCAGAAGGATGTTGTGCGGCTCGACCCCCTGTTCCAGCAGATAGGCCACCCGGTAGATCAGGGTACGCGTCTTCCCGCTGCCCGCCCCGGCGATGACGAGCATCGGCCCCGGCCCGGCGGTCACGGCGGCGCACTGCTGGGCGTTGAGTTCCTTGGCGTAGTCGATCCGCCGCCCGGCGGGGTTGTCGGGGGCTGACTTGTTGAGTTTGTAGGTGCGTGCCATGGCGAAGGGGAAGATAGCTTGAAACGCCGGAGCTGCTCCACCCGGACGCCCGTTTTGACGCTTGACCTATGGCCGAAAAGCGGCCCGATCGCCAGCGCGTTCTCGTCCGGCGTTGATCTCTGGTTGCAATCGGCGGGCGGAGAACTTAAAACAGCCGCATGCCGAAGCCAAAGCTGCCGTCGATCCTGCTGTTATTCTTGTGCGCCGCGCTCGTTTCCGCCGGGCCGGCCGCGGCCCAGGACATCTCCGTGGGTGAATATGCCTCCCTGACGGGCAGCGAGGCCACTTTCGGCATCAACTCGGACAACGGGGTGGAGTTGGCTGCCGACGAGATCAACAATTCTGGCGGCCTGCTCGGGGGACGCAAGGTCAAGGTGGTCGTGGAGGACGACCAGTCCAAGCCCGGCCAGCCATCGGCAGCCGTCAAGAAGCTCATCAACAGCGACAAGGTAATTGCGGTGATCGGTGAGATCGCCAGTTCGCGCTCCCTGGAAGCCGCGCCCATCTGTCAGGAGGCCAAGGTGCCCATGCTCTCGCCCGGTTCCACCAACCCGACCGTCACCGAAAAGGGTGACTACATCTTCCGCGTCTGCTTCATCGACCCGTTCCAGGGCACAGTGATGGCGAAGTTCGCGCTCGACACGCTCCACGCCAAGAAGGTCGCCGTCCTCTCCGACGTGACCAGCGATTATTCCAAGGGTCTTTCCCAGTTCTTCACGGAATACTACAAGAAGAACGGCGGCCAGATCGTCATCGAACGCTCGTATAGCGGCAGCGGCAAGGACAAGGATTTTCGCGCGCAGCTGACGGCCATCAAGGCCGCGCAGCCCGACGCGATCTTCGTGCCGGGCTATTACACGGAAGCGGGCCTCATCGGCAAGCAGGCGCGCATCCTGGGGCTGAAGGTGCCGCTGCTCGGAGGCGACGGCTGGGACAGCCCGAAACTGGCCGAAATCGCGGGCAATTCACTCGACGGCTGCTACTTTTCCACCCACTTCTCCGCGGCGGACACGGCCCCGAAGGTGCAGGACTTCGTCAAGAAGTACCAAGCCAAGTACAAAACGATGCCTGACGGCATGGCTCCCCTTGGCTACGACGCCATGATGATCCTGGCCGACGCCATCAAGCAGGCCGGGACAACGGACGGCGGCAAGGTGCGCGACATCCTGGCCAAGGTGAAGGACTACGACGCGGTGACGGGTAAGATTACCATCGACGCCAACCGCAACGCGACGAAGTCTGCCGTGGTACTTCGGGTAGATGGCAAGGACAATAAGTTTGTTGCGTCGGTCGCACCCTGAAAAGGTCGGCTTGAGGCAGTGGCAGGCGTGGGAACACGGCAACATGAGCGGCACCGAATTTTTCCAGCAACTCATCAACGGGGTGTCGCTCGGGGCCTTCTACGCGCTCATCGCCCTAGGCTACACGATGGTTTACGGGGTGCTGCGCTTCATTAACTTCGCGCACGGGGACGTGTTCATGATCGGGGCGTTCGCGGGCTATTGGCTGACTCCCAAGCTCATGCCGCACTTCCCGGGAGCGTGGATGCCCGTGGGCGTGTGCGTGGTCCTGCTGACGGCGATGGCCCTGTGCGCTGGCCTGGGCATCGTCATCGAGAAACTGGCGTACCGTCCGCTCCGCAGCCGCCCCAAGCTGACGGTGCTCATCACGGCCATTGGCGTGTCACTGCTCCTCGAATATGGGGGCCAGTACCTTTTCGGACCGGACCCGAAATCCTTTCCCGACCTCATCACCGACAGTGCGCTGGAAGGCACCGGCGCGCTGACCATTACCCGCAGCCAGATCATCGCGGTCGGCGTCACGGCGGCGCTGCTCGCCGCGCTGTCCTTCATCGTCAAGCGCACGAAGCTGGGTCTGGCCATGCGGGCGCTGTCGAACAACCCCACGGCCGCGGCGCTCATGGGAGTAAACTTGGACACGGTCATCAGCTTCACCTTCGGCCTCGGCTCGGCGCTGGCCGGGGCAGCGGGCATCCTGTGGGCCATCTCGAACCCGTCGATTGATCCGCTCATGGGAATCTTGCCCGGCATCAAGGCGTTTGTCGCGGCAGTGCTCGGCGGCATCGGCAACCTGCCCGGGGCGGCGGTCGGGGCGGTGCTCATCGGCGTGGTGGAAACGTTCGTTGGCGGCTCGTCGTTCTCGTCGTACCGCGACGCCATCGCTTTCTCGGTGCTCATCATCATCCTGCTGTTCCGTCCCGCCGGTCTGCTTGGCAAGGCGCAGGTCGAGAAGGTTTGAGGCTGTTTTCTTTGCCGTGAGCCGATATCTGCGTTCCAAAAAGGTCTGGCTGCTCCTGGCCGTGCTGGGCAGCGCGCTGCTCTCCCGGTTCTCGGGTGCGATCAACGAGTACTACCTGCAGGTCATCATTTTCGTCGGGATCAACATTACCTTGGCGGTCAGCCTCAACCTCATCAACGGCTACACCGGGCAGTTCTCGCTCGGTCATGCGGGGTTCATGGCGGTTGGCGCATACACGGCGAGCATCGTCACGCTGGGCGTGCCGCTGCCGCTCGTCACCTACCCCGAGCCATCCGCGGCCCTGTTCGCCCGCCTGCTCGGCGCGCTGGTGCTCGCGTTCGACCATGCCGTCAACGCCGTGCTCTGGGTGGCGAACTCCGGCGTCGCCGCCGTCCACGGTCTGCCGTTGGTGTTGCAGTTCGTCGTGGCGCTCGTCGCGGGCGGCATCCTCGCGGCGCTGACTGGCCTGCTGGTCGGCGTGCCGTCCCTGCGGCTTCGGGGCGACTACCTCGCCATCGTGACGCTCGGCTTCGGCGAAATCATCCGCGTCGTCATCCAGAACACGGATGCCATCGGCGGCGCACGCGGCTACAGCGGCATCCCCAACTACACCACCTTCTTCTGGGCCTACGCCGTGGCGGCGGCGACGATCTACATCGTGGTCAGCCTGATCGACTCCACCTACGGCCGCGGGTTCCTCACCGTGCGCGACGACGAGGTGGCGGCGGAGGCCATGGGCGTGGACACCACCAAGTACAAGGTGGTCGCCTTCGTGCTGGGCGCGTTCTTCGCGGGGATCGGCGGCGGCCTTTACGCTCATACGACGACCTACATCAACCCGGCGGGCTTCGATTTTCAACGATCCATCGAGATCGTCATCATCGTCATCCTCGGGGGGATGGGCAGCACGCCGGGTGTGGCCTTCGCGGCCGTACTGCTGACCGTGCTGGCGGAATACCTGCGCTTCGTGGCTGGGTACACCTTCCTGCCGACGTGGCTGCGCCAGCTCGCCGCCAACCGCACGATCATCTACGCCCTGGTGCTCATCGCGCTGATGCTCCTGCGTCCGCAGGGGCTTTTCGGCGGCCTGCGCGCGTTCGGCGCATCGGCGACGCGCAAGGTGCCCAAGGCCGCGTGACGGCTTCCCGCATGTCTACCTTGCTCTCACTCCAAGGATGCACGGTCCGCTTTGGCGGGCTAACGGCGGTGTCCGGTCTCGACCTAAAGATCGGCCCGCACGATCTGGCGGGACTGATCGGGCCGAACGGCGCGGGCAAGACGACCGTGTTCAACATCATCACTGGCGTTTACCGGCCGACGTGCGGCAGTATCACCCTCGGCGATAAAGCCATCGCCGGGATGAAGCCCAACCGGATCGCCGGGCTGGGCATCGCGCGGACGTTCCAGAACATCCGCCTGTTTGCCTCGCTCTCGGTCTTCGACAACGTGCGCGCCGCGTTCAACCTGCGCCTCAAGCACGGCTTTTCGCACGCGCTGTTCCGCTTCCCGGCCTTCTACCGCGAGGAGGCCGACGTGGACCGTCAGGTGATGGAGCTGCTCGACATCTTCGACCTCGGCCGCCACCGGGACGTGCTCTGCAAGAACCTGTCCTACGGCGATCAACGCCGCCTCGAAATCGTCCGCGCCTTGGCCACGCGGCCGAAGCTGCTGCTGCTTGACGAGCCCGCCGCCGGGATGAATCCCACCGAGAAGGAGGCACTCACCCGGCTGGTCCGCTTCATCAAGGAAAAGTTCGAGATTGCCGTTCTGCTCGTCGAACACGACATGAAGGTGGTCATGGGCATCTGCGAGCGCATCTTCGTGCTCGACCACGGCGTCAAAATCGCGGAGGGCAACCCCGGGGAAATCACGAAGAACTCGAAGGTGATCGAAGCTTACCTGGGCGAACAGCCGCCGGAGGCGGGGACAGCCGATGCTTGAACTCGACAACGTCCAGGTCAGCTACGGCTCCATCGCGGCCCTGCACGGGATTTCGATCAAGGTCGAGCCGGGCAGCATCGTGACCCTGATCGGGGCGAACGGCGCAGGCAAATCGACCACGCTGCGGGCGATTTCGGGCCTCGCGCGGGTGCGTGCCGGGAGCATCCGCTACGACGGCCAGGAACTGACCAACCTGCCTGCCCATCAGATCGTCGCCCGCGGGATCTCCCATGTGCCCGAAGGACGCATGGTGTTCGCCAATCTGACCGTACTCGAAAACCTCAAGATGGGAGCGTACCGCCTGAAGCTGGGAGCGGAGTTCCAGCGGGACCTCGACTACATCTTCGGCATCTTCCCGCGCCTGAGGGAACGCGAAAAACAGGCGGCGGGCACCCTTTCGGGCGGCGAGCAGCAGATGCTCGCCATCGGACGTGCCCTCACCGGCAAGCCCCGCTTTTTGATGCTGGACGAACCTTCCTTGGGCATCGCGCCGATCCTGGTCAAAACGATCTTCGAGAAGATCGTGGAGATCAACCGCCAGCTCGGGATGACGATCCTGCTGGTCGAGCAAAATGCCAACTTGGCGCTGGAAATTTCTAACCACGGCTACGTGCTGGAGACCGGCCGGATCATCCTCGCGGACGCCTCGTCCGCGCTGCGCCAGAATCCGCAGGTGCGCGAGGCATATCTAGGCCGCTGATGGCGGGGATCAATCCGGCTGGTTGATGCCCGTGTCCGGCAGACGGCTGCCGGGCGGGAAGATCGACGGAGGATTGCGGTCGCGCAGTTCGTAGCCGGTCAACAGGAACTCCGGGTAGACTTGGTTGCTGGCCGGTTCGTAGACCGTGTCGCCGGTGAAGTGGCCGTAGACCTTGTATTCGCAATTATCGTCCACGCCAAACTGGTTGAGCTCCCGGTCGGGAGCCAGTTTTTTGTTCTCGTTCATCATCACGAGCTTGGCGTCTTTCCACGGCTGGCCGGGTCGGCGCAGGTAGCCCCAGAACTTGTAGTTCGGGTTGTAGTAACGGCGTCCGATGTAGTAGTCCCCCGGGGCCTCGTTGAGGATGGCCGCGCGTTGGGCCAGGCGTCGCGCGCGTTCTCCGCTTTGCTCTGGGGTGTCGCATCCGGCGAGCAGGAGCACGAACATTAGGAGACACGGGGCGGGAAACAGTTTTCGCATGGAGCGGATTATCTAAGTCGGCCTGGCGGGTCGCAACGAGGAAAAAGTGGGTCTGTCCGAAGGTCCGCTAAGGCGGGTTCGCGCCGTTCGCCGTGCTAGCGACGGCGGTGTTTTGCATGGCGTAGGGCTTGAAGGTTTCCTCCAACTGGTGGATCGACGGGTACTGCGAGCCGTAGCTGGCGTGCAAGGCGTTGTCGAAGAGGCTGCCTTTGGCGAGGCGGTCAAGGAGTTGCAGGAACTTCGCCTTGTCCGCCGCGCTCAGGAAGCGCACCAGCTTCTCGGATTCCGTGTAGAAGGCGCGCACCTCGTTCACATCGGCGGGATAGGTCAACAGGTTGGTGAGTTGGTCTAGGGGAAGGTACGCGCCTGCCACGAGCGCATCCGTGCGGGGATGCGCCGTGTAGCCGCGGGCCCGGTTGAAGCTCGCGTAGGCGACGCGCGAGACGTACTCCGCGTACCCTTCGTTGAGCCAGAGCGGCACGTTGGAGCCGTAGAAGCGGTCCACGACGAGGTGGGTCGTCTCGTGCCCCAGGGTGCTGCCCTTGAACTTGTAGCTCGGGTCGCGCTGGATGAAGAGTTCGCCGTGCTGGTGGATGCCGCCCGTCCAAGGATCGAGATTGGCCTTGGTCTGGAACGTCCGCCAGTCTTCGGGCTGTTCAAACACAAAGATGTGGGCCTTGCGCTCCCAGTGCGAGGTGTCTTTGCCCAGGTCCTTGGAGACGACGCGGTAGTAATATTCCGCTTCCACGGAAACCGGGGTGGCAATGAAGCTGTGAAAATAGTGGTAAATGAAGTTTTCCGTCTCCGCGTGCTTCCACTCGTTTGCCCGGATGGAAAGCGCGGCTGTGCCCAGTGGAGTGACGTAGGGGCTGGACAGCGCGGTCAACGGCACTTCCTTGAGTTCGCCGAGCGCTGGGTCGGGCGCGGCGGCAGCCGGGACCTGCGCCCGGACTGCGGGTGAGAAGAGCGCGAGCCACCCGGCGGCGACAAGGACGACAGAAAACCAGGACTTTCGGGACACTCCTCCAGCCAGAAGCAATTCGGGGGCCAAGCCGTCCGTCGTTCAATCGCGCGGTTACGCTTTTCCGGGACGGCGGAACTTCAACGCCGGGCGCGCCACGGGACCCTCCGCTGGTACTGCCGCGCCGCCACGGCCCGGACCCTGCCGGTAATTCACCTTCCCGGGCCGCCGCTTCGGCTCGATTTTGGAGATGCCGGTACCGTTCTTCAATTCCATGATCTGGTCGCGCAGGAGCGCCGCGCGCTCGTACTCCAGGCTGGCCGCCGCCGCCGCCATTTCCGCCTCCAGCTCGCGCAGAACTTCGCTGATGCTGAAATCGCCTCCGACCTCGCGGATGACGCTTTCTTCCTTCTGTTTGCCCTTGAGGATGACATGGAGGCTCTCCTGCACGGCGCGGCGCACGCTCTGGGGGGTGATGCCGTGAGCCTCGTTGTACTCGATCTGGCGCTTGCGGCGGTACTCCGTGACTTCCAGCAATTTCCGCATGCTCTGCGTGACGGTGTCCGCGAAGAGGATCACGGTGCCGTTGACGTGGCGCGCGGCGCGGCCCGCCGTCTGGATCAGCGAGGTCTGGCTGCGGAGGTAGCCTTCCTTGTCCGCGTCAAGGATGCACACGAGCGAGACTTCCGGCAGGTCCAGGCCCTCGCGCAGCAGGTTGATGCCCACGAGGATGTCGAACTCCGCCGCGCGGAGCCCGCGGAGAATTTCCACCCGCTCGATGGTGTCGATGTCGCTGTGCAGATAGCGGACCTTCATGCCCACGTCGCGCAGGTAATCCGTGAGGTCTTCGGCCGTGCGCTTGGTCAGCGTCGTGACGAGGATGCGTTCGCCCGCCTCGATGCGCTGGCGGCAGGCTTCGATGGTCTCGTCGATCTGGTTCTTGAGCGGAAGCACGCTGATGACCGGGTCCAGGAGCCCCGTGGGACGGATGATCTGCTCGACGATCAGGGGTTGCCCGTCCACGAACACGTCGAAACTGTCGGCGATGTCGCTGGTGACGTGCCGGTCCGCGTAGTCGACGGAGCCGGCGGTGCCTTTTTCCGGCGTCACTTCGCCGTCGGCGACGGGCGTGGCGTGGCGGCGGATGATCTTGAGGTTCGGCCGGGGCAGGGTGGCGGGCTCGGCGGGCGTCGTGGCGCGGTAGGTGCCCGGCGACTCGGCGGCGACCATGCCTGCCAGCCGGACCGGCACGGTTTCCCCCTCGCCGATGGTTCCGGCGGCCTCGCGCGGATGAGGGATATAGGCCTTGTTGCCCACCACGCTGTTGTTGATCTCGAACTGAGCGGGCGTGGCGCTGATGTAGAGGACTTGGCGCTGGTGCGCCATGAACTCGGGGAACTTCAGCGGCCGGTTGTCCATCGCGCTGGGCAGGCGGAAACCGTAGTCTACCAGCACGCTCTTGCGCGAGCGGTCGCCCTCGTACATGCCGCCGACTTGCGGAACGGTCGCGTGGCTCTCGTCGATCACCAGCAGGAAGTCGTCCGGGAAGAAGTCCAGCAGCGTGTACGGCGTGGAATTGGGCGGACGGCCGCTGAGGTGGCGCGTGTAGTTCTCGATTCCCGAGCAGAAGCCCATCTCCTGGAGCATTTCGAGGTCGTATTCGGTCCGCATCTTGAGGCGTTGCGCCTCCAGGAGCTTGCCCTCGCCCTCGAATTGCGCGATGCGTCCGTCTAACTCCTCGCGGATGGTGGTCTGGGCACGGCGGAGCTTTTCGTAGGGCGTGACGAATTGCTTGGCGGGGAAGAGCGTCAGGCCGGGCACGGATTTGTCCACCTTGCCGGTCAGGGGATCGAAGTAGCTCAGGCGGTCGATCTCATCGCCGAAGAACTCCACGCGGATGCCCTGTTCGTCCTCGTTGGCGGGGTGGACCTCGATCACGTCGCCGCGCACGCGGAACTTGCCGCGGGTAAACGCGATGTCGTTGCGCTCGTAGAGCATGTCCACCAGCTTGGCCAAGAAAGCCTCCCGGCTGATCTGCTGCCCGACGGAGAGCGGTGTCAGCATCGCACGATAGTCCTCCGGCGAGCCGAGGCCGTAGATGCAGCTCACGCTGGAAACCACGATGACATCCCGCCGCGAAAGGAGCGCGCTGGTAGTGGAAAGGCGCAGCCGCTCGATCTCCTGGTTGATCGACGAATCCTTTTCGATGTAGGTGTCGGTCCGAGGGATGTAGGCCTCGGGTTGGTAGTAGTCGAAATAGCTGACGAAGTACTCGACGGCGTTCTCCGGGAAGAACTGCTTGAACTCGGAGTAGAGCTGGGCCGCGAGCGTCTTGTTGTGCGAGATGACCAGCGTCGGCCGGCCGAGGTTGCGGATGACGTTCGCCGCCGTGAAAGTCTTGCCCGAACCCGTGACGCCGAGCAGCGTCTGGTGCCGGTTGCCTGCCCTGAGCGATTTGGTGAGCTTGGCGATGGCCTGCGCTTGGTCGCCGCGCGGCTCGTAGTCAGAGGCGAGCTTGAATTCCATAATGGCCCGCAGCCTACCACGAAGGCGGGCGGGCGTCGCAGCGTTTCCCGCGCAATTTCGCGGGCGCGGGCGCGTTCAGGGCGCGTCGGCTTCGGCGCGTTGTTCCTGCATTTGGCGAGCGGCGGCGTGAGCCTTGTCCATTGCCTGTCTGTACTGGCTTTGCGCCGTGGTTCCAGGGGGCAGCCCGTCGGCGGTGCCGTCCTTGCGCGTTCCCGGCACCGTTTGGGTACGGACGAACAACAGATAGCAGACCGCCAGAGCAACCAGCAGCATCATGATACGGAGCGAAGCCATGCCGAAGAAAACAAGCAGGAGACAGGCCAGCGGCGGGAGAATGTCCAGCATCCGGCACCCGTAGACGCGGCGGAGAGAGCCAAGTCGGCGCGCCAGCACGATTTCCCAATACGCCGGGGCCGCAAAACCTCCCCGTACCGCGCTGATCCTCCCACGCCACCCCATGAAACTGCGCCACCTTACCTTCGACAACGCCGAACTCGACTCCATCCTGGCGGCCACCCACGGCGATCCTTTCGCTTTCCTCGGGCCGCACCGGGTGGATGGCTCTTGGGCGGTGCGCGTATTCGCGCCGTCCGCGCGCGAGGTGGCGGTCGTGCTTTCCGGTGGGACGCAACAGGTGATCGAAGCCGACAAAGTCCACGACGCGGGCTTTTTCGAGGCCCTCCTGCCCGACGGTGAGTATCCACCCGCCTATCGTCTGCGCCTGACGGACGACTCCGGCAACCAGCACCTGGCGGCTGATCCCTATTCCTTCGGGCCGATCCTCGGGCCGTTGGACATCCATCTTTTCTCCGAGGGTAATCACCACCGCATCTACGAGAAACTGGGCGCGCATCTGACGGATATCGGCGGGGTGAAGGGCTGCGCTTTCGCTGTCTGGGCACCCAACGCGCAACGCGTCAGCATCGTGGGCGATTTCAACGGTTGGGACGGCCGCGTCAACCCGATGCGGAAGCTTAGCGGCGGCGTCTGGGAAATCTTCCTGCCCGGTGTGGACGAAGGCACCCACTACAAGTTCGAGGTGCGCGGGGCGCACGGCCACATCCAACTGAAAAGCGACCCGTTCGCGTTCTACAACCAGCACGGCATCAAAACGTCTTCCCTGGTGTGGGACCTCCATCGCTACGCCTGGAGCGACGACGAATGGATGCGGACCCGCCAGACCAAGAACTGGCAGCACCAACCGGTGAGCATCTACGAATGCCACCTGGGCAGTTGGCGGACCAAGCCCGAGGAGGGCGACCGCCCTTTGAGCTACCGCGAACTGGCCAGCGTGCTCCTGGATTACGTCGTGGACATGGGTTTTACCCACATCGAGCTGATGCCCGTCGCCGAGCATCCTTTCGACGGCTCTTGGGGCTACCAGATCACCAACTATTTTGCCCCGACCAGCCGCTTCGGCAATCCCGACGAGTTTCGTTATTTCGTGGATTGCTGCCACCAGCGAGGTATCGGCGTCCTGCTCGACTGGGTGCCGGGCCATTTCCCGAAGGACGCACACGGCCTCGCCGAGTTCGACGGCACCGACCTGTACGAGCACAGCGACCCCCGCCAGGGCGAGCACGTCGATTGGGGCACGCTGATCTTCAATTACGGCCGCAACGAGGTCCGCAACTTCCTCGTCGCCAATGGCCTGTTCTGGCTGGACTGCTACCACATCGACGGCCTGCGCGTGGATGCCGTCGCCTCGATGCTCTACCTGGATTATTCCCGGAAGGTGGGCGAATGGGTGCCGAATGCCTTTGGCGGACGCGAAAATCTGGAGGCAATCCAGTTTTTGCAGGAGTTCAACACGCTCGCTTACGGGCAGTTCCCGGGGATCATGACCATTGCGGAGGAATCCACCTCCTGGCCAGCGGTCAGCCGTCCCACCTACGTGGGCGGCTTGGGTTTCGGATTCAAGTGGAACATGGGCTGGATGAACGACAGCCTGCGCTACATGGCGCTAGATCCTATCCACCGCCGCTTTCACCAGAGCGATATTACGTTCTCGCTGGTGTATGCCTTCTCGGAGCATTTTGTGCTTGTGCTTAGCCACGACGAGGTCGTCCACGGCAAGAAGTCGCTGCTGGAGAAGATGCCCGGCGACGACTGGCAGAAGTTCGCCAACCTGCGGATGTTCCTGGCCTGGATGTGGGCGCACCCGGGCAAGAAGCTGCTTTTCCAGGGTGGGGAGTTCGGCCAGCGCAAGGAGTGGGCATACAACCGCAGCCTCGACTGGCATTTGCTCAGCGAACCGCTCCACGACGGCCTGAGCCGGATGGTCCAGCACCTCAATCACCTCTACCGTCACGAACCCGCCTTCTACGAGATCGACGACAGCTACGAGGGATTCGAATGGATCGACTTCGGCGACGCCGACAACAGCGTGATTTCGTTTGTGCGCCGGTCGTGCTCTGGTGGAGTGCTGTTGTTCATCGTCAACGCCACCCCTGTCGTGCGCCACGGCTACCGCATGGGTGCGCCGGAGGCAGGTTACTACGAGGAAATCCTCAACACCGACGCGCAAACTTACGGCGGTAGCAACGTGGGCAACTGCGGCGGGCAGGAGGCCGAAGCGCAACCCTGGCAGGGAAAAGACTACTCGCTCATCGTGAGTTTGCCGCCTTTGGCGGTGGTCGGTTTCCGCCTCGCACGAGGGGAAAAGGCGACCGAAAATCCGGCGATTGTTACCGGACCGTTACGGCCAAGTTAATATCTTCCCGCTAGCGGAAAATGTTTTGACCCTGTCGTGGCGACCTCTATTTTTCTCGCATCGGCTCAAAACATCAGCATTCCCCTCAAGCACATGATTAAAAAGAAATTGTTCACGGTGGCGTTCACCCTGATTGAGTTGCTCGTCGTCATCACCATCATCGGCATCCTTGCCGGCATCGCACTGCCGGTTTTTAACAGTGTGCAGATCAAAGGCTCGCAGACCAAGGCGTTGGCGCAAGCTAAGCAGATCGGTCTAGCGCTCAAACTTTTCGCTGGCGACAACGACGGAACCTATCCAACCCAGGGAGTTCCTGCCGCCTCTGGTGCCAGTCCCGCGATGGGTGCCATCACCTCATCTAATCAGGCGTTCTCCGCGCTCTTTCCCACTTACCTGACAAACGAGACCATCTTCTGGAACAAATTGGCCTCCGGCTATGCAGCGGTCACCGCTCCAAACAACGTGCTGGATCCCGCTGGCACATACACCAACGGGCAGACTCTTAGTGCGGGCGAGTGTGCGTACGCCTACATGGACCATCTGAATGATACCATGAATTCTTCGTACCCTATCGTCTTCGATGCGACCACCGCCAACGGAGCCTATAACTACTCCGCTGACAAAACCGCAAAGGGTGGGACGTGGGGTGGCACGAAGGCTGTCGTCATCCACTTGGACAACAGTGGCTCTGTTGACACCCTCAACGCTAACCATGAAGATTACGGGGCAACGGGTGCGGCGGGAGGTGCCACGGCCAATATTCTCACGCCTGTGGCTGGAGCATGGCTGGCCGGTTGTACTCTTAATAATCCTCTTAATGCGGCAGCTGCTGCTCCATAGTCACCGATCAGTTATCCGGAAGATGCAATTTAGCGCACATGTACCGCGCTTTAATAGGCACGGCCGTTTAGGTCCCCTGTTATAAGACACCCGCTCAACCTAGTGCAGGAGTTACGCACTGTGAGGTTGATTGACCATCTTTTGGATAAAGGTGGTGAGG